>RXIX01000278.1 GCA_003989075.1 Candidatus Competibacteraceae bacterium | reverse complement strand
CTCTGGCGCATCAGTTCCGGATCGCTGAGCGGAAAATCGGTGCGGCCGATGCTGCCGGCGAACAGGGTATCGCCGACAAATACATGGCGGTCGTCGTAATAGCAGGCCTGGCCGGGCGTATGCCCGGGCGTGGACAGGACACGCAGGGTCCAGACGCCTATCGTGATGGTGTCACCATCAGCGACGTAGTGATCGATACGCCCACAGGGCCGGTCAAACTGTGGCAGACCAAACAGCCGCGATCCCTGATGGGGCAGGCTTTCGAACAGCGGGCGTTCCAGTGCCGGCAGATAGGTGACCGCATCCGGAAACAGGCGCTGCACATCCACCAGGCCGCCGGCATGATCAAAATGCGCGTGGGTGAGCAGGATCGCCTGCAGGTCGGGACGCGGATCGAGGGCAGCGAGCGCCTCGGCCAATTGCGCGCCCTCGCCGGTATCGATCACCGCGCAGGCGCCGCTGGCTGGATCTTCCAGCAGATAGGCATTGACCTGAAACGCGCCCAGGGTCAGACAGCGGATATTCATCATCGACGACTCATTGCCATTCAACAAGATGCTGTTCCAGGTGCCGGGCGCGACGCTCCGGGATGACTCGGCCGCGCACGCCCATGCCGGCGCGCTGGGCGGACTCCGGATCACCGGTCAACAGCGGATGCCAATCCGGCAGGGGCTGGCCCTGCGCCCGCAGCCGGTAGGCACAGGTAGCGGGCAGCCAGTGCAGATCCTCGACCAGACTCGGCGTCAACTGTACGCAGTCCGGCACCCAGCGCAGCCGCGTAGCGTAACGGCTGCAGCGGCCGCTGCCCAGGTCGAGCAGGCGACAGGCAACATTGGTACGCAACAGTGCGCCGGTCGCCGCATCCTCCAGCTTGTGCAAACAGCACTTGCCGCAACCGTCGCACAGCGCCTCCCACTCCGCCAACGTCAACTCGGCGAGCGTCTTGTCCTGCCAGAAAGCAGTCTTGGATTCCATGCGAAGTGACTGGGGAGACGCCGGGC
>RXIX01000277.1 GCA_003989075.1 Candidatus Competibacteraceae bacterium | reverse complement strand
AAGGGCACGCACATGTCGCGCTTCGTGGAGATTCTCAATGTGCCGGGGCGGGAAATCGCGGTGGATTCCTTTCAGGCCATGCTGGCCGAGATGACCGAGCGCCTCGAAGCCGAAGCTGGTCACATCGAGATGAGCTTCAGCTATTTCGTTAACAAGGTCGCGCCGGTGTCCGGCGTGCAGAGCCTGATGGATTACGAGGTGACCTTCATCGGCGAGATTCGCGATGGTCAGCCGGCGATGAATCTCAAGGTGGTGGTGCCGGTGACCAGCCTGTGCCCCTGTTCGAAGAAGATTTCCCGCTATGGCGCGCATAACCAGCGCTCGCATGTGACCATCAATGCCCGCATCCAGGGCTTTGTCTGGATCGAGGATTTGATCGATCTGGCCGAGGCTGAGGCGTCCTGTGAGCTGTATGGTCTGCTCAAGCGACCGGATGAGAAATACGTCACCGAACGCGCCTACGAGAATCCCAAATTCGTCGAGGACATGGTGCGCGATATTGCCGCCAGGCTGAATCAGGATCCGCGCATCATCGCCTATGCGGTGGAATCGGAGAATTTCGAGTCGATTCACAATCACTCGGCCTATGCCATGATCGAGCGCGACAAGGCAGCCGATGTGGTCGCCGCGCCGGTTTCCCGGGCGCCGGAGTCTACGCCCTGAGTTAATAGCCGGGTGCAGCTAGAAAGTCCGCTGCAGGCGTGAAACCGACACAAGCCGTTCCGAAAGGAACGGCTTTTTTCATGGGCGCGAAAACATCCTGCTGGATTTTCCGGGACGTGCGTGCTCCGGGTTTTGCACGGTGCGTGTGCCGACCTGGTGCAAGGTTTGCGGTTTCTGGTGCGTGCTGGCGTGAGCGTGGTCAAGGATTTATTTTAACTATTTAATTTATTTTAATTTATTTGGTTTGGCGCGCGTTTTGCAAATTTCAATTTAGTTAAAAAAAATTCTTTTAATGCAACTTCGAGGTGTCTATGCCTGATCGTAGCGTGCTGGTTTTTC
>RXIX01000276.1 GCA_003989075.1 Candidatus Competibacteraceae bacterium | reverse complement strand
TCCTTGAGCCGTTGCACCTGCTGTTTGAGGACTACGCGGGTGTCGTACTCCCAGGGCTTGCCGGTCACATGGCCATCACAGGCGATGCGCGCATAGCCGGGTTGCCAAGGCACCAGCGACACCGTGTTCAGATCGCCGACGGCCATGAAATCCGGGCCATGCGGCTCGATGCCCAGACCCCAGACCGCGAAACCGGCAAAGCCGGCACCGGCACCGAGGATGTCGTCAAAGTGATCGACGGGCACCGCCTTGGTCTTGGCCGAACCGTGGATATCCACGAACTGGGCCAGAACAAATTTCACATCGTGTTCTGCGAACAGCTTTTTTGCCTCTTCCGCTTTCATCGGCACCCCCCCTGATCCTGCAATGATTAAAGATTGGTCGAATTCAGAGCGGCTACAGCACCGCCTCGTGTCCCAGCGCGCCGCCACCCAGCTCCCCGGCGATGGCCCATAAAGTCCGCCACAGATAGGGGCCGAAGCTGCCATCGCACCAGAGGCGATAGCGGATCTCCCCGCTGTCCGTGCGCTCGGGCAGAACGGTGACGCTCACCCCAACCATCGATGTCAGCACCACCGGCGCCAGCGCCAGATCCAGGGCGGCAAAATTGATATTGCAGGTTTGCCGCAGCAGCGCCGGCAGGCCCGAACCGCGCAGGACCATGCAGGCATCCTGGCGCAGCACCGGATACACAGCGGGTGCGCGCGGCGCGGCATACAGCGCCGCGATTCGTGCAGCATCGCTCTCGATCAGGAACTCGCTGCGCCCAAGCCGCAGAATGCGGCCGCCACTGCTCAGAGCCAGCCACTGATTGGGCGCGGCGGGCAGCGGCAGGCTCTGTTCGGCCAGCCAGGCCATCGCTCCGGGCCCCTTGCAGCCATAGCGCGGCTGCAGCGAGGCATCGACCAGAACCAGCGCCGCGCCGGCGGCAGCGCGGGCAACCGGCGGCGGCAGCACGCCGGCCAGGGGAGAAACAGGTGCGGGCATCGCAGGGCCGCTCATG
>RXIX01000275.1 GCA_003989075.1 Candidatus Competibacteraceae bacterium | reverse complement strand
GTTTTACGCCCGATGCGCTGCGGCAATGTTGTGCTGCCAGTGCCGGGCGCGCGCCAGGATCGCGGCCAGATCCAGGGTCGTGAGCTGGTGCTCGGCCAGGAGACGCCGCCCGGCCACCCAGACATCGCTGACCTGTCGGCGGCTGGTGGCATAGATCAGTTGCGAGAGCGGCTGATAAACCGGCTCGGTCTCGGGGTGGCTGAGATCGAGGGCGACGATGTCGGCGGATTTGCCGATTTCCAGCGAACCGATGTCTTGCTCCAGACCCAGCGCCCGGGCGCTGTTGAGGGTCACCATGCGCAAGGCGTCGGCGGCTGGCAGTGCGGCGGCATCCCCGGCCACGCCTTTGCCAAGCAGGGTAGCGGTGCGCAGTTCGCTGAGCAGATCCAGATCGTTGTTGCTGGCAGCGCCATCGGTACCCAGGGCGACATTAACCCCGGCGGCGGCGAGGCGGGCCACTGGGCAAAAGCCGCTGGCCAGCTTGAGATTGGATTCCGGACAGTGAATGACATGGGCGCCGGCCCGCGCCAGGGATGCAATTTCGCTCGCTTCGAGCTGGGTCATGTGCACGGCCAGCAGGCGCGGCGACAGCAGGCCGAGCTGCTCCAGGCGTGCCAGCGGTCGGCAGCCGTGTTCCTGCTGGAAGCGCGCTACTTCGGCTGCGGTCTCGTGGACGTGGATGTGCACCGGGATGTCCAGATCCGCCGCTAGCTGGCCGATCCGTGCCAGTGCGCTTGCCGCAACCGTGTAGGGCGCGTGCGGGGCGAAGGCGCTGTGCAGCAGGGGGTCCTCGCGCAGGCGCTGGTGCAGATCCAGGCCCTTGCGCAGATAGTCGTCGAAGTCGTGGGCATAGCGGGTCGGGAAATCGACGGCGATCAGGCCGATGCAGGCACGCATGCCGGCCTCGCGGGCGACGGCGGCGGTGATCTCGGGAAAAAAGTACATGTCATTGAAGCAGGTGGTGCCACCGCGCAGCATTTCGGCCACGGCCAGACGGGTGCCATCGGCGAC
>RXIX01000274.1 GCA_003989075.1 Candidatus Competibacteraceae bacterium | reverse complement strand
GCGTCCATGGTGACCGCGCAGGGGTCGGTGCCGCTGCAGCCCGCACCGCTCCAGCCGGTGAAGATGTAGCCGCTGCCAGCCGTGGCCGTGAGCGTGACGAGCGTGCCGGGGGCGTAGCCTTCCGTGCAGTCGCTGCCGCAGGCAATGCCGGCGGGGCTGCTGCTGACCGTGCCGGTCGCGGCGCCCGCGCCGGCTTTGGTCACCGTGAGGGTGTAGGTGTCCAGCGTGAAGGTGGCCGTGACCAATTTGGCGGAATCAATCAGCACCCGGCAAATTTCTATCCCGGTGCAAGCGCCGCCACTCCAGCCGGTAAAGGACGAACCTGGCTCGGGCGTAGCGGTTAAGGTCACCAAGGTGTCTTTAGGGTAACTCTCTGCGCAGTTAGCCCCGCAGTCGATGCCGGCCGGTGCGCTGGTCACCGTGCCGCTACCCGTACCTGCCCTGGCTACGGTTAAGGAAAACGCCGGGGCGAAGTAGGCAGTCACTGCTACGGAATCATTAGCTGGTGGTATGACTACAGCACAAGTCGGTGTTGCGCCCGAACTGGCGCAATCCTGCGCCCAGCCCACAAACACCGAACCAGGCCCTGGCACCGCAGAAAGCGTTACTGAGGTACTCGGGTCATAGACCTGACTACAACCGGCGCCATAAGGAGTGCTGCAGTTAATACCAGCCGGAACGCTGACCACCGTCCCGGTTGAACCGGTAGCGGCCCGGACTGCCACCGCCAGTTCCTGCGGCAGATTGAACCGCGCTTGCACCAGTTTGGCGGTTTCCATCGTCACCGTGCAGATCCTGCTGATTTCGCCAGCGGTTGGATTATCGCCGCCGCAAGCTCCGCTCCAGCCCCCGAAATCCGAATTACCCTCCGGGGTAGCGGTCAGCTCCACAATGCTATTTTCGGCAAAGACGCTTGAGCACGTACCGCTGCCATTGACGCAGTTGATACCCGTCGGACTGCTGGTGATCGTGCCGCTGCCATTACCCTCTTTCGCCACCGTCAGGGTTTGAGGTTC
>RXIX01000273.1 GCA_003989075.1 Candidatus Competibacteraceae bacterium | reverse complement strand
AACCCTGATATCAGCTTCCACGATCAGCTTGAACTGGATTCGATCGATTTCCTGCGCCTGATGATGGGGCTGGAAAAGGAGCTGAACGTGACGATCTTCGATTTCGATTATCCGAAACTGTCAACCCTGAAAGGCTGCGAGCATTACCTGTCGGAACGGATGGTCGTGGCCTGAGTCAGGGCACGCCAGACCGGTAAACAGCGGGTCATGATGCTGCCGGGCACCCGCGGCGCGGACAGGGCCATTGGCGAAGGGTGAAGGCGGATACAGGGACAGCCGGCCCGGTGGGGTTGGCCGGCTGTCATAAGGCACGGGAGTTAGGATGTTTGCTCTAATCCCGCTGCATACAATTCGGACTGTGCACACAGCGGATCGGGTATGGATCCAATGCACAACCCTTCTTTGGTGGTTATTGGCCGGGCGCCCTGCCCGGTCTTTTCTCTTAGAACCGCCGCAGCGGTTTTGCATATTCCGATCGTTTGGAAGGGCGCCAAGTCCTTAAGCCAGACCAGAGCATTCAGCAGGGATTGAGCCGGGGTAAAGCTCCTGCACCCTGCCCGCACAACCGGCGTGGCTGCGCCATTATACCGCCTGCACCCAATCCCGCAACACTTATACCACTATACCGATTCGGGTATATCCCAAGGGATATAGCGGCCCGCCGCTCAGGGCTCCAGCCGCTCCAGCCGCCAGCCGCCTTCCTGCAACAGTACATAGCGCAGCCGGTCATGCATGCGCCCCTGCCGCCCCTGCCAGAACTCCAGCCGCTCCGGCCTGACCCGATAGCCGCCCCAGTGCTCGGGCAGCGGAATATTGTCATCGGCATATTGCGCCGCCAGATGCTCGAAGCGCTGATCGAGAATGGCGCGGCTGGCGACGATCTGACTCTGGCGCGAGGCCAGCGCGCCGATGCGACTCTCACGCGGGCGACTGCGGAAATAGGCTTCGGATTCGGCGGGCGCGACCTGGGTCACCGTGCCTTCGATGCGCACCTGCCGCTCCAGCGCCAGCCATGCAAAGAC
>RXIX01000272.1 GCA_003989075.1 Candidatus Competibacteraceae bacterium | reverse complement strand
CAGATGCCCGGGACTGGCCGGTCGAATGTCCATGAAGGCCAGCGTGCGCTCATCCTCGTAGACCTTGACCGCCGGCAATGCGCCGCAGACGATCTTGCAGAAGGGGCAATGGGCAGGGTCGGACATGATGGTTAAGGCTCCATTGGCAGATTGAAAAATGGGTCTTCGCGTCTAATGGGTCGTGGGCGCCGGCCACACGACCGGCCGATAATCCGTGCAGCGCCAGGCATACAAGGTCCGCAGCACCCGGCCATCACCCGCTGATGCGGGCACCGGCGGCAACGCCTGGCAGGCAGCGAACGCCTGCTGCAGACGATCGGGCAGGCTATTATCAGTGCTGATATAAACACCCGTGCGCCCAGCCTCACTGGTGATCGGCGGCCAGAAATCATGCTGGCTGAGACGCCGATTGGCCGCGACCGGATAAACCGGCAAGCGTTGCGGCCAATAGAAAGCGATCGCGCCGGCCAGGTGATAGCTCGGCACCATCAGGAACTGTACCGCGCCAGCCTGTTGCGCCTGTTGCGCCACGATCTGGACCGGTTCCTGCCACAGGCGTAGATCCTTGAAGGGCGCCCGCGCCAGCGACAGCCCGATCAGGCCGGGAAACAGCGCCACCGCCAGCAGCAGCACCGAGCTGGCCATGCCAGCGATCAGCAACCGCCGCCAAAGGCGTTCCAGAGCCGCAATCTGCCCGGCAAACAGCACCAGCAGGCCAATATAGGCCGGCGCCGGCCAGTTCAATTGCACCTTGCTGACCGTAGCCTTGCACAGGAAAAAAGCCAGCACCGCCAGCGACACACCCCACAACAGACGCTGCCCGGCCAATCGTGGCACCCGGCGCAGGCTGCGTACCAGCACCACCGCCACCAGCGGCGACAGCGCCAGCCATTGCCCAGCGACAAATTCCAGCAGATCGCTCAGATTCTCCCGCCAGCCACCGCTCTCGGCGACGCCCAGCACATGGCCACGCTCGTGCTGGAACATCACCCAGTCATGCCCGGCATTCCACAGCAGCACCGGACT
>RXIX01000271.1 GCA_003989075.1 Candidatus Competibacteraceae bacterium | reverse complement strand
CCTGCGCTGCCATTTCCGTCCGGCCGGCCTGTTCCAGTTTGGCGAATACCCTTTCCAGGGTTGGCAAAAGTGCGGCGCTCAGCGGCGCTTCGATCGCCTGTTCCCGCAACAGCCGGGCGTCGGCCAGCCCCATGCCATAGGCCGACAACACCCCGGCAAAGGGATGAATGAAGACGCTCGACATGCCCAGCGCATCGGCCACCGCGCAGGCATGCTGGCCGCCGGCACCGCCAAAGCAGCACAGGGTGTATTCGGTCACGTCATAACCGCGCTGGGTGGAAATCTGCTTGATGGCATTCGCCATGTTTTCGATGGCGATATTCAGGAAGCCCTCGGCCAGTGCCGTTGGCGTATGCAGCGTTCCGGTTGCGGCCTGAATTCTGGCGACCAGCGCTGCAAACCGGTCGATGACCGTTGCCCGGTCCAGGGCCTGATCCTGAGTGGCACCGAACACGCGCGGGAAGAATGCCGGCTGAATCCGCCCGAGAAGCAGGTTGCAGTCGGTCACGGTCAGCGGCCCACCGCGCCGGTAGCAGGCCGGACCGGGATGGGCGCCGGCGGATTCCGGTCCAACCCGCAGCCGGCTGCCGTCAAAGCGGCAGATCGAGCCACCGCCCGCCGCTACGGTATGGATATGCAGCATCGGTGCATGCAGCCGCACGCCAGCGACCAGGGTTTCGAAGGCGCGTTCGTATGCGCCGGCGTAGTGGGCGACATCGGTGGATGTACCGCCCATGTCGAAGGTGATGATCCGGTCGAAGCCGGCGCGGGCCGTGCTGCGGGCGGCGCCAACGATGCCACCGGCCGGGCCGGACAGAACGCTGTCCTTGCCCTGGAAATGGCGGGCATCGGCCAGACCACCATTGGACTGCATGAACAGCAGGCGCGCGTTGCCCAGTTCGGCGCTCACCCGGTCAACGTAGCGGCGCAGGATCGGCGATAGATAAGCGTCCACTACGGTGGTGTCGCCGCGCCCGACCAGCTTCATCAGCGGACTGACCTGATGCGAGATTGAAATCTGGCTGAAGCCAAT
>RXIX01000270.1 GCA_003989075.1 Candidatus Competibacteraceae bacterium | reverse complement strand
GGAATCGGCGGGGAAAGTGTGCGGCATAAGGTCCTGACCGTCGCGGTGATGTCCTTGAAAATGAAAAGAGGCGCCAGTGGTCGATGCCCCAGCGCCGGAAATGATGGCAACTGAAAAGTATGGGCAGTGGCTGCCAGGCTTTGCAATAGAGCGTCCGACGCCGGGGAAGTGCCGCGCGCTGCTGAATTCAGGGCGGTGGCGCGATACCGCTGGGCAGGCGCTGCGGTGCAGTGATGCGCCAGCGCTTGTCTCGGCCCTTGTCGCCGGCGAGCAGTGTCACCCGGTTTTTCGCTACCCCGAACAGCGTGGCCAGGAAAGCCTGCAGGTGGGCATTGGCCTGGCCGTCCACCGGTGGCGCGGTGATGCGTACCCGGAATTGCGCCGCCGCTGCGCCGACCCATTCATCACGGCTGGCGCGTGGCTGCACCCGCAGCCACAGGATCAGGTCAGTGCCGGCCCAGACGTAGCCGCTGGCGCTCACCGCTTCAGCGCAGCCCGATCCAGAGGCCAAGGGCATCCTGCAGCAGCAGGCTGATAAAAATCAGCGCCACCACCACCAGCATCGGCGACAGGTCCACGCCGGAGATCGGCGGCAACAGGCGCCGGGCCGGGCGCAGCAGCGGCGCAGTCAGTTGTGCCAGCACCCGGGCGACCGGGTGATAGGGATCGGGATTGATCCAGCTCAGCAGTGCTTGGATGATCACGCTCCACAGGTAAATGTTGATCAGCAGCTTGAGCAGTTCCAGCATCGTGACCAGCAGCAGCCCGGCCGGACCGATGCTGCGGTTGAGCAGCATGCCCAGCAGCAGCACTTCGATTGCCTGCAGCGCCAGCGCCAGGACCACCGATGCCAGATCCAGGCCCTTGTAACCGGGAATGACGCGCCGCAGCGGCAGCAGCGGCGGGTTGGTGATGCGCACCAGGAACTGCACCAGCGGGTTATAGAAATCGGCGCGCACGCACTGCAACAGGAAGCGCAGCATCACCGCCAGGATGTAGAAGCCAAAAACCGTCTGGATCAGGAAGACAAACGCGGTC
>RXIX01000269.1 GCA_003989075.1 Candidatus Competibacteraceae bacterium | reverse complement strand
GCAATGTCCAGATGCGCCCAGTGGAACTTGCGCGCAAAACGGGACAGGAAACAGGCGGCGACAATCGCCCCGCCATCACGGTTGCCGGCGACATTGGCCATATCGGCAAAATTGCTGTCCAGCGCCTCCTGATACTCATCCCAGAGCGGCAGTTCCCAGGCGCGATCCGCAGCCGACTGACCCGCAGCAATCAGCGCATGCGCCAGCGGCGGATGGTTGCTGAACAGACCATGCGGATGCCGGCCCAGCGCAATGATGCAGGCCCCGGTCAGGGTCGCGATATCGATCACCGCCACCGGCTCATCGCGCTCGGCATAGCTCAGCGCATCGCAGAGAATCAACCGCCCCTCGGCATCAGTGTTGAGAATCTCGATGGTCTGACCCGATAGGCTGGTGACGATATCGCCCGGCCGGGTCGCGCGCCCACCGGGCATGTTCTCCACCGCCGGAATCAGCCCAGTGACATTCAACGGCAACTGCAGCTCGGCGCAGGCCTGCAGCACGCCGAGCACGCTGGCTGCACCGCACATATCGTATTTCATCTCGTCCATGCCCTCACCGGGCTTGAGCGAAATGCCGCCGCTATCGAAGGTCACACCCTTGCCGATCAGCACATAGGGCTTTTGCGTCGCGGCGCCCTGGCGATAGTCGAGGCGGATGAACTGCGCCGGCTGGATACTGCCACGGCTCACCGCCAGCAGCGCACCCATACCCAACTGCTCCATGGCGGCCTCATCGAGAATCTGCGCCCGCATGCCCGTAAAGCGCGCCGCCAGTTCACGGGCCTGCTCGGCCAGATAGACCGGCGTACAGATGTTGGGCGGCAGGTTGCCCAGATCGCGGGTCAGCTTCATGCCAGCGGCAATGGCCATACCCTCACGCACCGCCTGTTCACCACCGGGCAATTCCCGCCGTCCGGGTACGCTGAGTATAATTTTGCGCAAGGGGCGGCGCGGCGTATCCTTCTTGCTCTTGAGCGCGTCGCAGCGATAGCGCGATTCCTCGACTGCCTCGACGATCTGGCGGATTTTCCAGTTGAGATCATGACCACGGGTAG
>RXIX01000268.1 GCA_003989075.1 Candidatus Competibacteraceae bacterium | reverse complement strand
GAGCTGGCCATCCAGGTCGCCGAGGCGTTTCAGGGCTACGCGCGCCATCTGCCGGGCTTCCACGTCCTGCCGATCTATGGTGGCCAGATCATGAGCACCCAGCTGCGCCAGCTCAAGCGCGGCCCGCATGTAATCGTGGGCACGCCGGGGCGGATCATGGATCACCTGCGCCGGGAAAGCCTGAATCTGGACGGCCTGCGCACCGTGGTGCTCGACGAGGCCGATGAAATGCTGCGCATGGGCTTTATCGAGGATGTCGATTGGATTCTGGAACATACGCCGGCGCAGCGGCAGGTGGCACTGTTCTCGGCGACCATGCCCGAGCCGATCCGCCGCGTGGCCCATCGCCATTTGCGCGAGCCGCATGAAGTCAAGATCAAATCCAGCACCGCCACGGTCGCCACCATCGCGCAGCGCTATTGGCAGGTCAGCGGCCTGCACAAGCTCGACGCGCTGACCCGCATTCTCGAAGTTGAGGACGTTGACGCCACCCTGATCTTCGTCCGCACCAAGACCGCCACCACTGAACTGGCCGAGCGGCTGGAAGCGCGCGGCTATGCCTGCGCCGCCCTGCATGGCGACATGAGTCAGGCGCTGCGCGAGAAGACCATTGAGCAGTTAAAAAACAACGGCTTGGATATCGTCATCGCCACCGATGTCGCTGCGCGCGGTCTGGACGTACCACGCATCAGCCACGTCATCAACTACGATATCCCCTACGATACCGAGGCCTATATCCACCGTATCGGCCGCACCGGTCGCGCTGGCCGCGAAGGTCACGCCATTTTGTTCGTCGCGCCGCGCGAGATGCGCATGCTGCGCGCGATCGAGAAGGCCACCCGCCAGCCGATCACGCCGATGCAGCCGCCCAGCCGGGCCGCGATCGCTGATCATCGCCAGAATCAGTTCAAGCAGCAGATTCTCGATACCCTGGCTACGGAAGACCTGACGTTCTTCCACGAACTGACCGCGCGCATCGAACAGGAGCAGGATATCAGCGCCCGCGATATCGCCGCCGCGCTGGCCTATCTGGTGCAGCGCGAGCGGCCACTGCAGGTCGATGACAGCGC
>RXIX01000267.1 GCA_003989075.1 Candidatus Competibacteraceae bacterium | reverse complement strand
CCGATCAACATGACGCGCCCGCTGGATCTGACGCATGAAAAGCGCAACATCGGTCCACAGCGCATCCAGCGGCCGACCTACGTTGACCTGCTGCCAACCTGCAACAATGCCTGTCCGGCTGGCGAGAATATCCAGGCTTGGCTGACACATGCCCAGGCTGGCCGCTTCAAGGACGCCTGGCAAAGCCTGACCGAAAACAATCCGCTGCCCGCCATTCATGGCCGCGTGTGCTATCACCCCTGCGAGAATGCCTGCAATCGCGGCAAGCTGGATTCCTCGGTCAGTATCCATGCGGTGGAGCGCTTCCTGGGCGATCTGGCGCTGGAAGAAAACTGGCAGTTTGAGATCAGCGCCGCGCCTACCGGCAAGCGGGTGCTGGTGGTCGGTGCCGGCCCGAGCGGCCTGTCCGCCGCCTATCACCTGGCGCGGCTCGGCCACACGGTCGAAATTCACGAAGCCGGGCCACTGGCCGGCGGCATGATGCATTTTGGCATTCCCTCCTATCGCCTGCCGCGCGACGTGCTCGACGCCGAGATCAAGCGCATCGAGAACATGGGCGTGCGCATCGTCCTGAACCACCGGGTTGATGATCTGCTGGCGGAAAAGGCGGCCGGCCATTTTGACGCTCTGTTCGTCGCCGTCGGCGCACACATCAGCAAGCGCACCGAGATTCCCTCGCGCGATGCCGGCAAGATGCTCGACGCCATCGGCTTCCTCAAGGATGTCGAAACCGGCAACGCGCCCAAGCTGGGTCGGCGGGTCGCGATCTACGGCGGTGGCAATACCGCGATGGACGCCGCCCGGGTCGCCAAGCGCCTCGGCTATGAACCGCTGATCATCTATCGCCGCGACCGCGAGCACATGCCGGCGCATGATTTCGAGGCCACCGAGGCGCTGGAAGAGGGCGTCAAGATCCACTGGCTGCGCACCATCAAGAACATCGATGAAACCACCTTCACCGTCGAGATCATGGAGGTGGATGAAAAGGGCCGCCCGCAGCCGACCGGCCAGTTCGAGACTCTGGAGGCCGACGCGCTGATCATGGCGCTCGGCCAGGACGTGGACACCAG
>RXIX01000266.1 GCA_003989075.1 Candidatus Competibacteraceae bacterium | reverse complement strand
TCGAACTTGACCAGCCCGGCGGCCTCGACATCGTCCTTGTCAAACTGGGTGACCACCGATGGATCGCCCGGCTCGCAATACAGCGGCGAATAGTCGGTCAGGCTGCTGGGCGCGATCACCACGCCGCCGGCGTGCTTGCCAACATTGCGCGCCAGACCTTCCAGAGCGCGGGCCAGATCGATCAGGGTACGGATATCCTCATCATCCTGATACAACCGACGCAGCTCCGCCTCCTGCTCCAGAGCCTTGTCGAGGGTAATGCCCAGTTCAAAGGGAATCAGCTTGGCGATGCGATCGACAAAACCGTAGGGATGACCCAGCACCCGGCCGACATCGCGCACCACGGCCTTGGCGGCCATGCTGCCGTGAGTGGCAATCTGCGATACCCGCTCGCGCCCATAACGCTGGGCGACGTATTCGATCACCCGGTCGCGCCCTTCCATGCAGAAGTCGATATCGAAGTCCGGCATCGACACCCGCTCGGGATTCAGGAAGCGCTCGAACAGCAGCTCATAGGCCAGCGGATCGAGATCAGTGATGCCCAAGGCATAGGCGACCAGCGAGCCGGCGCCGGAGCCGCGTCCCGGCCCTACCGGCACCTCGTGGGCGCGCGCCCACTGAATAAAATCGGCAACGATCAGGAAATAGCCGGGAAAGCCCATCTGGATGATGACGCCCAGCTCCAGCTCCAGCCGCTCATCGTAGGGCTGGCGGCGCGCGGCAAAATCGGCCATCTGCGGATCGAACAGCCGACGCAGGCGCTGCTCCAGGCCAGCACGGGCTTGGGCGGTGAAATAGGCCTCGGTGCTCATCGCGGCCGGTACTGGAAAATCGGGCAGCACGTTCTGGCCCAGTTCCAGACGCAGATTGCAGCGGCGAGCAATTTCGACGCTGTTTTCCAGTGCCTCAGGCAGGTCGGCGAACAGCGCCGCCATCTCCTGTGGATCGCGCAGATACTGTTGATCGCTGTAGCGGCGCGGGCGGCGCGGATCATCAAGCACCACACCGTCATGAATGCACACCCGCGCCTCATGCGCTTCGAAATCCTCGCGGCGCAGGAAACAGACTTCGTTAGTGGCCAC
>RXIX01000265.1 GCA_003989075.1 Candidatus Competibacteraceae bacterium | reverse complement strand
CTGATATCGCGATTGTCGCGGTTGAGGAAGGCGGACAGATCGCCCATCACCCAGTTGGCGCACAGCTTGGGTTCAGCGCCGAGCGCCGCCACTGTAGCCTCGTAGTAATCGGCCAGTGCACGGCTGGCGGTGAGCACACCGGCGTCATAGGCGGAAAGCCCGTACTGGTCGATGAAACGCTGCCGCTTGGCGTCCGGCAGTTCCGGCAGGGCAGCGCGGACGGCGTCGAGAAAGCTGTCGTCGAGCAGCAGCGGCAACAGGTCGGGATCGGGGAAGTAGCGGTAATCGTTGGCTTCCTCCTTGCCGCGCATCGAGCGGGTCTCGCCCTTGTCCGGGTCATAAAGGCGGGTTTCCTGTACCACCTTGCCGCCGGATTCGATCAGGTCGATCTGCCGCTCGATTTCAAACTCGATCGCCCGTTCGACGAAGCGGAAGGAATTGAGGTTCTTGATTTCGGCGCGGGTGCCAAATTTCGGATCGCCCTTGCGCCGCACTGAGACATTGGCGTCGCAGCGGAATGAGCCTTCCTGCATGTTGCCGTCGCAGATGCCCAGATAGACGACCATCTGGTGCAGCTTTTTCATATAGGCCACCGCCTCTTTCGCCGAACGCAGATCCGGCTCGGAGACGATTTCCAGCAGCGGCGTGCCGGCGCGGTTCAGGTCAATCCCGGATTGGCCGTGAAAATCCTCGTGCAGCGACTTGCCGGCGTCTTCTTCCAGATGGGCGCGGGTGATGCCAATCACCTTGCTGGAGCCGTCCTCCAGATCAATGCGGAGCTGGCCTTTCTGCACCACCGGCAGCTCGTACTGGCTGATCTGGTAGCCCTTGGGCAAATCGGGATAGAAGTAGTTCTTGCGCGCAAATACCGAGCGCCGCGCCACCTCGGCGCCGATGGCCAGACCCAGCAGGGCTGCCATGCGCACCGCTGCGCCGTTGAGCACCGGCAGCACACCCGGCATGCCCAGATCAATGGCGCAGGCCTGGGTGTTGG
Source organism: Candidatus Competibacteraceae bacterium (assembly GCA_003989075.1). Classification (GTDB taxonomy): domain Bacteria; phylum Pseudomonadota; class Gammaproteobacteria; order Competibacterales; family Competibacteraceae; genus RXIX01. The sequence goes on along the minus strand of RXIX01000265.1, from coordinate 97 downwards.
GCGCTGCGCCATAGGCGGTAGCGGCCCCGGAAAAGATCTTGCTCTGCGTAGCCAACTGGGCGTGGATTTCCAGCCCGATCACAGTTTCCCATTCCAT
>RXIX01000264.1 GCA_003989075.1 Candidatus Competibacteraceae bacterium | reverse complement strand
TTGGCGTCGCGACGGACCATTTCGTGCAGCAGACTCACCAGGATGCGGCAGCCCGAGGCCCCGATCGGGTGACCCAGGGCAATGGCGCCGCCATTGACGTTGACCTTGCTGGTATCCCAGCCCATTTCGCGGTTGACCGCGATCGCCTGTGCGGCAAAGGCCTCGTTGGATTCGATCAGATCAAGCTGTTCCACGCTCCAGCCAGCCTTTTTCAGGCAGGCGCGCGAGGCGGGGATCGGGCCGGTGCCCATGATTTTCGGGTCGACACCGGCCTTGGCGTAGGCGGCGATACGCGCAATCGGCTTCAGGCCGAGTTCGCGGGCGGTGCTCGCCGCCATGACCATGACCATCGCGGCGCCGTCGTTGATGCCGGAGGCGTTGCCGGCGGTTACGCTGCCGTCCTGCTTGAAGGCCGGGCGCAGCTTGGCCAGACCCTCGGCGGTGGTGCCGGCGCGGGGGAATTCATCAGTGTCGAAAGCGACCGGGGGACCCTTGCGCTGTGGAATCTCGATCGGGACGATTTCGTCCTTGAAGTTGCCCGCCTGGATGGCAGCCAGAGCCTTGCTCTGGGATGCAGCGGCGAAGGCGTCCTGCTCTTCACGGGAGATGTTCCACTGCGCGGCGATGTTCTCGGTGGTGATGCCCATGTGGTAATGGTTGATGGCGCACAGCAGACCGTCGTTTAGCATCGAATCGACCAGCTTGGCATCGCCCATGGTGGTGCCGCGGCGCGAACCCATCAGCAGGTGCGGCGACAGGCTCATGCTTTCCTGGCCACCGGCGATGACGATGCGATTATCCCCATCACGGATCGACTGATAGGCGAGATGCACCGCTTTCAGGCCGCTGCCGCAGACCTTGTTGATATTCAGGCAGGGTACTTCGATGGGCAGACCGGCATTCAGCGCGGCGGTGCGGGCGGGGTTCTGGCCCGTGCCAGCGGTCAGCACCTGTCCCAGGATGACTTCATCGATTTGCTCGGGCTTGACGCCGGTTTTCTGCAGCAGGCTCTGAATGACCTTGGCGCCGAAAACATTGGCCGGAATGGTTGACAGCGAACCCATGAAGTTGCCGATTGCGGTCCTGGCGGCGGCGACGATAACCACGTCTTCCAT
>RXIX01000263.1 GCA_003989075.1 Candidatus Competibacteraceae bacterium | reverse complement strand
GTGCTGCTGATCAAGGATGGCGAGCATACCCTGTCGCGCGAGCAGGATCTGGTGCTGATCCTGCGCACGCTCGGTGAACTGCTCGATGGCCGTTAGGCCCGCGAGGCCAGATCCTCGAAGAATTTCTTCACCCCATCCAGCCAGCTGCCGTGTTGCGGGGTGTGGCGCTTGCCGCCGTCTTCCATGGTCCGGGCGAACTGTTCGAGCAGGTCTTTCTGCTCGCGGGTCAGGTTGACCGGGGTTTCAATCACCACCCGGCACAGCAGATCGCCCGTCGCGCCACCGCGCACCGGCTTGACACCCTTGCCGCGGATGCGGAACACCTTGCCGGTCTGGGTCTCGGCGGGGATCTTCAGATTGATCCGTCCATCGAGGGTCGGCACTTCCAGTTCGCCGCCCAGCGCAGCGGTGTGAAAGCCGATGGGTACCTCGCAGTACAGGTCGCTGTCCTCGCGGGTGAAAATCGGGTGCTGCGCGACACGGATATCGACATACAGATCACCCGGCGGCCCGCCGTGCTCGCCGGCCTCGCCTTCGCCCGACAGCCGGATGCGGTCACGGTTATCGACACCCGCCGGCACCTTGACCGACAGCGTTTTCTGCTCCTCGACGCGACCGGCGCCGCGACAGGTTTCGCAGGGTTCGGGAATGATGGTGCCGCGCCCTTGGCAGCGCGGACAGGTCTGCTGGATCGAGAAAAAGCCCTGCTGCATGCGCACCTGGCCGACGCCGCGACAGGTCGGGCAGGTGGTCGGCTTGGTGCCGGGCTTGGCACCGCTGCCGGCGCAGGCCGCGCAGCTGACCAGAGTCGGCACGCGAATCTTGGCGGTTGTGCCGAACACCGCCTCTTCCAGGCTCAGATCCAGGGTATAGCGCAGATCGGCGCCACGATAGGTCTGGGCGCCGCCACCGCCGCGCATGTTGCCGAAAATATCGCGGAACACGCCGCCGAAGATGTCGCCAAGGTCGGCTGCCTCACCAAAGCCGCCAAAGCCGCCACCGCCCGAGCCATCCACGCCGGCGTGCCCGAATTGATCGTAGGCGGCTCGCTTGCGCGAATCACTGAGGACCTCGTAGGCCTCTTTGGCTTCCTTGAAATGCTCCTCGGCCACCGCATCGCCTGG
>RXIX01000262.1 GCA_003989075.1 Candidatus Competibacteraceae bacterium | reverse complement strand
GTGCTGCTGATCAAGGATGGCGAGCATACCCTGTCGCGCGAGCAGGATCTGGTGCTGATCCTGCGCACGCTCGGTGAGCTGCTCGATGGCCGTTAGGCGCGTGAGGCCAGATCCTCGAAGAACTTCTTCACCCCATCCAGCCAGCTGCCGTGTTGCGGCGTATGGCGCTTGCCACCGTCTTCCATGGTCCGGGCGAACTGTTCGAGCAGGTCTTTCTGCTCACGGGTCAGGTTGACCGGGGTTTCGATCACCACCCGGCACAGCAGATCGCCCGTGGCACCGCCGCGCACCGGCTTGACACCCTTGCCGCGGATGCGGAACACCTTGCCGGTCTGGGTCTCGGCGGGAATTTTCAGATTGACCCGCCCATCGAGGGTCGGTACTTCCAACTCACCGCCCAGTGCAGCGGTGTGGAAGCCGATAGGCACCTCGCAGTACAGGTCACTGTCCTCGCGGGTGAAAATCGGGTGCTGCGCGACACGGATATCGACGTACAGATCACCCGGCGGCCCGCCGTGCTCGCCGGCCTCGCCCTCGCCCGACAGCCGGATGCGATCACGGTTATCGACACCCGCCGGCACCTTGACCGATAGCGTTTTCTGCTCCTCAACGCGACCGGCGCCGCGACAGCTTTCGCAGGGTTCGGGAATGATGGTGCCGCGTCCCTGGCAGCGCGGACAGGTCTGCTGGATCGAGAAAAAGCCCTGCTGCATGCGCACCTGACCGACGCCGCGACAGGTCGGGCAGGTGGTCGGCTTGGTGCCGGGCTTGGCGCCACTGCCGGCACAGGCCGCGCAACTGACCAGGGTCGGCACACGAATCTTGGCGGTGGTGCCGAATACCGCCTCTTCCAGACTCAGATCCAGGGTGTAGCGCAGATCGGCGCCCCGATAGGTCTGGGCACCGCCGCCACCACCGCGCATGTTGCCGAAAATATCGCGGAACACGCCACCGAAGATATCGCCGAGGTCAGCCGATTCACCAAAGCCGCCAAAGCCGCCGCCGCCCGAGCCATCCACGCCGGCGTGCCCGAACTGATCGTAGGCGGCCCGCTTGCGCGAATCACTGAGGACCTCGTAGGCCTCCTTGGCTTCCTTGAAGTGTTCCTCGGCCACCGCATCGCCCGG
>RXIX01000261.1 GCA_003989075.1 Candidatus Competibacteraceae bacterium | reverse complement strand
AACTGGCCACTGCGCACCGCCCAGATAAAACCCCACAGCGCTACGCCAACCACACCAAGCGCCATCGGGATCAACAAGTACAGGATTCGCATGGGATCTCACTTTCCGCAGTCAGGATTGCCGGAGCCGGAGCGCATTGACCACCACCAGCAGTGAACTGAACGACATACCAATCGCCGACATCCAGGGCGTCAACCAACCGCCAGCCGCCAAGGGTAATGCGATCAGATTGTAGCCGATCGCCCAAGCGAAATTCTCACGCATGATCACCAGGGTACGCCGCGCCATATCAACACCGCGCACCACCTGCTCCAGCCGTTCCGACAGCAGAATCATATCCGCAGTCGCATGGGCAAGCTGCGTACCGCTGCCCATCGCCAGCGAGATCTGGGCTGCGGCCAGTACCGGCGCATCGTTGACGCCATCACCGACCATCGCCACCACCGCGCCCTGCTGCTGCAGTACACGCACCCGCTCCAGCTTGTCCTGAGGTGACAGGCCACCCATGGCAGTCGGAATCGCCAGTTCGGCCGCGACATGGGCCACCACCTCGGGCCGGTCACCACTGAGCAGTTCCACCTGCAAACCCCGCGCCTGCAGCGCCGCCACCATGTCAGCCGCGCCGGGGCGCAGGGCATCGCTTAACTGGAACCAAGCCAGCAGGCCCCGCTCATCGCCCAGCGCCACCCAGGTGCTGGCCGCATCCAGATCATCGCGCAGGGCGATCGCCTCCGGACACAGCGCTGCGACAAAGGTCGGCCGCCCCACCCGATAACAGCGTCCGTCGAGCCAGCCCTCGACACCGCTGCCGGGCGTATTGCGCCACTCGCTGACCAGCGGCACGCCAGCACCAGCCGCCGCCATCAAGGCCCGGCCAACCGGATGTTCCGAGCCCCGCTCCAGGGCCGCTGCCAGCGCCAGGCACTGGCGTGGTTCCAGATCGGCTACCGCTTCAACCGCCACCACCTGCGGCCGGCCATAGCTCAGGGTGCCGGTCTTGTCGAAAATGATGTGCGTCACCTGGGCCAGCGTTTCCAGGGCATGGCCGCGGGTGGTCAGAATACCCTGGCGCGTCAGGGCGCCCGTGGCCGCAACCATCGCGGTCGGGGTCGCCAGCGACAGCGCGCAGGGACAGG
>RXIX01000260.1 GCA_003989075.1 Candidatus Competibacteraceae bacterium | reverse complement strand
CTGCTGCTGGAGCATGTCGGCATCAATCCGACCCGTACCGGGGTGATCGATATCCTGCGGCTGATGGGCGCGGATATCGAGATGCACAATCCCCATCTGGCTGGTGGCGAGCCGGTGGCCGATCTGCGCGTGCGCCATGCGCCGCTGCGTGGTATCCGCATCCCTGAACATCTGGTGCCGCTGGCGATCGACGAATTTCCGGCCTTGTTCATCGCTGCTGCCGTGGCCGAGGGCGTGACTGTGCTGACCGGCGCGGCCGAACTGCGGGTCAAGGAAAGCGATCGCATCCAGGTGATGGCCGATGGCCTGCTGGCGCTGGGTGTTGCCGCCGGGCCGACATCTGATGGCATTGTGATCCAGGGCGGCGCGCTGGCTGCGGGTGCGGTGCGGAGCCACGGCGATCACCGCATTGCCATGAGTTTTGCCATGGCTGCATTGCGCGCCGGTGGCATGATTGCCATTGACGATTGCGCCAACGTCAACACCTCGTTCCCCGATTTCGTGGCCCTGGCGCGCGGTGCCGGATTGCGCATCGTGGAGACAGCGGCATGAGAGATCCGGTGCCGGTGATCACCGTCGATGGGCCAAGTGGCGTCGGCAAGGGCACGCTGTGCCAGTGGCTGGCGCTGCGGCTGGGCTGGCACTTGCTGGATAGCGGCGCCTTGTACCGGCTGACCGCGCTGGCGGCCTTGCACCGTGGCCTGGCGCTGAGCGATGAGGCAGCGATGGCAGCGGTGGCGACCGCTCTGGATGTGGCGTTTCTGCCCGGCGCCGATGAAATGCGCATCCTGCTTGATGGTGCCGAGGTCGGCGCTGCGCTGCGCAGCGAAGCCACCGGTGATGCCGCCTCGCGGGTAGCGGCGCTGCCGGCGGTGCGCGCGGCGCTGTTGCAGCGGCAGCGCGATTTACGCCGCCTGCCTGGCCTGATCGCCGATGGCCGCGATATGGGCACGGTGGTTTTTCCGGATGCCGGGCTGAAACTGTTCCTTACCGCCAGCGCAGCCGAGCGGGCGCAACGGCGATATAAGCAGTTGATTGAAAAAGGCATGAATGCTAACCTTGCCGGCCTTGCCGAGGAGATCGCCGCGCGGGATGCCCGCGATGCCCAGCGCACCGTGGCGCCGCTGCGGCCCGCGACCGATG
>RXIX01000259.1 GCA_003989075.1 Candidatus Competibacteraceae bacterium | reverse complement strand
AAAGACGCTGATCCGGCAAATCGGCGAGGTTTGGCTTACCTGCCCACTACATGTGCCTTGCCAATCGGTGAATACATAGCCGCTATCAGGCGTGGCCGTGAGGGTTACCAGTGTGCCGTTGTTGAAACCGCTGGAGCATTTCGCTGGATCGGTTTCCGGGTTCGTCGTACAGCCGTTGATGCCCGCAGGGTTGCTGCTGACTGAGCCGTTTCCGCCTACCGTGACGTTCACCTGATACGGCAGGCTGAACTCCGCGCGCACGGTCTTGGCAATATCCATCGTGACGTCGCACGTTGGCGCCGTGCCCGTGCAGGCTCCCGACCATTTCACAAACACCTTGTCAACATCCGGTGTGGCAGTCAGCGTGACAACTGTGTTTTCCACAAAGTCGGCTGTAGCTGGGCTTGCTTCCTTGCAGTTGTTGCAACTGATGCCCGTCGGATTGCTCGTGATCTTGCCCGTGCCAAGGCCGGTCGTGAAGACCGTTAAGGGGTAAGTGGGATTCTGCGTAAACGTGGCCGTGACCAGCGTGGGGCTGCTGCTGCTGATCGTGACCGTGCAAGTGCTCGTTCCGCTGCAGGCACCGCTCCAGCCCGCAAAGGTGGATCCCGGTTGGGCCGTCGCCGTCAGCGTGACCTGGGTGTTGGTTGCGTAGGTCGCTGCGCAGTCCGCGCCGCAGTTAATGCCGGCCGGGCTGCTATTGACCGTGCCGCTGCCAGTGCCGACTTTGTTGACCGTGAGGCTGTTGGCCGGGGCAAAGTAGGCGGTGACGCTCTTGGCAGCATCAATGGTGACCGCACAGCTCGGCGTGGTGCCGCTGCAGGTACCACCCCAGCCAGCAAAGATGGAGGTGGCGCTGCCGGCAACAGCAGTCAGAGTGACCACCGTGTTGACGGTGTAGACTTCGGCGCAGTTGGCTCCGCCGGCGGCGTCGCTGCAACTGATGCCCGCCGGACTGCTGTTGACCGCGCCGGTCGCGCCGCCACTGGTCTGGACCGCAACCGTGAGTTCGTTGGCCAGGTTGAAGCGGGCCTGGACACTCTTGGCGGTGTCCATGGTCACCGTGCAGGCGCCCGTGCCGCTGCAGGCACCATCCCAGCCGACAAAGACGGAGCCGGGTTGCGCGCTCGGCGAGAGCGTGACCACGCT
>RXIX01000258.1 GCA_003989075.1 Candidatus Competibacteraceae bacterium | reverse complement strand
CGCCCCACAGTCGCGCCTGCCCATAAAAGCCCAGTCCCAGTGCCAGCGCCACACCCAGCCAGGGCAAATTGGCAGCGACTTCATTCCAGACGCCAAAGGCCAGGGTCGGCCATAACGCCAGCAGGGGCACCGTGTACGGATAGGTCCAAGCGTCGATGGTGTATACCGATCCAGCCGGGTCCGCCAGCCAGCGCGCCGCATCCACAAAGGGCACCAATGCGTGCCATTCCGCCCACACCCGCGGCCGCACTGTCCAGGTCGTCCACGCATCCCAGGGATACAACGGACGCAAGCTGATCTCCTGCGCCAGAAGTGCGAACCGCCAGCCCAGCCAAGCCAGCAGCAGCGCGAATAGCAGCCACTGCCCTGCCGACTGTCGCCGCCACAGCGCCATGATCGATGCCCAGGGCGCCGTTCCATGCCCCTGCCGCCCCAGATGCCAAGCGCCCGCCACCGCCAGCGCCGCCATGACCAGTAACGGCGCGATGAAATCCAGCCGCAATCCCAGCGCCGCCTGCAGGCGCAGCAGCAGCGTCACGACCAGCAGGCCGAGCACATAGCCATACCCCAGCGCCACCGGCCAGATGCCTGCAGGTGCTGCACCGCGCCAAGCGGTTCTTATGCACAGCGCACCCGCCAGCCACGGCAGCACCAGCGCTAACCCAACGCGTATGCTTTCCATCGCCGATTAACCTCCCCGCACGCGAAACAGCGCACCTGCCGGCGCCATATACCGCAGCTCCACCGGCAACTTTCCGTTTTCCCACTCCAGCACCTGCGCATTCCGGTCATAGCGGATACCCGGCACGGGCGACAGGATCAGTACATAGTTATTCTCGACCGCAACGCGCGCATCCGGTGGGCGCGACAAGCCTGCGTAGCCATTATGCGGTAGCAGGTGATAGCGGGCGCGGCCAGCCTCATAGGTAGTATTTTCAGCAGGATCAGCACTGACAATAAAAATCCGCACTGGCGTTTCCGGCAAATGCCGGCGCACGTCAAGCAGGAAGCGGTACAAATCCCCATCTGACGCAGCCAGACGCTGTTCATCACCACTCTTGCCTGCGAAGCGCGCCTCGGTCTGCTGCACCCGCTGGCTCAAATCCCACTGCCAGCGCAGATCCAGCACCAGCCAGCCGAGCAGGAATAGCGCAGCATAGGGTTTCCA
>RXIX01000257.1 GCA_003989075.1 Candidatus Competibacteraceae bacterium | reverse complement strand
GATTACGACCAGTTGGTGGTGGCCGAGCTGACCGCCTTTCTCGCCGCCGATCCGGCTCGCTACGATCTGGTGGTGTCAGCCGATACCCTGGTGTACTTCGGCGATCTCGATCCGGTATTGACTGCGGCAGTGACGGCGCTGCGCCCCGGTGGCTGGCTGGCCTTTACCGTTGAACAGGGCGCAGTGGCGGATAAATTCCATCTGGCGCGCAGTGGCCGTTATCAGCATGGCGAACAGTACCTGCGCCAGGGTGTGCAGCGGGCCGGTTTGCATCTGACCCTGCTGGATACGGTGGCGTTGCGTCTGGAAGCGGGGCGGGACGTGGTGGGGTGGCGGGTGCTGGCGCGCGCCGCAGGCTGAAATCCTGTATCAGGGGGGAGCGATGCACGGCAACGAATTCGAACAGGCGCTGGCTTGTCACCGGCGCGGCGATCTGCAGCAGGCGCAGCAGTGCTATGAACGGCTGCTGGCGCTGCAGCCCGGGCATGCCGAAGCGCTGAACTTCCTGGGCATTCTTCTGCAGCAGCGTGGTCAGTCTACTCAGGCGGAACAGATGCTGCGCCGGGCGCTGCGCAGCGCTCCCGGCTATGCCGCCGCATATACAAACCTCGGCAACGTGCTGGTGGTGCAAAAGCGGTTTGAGGAGGCCATTGCGGCCTATCGCCAGGCACTGCGCTGCCACGCCGACGAGGTGGACGCCGCGCTCAATCTGGCTGCGCTGCTGCGTGGTCTGGGTCGTCTGCCCGAGGCGCTGGAGGCGTGTCGTCAGGCCAGCGCTGGCCGGCCCGTTGATGCAGCGATCCAGTTGCGCCTGGGTACGCTGCTGGCCGAGCTGGGCGAAGTGGACGAGGCGCTGAGCGTGCTGCGCATGGCCTGGCAGGCGCGCCCGGCCGATGCCGATCTGGCCCGCCAGATCGGTACCCTGCTGCATGGCATTGGCCGCGATGAAGAAGCGCGCATGATTCTGGGTAATACCGTCTTCCAGCTCGGCGATGACCCGGCAGCGCTGCGCCTGTTGCAGCACTGGCTGCGTCTGTTGCCCGATGATCCGATCGCCCAGCATCGCATCGCCGCCTGGTTTGGCGAAACGACCAGCGCACCGCCGCGCGCCTCCGATGCCTATGTGACCTATCTGTTCGATCGCTACGCCGAGGGTTTCGATGCCCACCTGCTTGA
>RXIX01000256.1 GCA_003989075.1 Candidatus Competibacteraceae bacterium | reverse complement strand
GGGGCCCTGTTCGAACTGCCGCTGGACCGCTACCGGCAGCCGATCCTGGTATCCGGCACCGATGGCGTCGGCACCAAACTCAAGCTGGCACTGGACCTGAACCGCCACGACACCCTCGGCATCGATCTGGTGGCGATGTGCGTTAATGACGTACTGGTGGTCGGCGCCGAGCCGCTGTTCTTCCTCGACTACTACGCCACCGGCAAGCTCGATGTCGAGGTAGCGGCGGACGTGATCAAGGGTATTGCCGATGGCTGCGAACAGGCCGGTGCGGCGCTGGTCGGCGGCGAGACTGCGGAAATGCCCGGTCTGTATCACGCCAGCGATTACGATCTGGCCGGCTTTTGCGTCGGCGTGGTCGAGAAGGCGCGGATCATCGATGCGGCGCGGGTCCGGCCGGGCGACGTGCTGCTCGGGCTGGCTTCGTCCGGGGCGCATTCCAATGGCTATTCGCTGATTCGCAGGATTCTGGCGGTCAGTGGCGCGGACCTGCATGCACCCTTTGCCGACGGGCGCACGCTCGGCGACGTGCTGCTGGCGCCCACCCGCATTTATGTCAAACCGGTGCTGAAGCTGCTCGAACAGCTCGACGTGCACGCCATCGCCCATATCACCGGCGGTGGCCTGACCGAGAACCTGCCCCGGGTGCTGCCGGTGCACAGTAAGGCGGTGGTGGATCTGCAAAGCTGGCAGCGCCCCGCCCTGTTCCAGTGGCTGCAGGAGCAGGGCGGCGTCGCCGAGACGGAAATGCGCCGTACCTTCAACTGCGGCGTGGGCCTGGTGATCTGCGTCGCCGCCGAGGATGCCGAACAGGCGCAGACCGTGCTGCGCGCCGCTGGCGAAACCGTCTGGCCGCTGGGCCATATCGCCGCTGCCGAGGGCGAGCCCTTCGTGGAGTTCCTGCCGTGAGCGGCGGGCAAAAATGCCGTGTGGTGGTGCTGATTTCCGGGCGCGGCAGCAATCTGCAGGCGATTCTCGATCAGGCAGGCAGCGGGGCATTGCCGGTCGAGATCGCGGCCGTCATCAGCAACCGGCCGGGCGTAGCGGGCTTGGAGCGGGCGCGCCGGGCCGGCGTTGTGGCGCTGGAACTGGATCACCGGCGCTTTGCCGACCGGCCGGCGTTTGAAGCGGCACTGATCGATCTGATCGACCGTCAGCAGCCGGATCTGGTGATCCTG
>RXIX01000255.1 GCA_003989075.1 Candidatus Competibacteraceae bacterium | reverse complement strand
ACTCAATGATCTTGGCGACGACGCCGGCGCCGACGGTGCGACCGCCCTCGCGGATGGCGAAACGCAGACCTTCGTCCATGGCGATCGGGGCAATCAGGCTGACGACCATGCGCACGTTGTCGCCGGGCATGATCATCTCGACGCCTTCAGGCAGGTCGACCGAACCGGTTACGTCGGTGGTGCGGAAGTAGAACTGTGGCCGGTAGCCCTTGAAGAACGGGGTATGCCGTCCGCCTTCTTCCTTGCTCAGCACGTACACTTCGGCTTCGAAGTTGGTGTGCGGGGTGATGGTGTTGGGCTTGGCCAGCACCTGACCGCGCTCGACGTCTTCGCGCTTGGTGCCGCGCAGCAGCACGCCAATGTTGTCGCCGGCTTCGCCCTGGTCGAGCAGCTTGCGGAACATTTCCACACCAGTGCAGATGGTCTTGACCGTGGGCCGAATGCCAACAATCGCGACTTCTTCACCCACCTTGACCCGGCCCCGCTCAACACGGCCAGTGACTACAGTGCCGCGCCCGGAGATCGAGAAAACGTCTTCAATCGGCATCAGGAAGGGCTTGTCGATCTCGCGCACCGGCTGCGGAATATAGGCGTCCATCGCTTCCACCAGCTTGTGGATCGAGGGTTCGCCTATGTCGCTGCTGTCGCCTTCCAGCGCCTTGAGCGCCGATCCAGTGATGATCGGCAGGTCGTCGCCCGGGAAGTCGTAGCTGCTGAGCAGTTCACGCACTTCCATCTCAACCAGCTCCAGCAGTTCGGCGTCGTCCACCATGTCCGCCTTGTTCAGGTAGACCACGATGTACGGTACACCTACCTGCCGGGCCAGCAGAATGTGCTCGCGCGTCTGCGGCATCGGGCCGTCCGCCGCCGATACCACCAGAACAGCACCGTCCATCTGCGCCGCACCGGTGATCATGTTCTTGATGTAGTCAGCGTGCCCAGGGCAGTCCACGTGGGCGTAGTGCCGGTTCGGCGACTGGTACTCCACATGCGCAGTGGCAATGGTAATACCGCGCGCCTTCTCTTCCGGCGCAGAGTCAATCTGGTCGTAGGCCTTGAACTCTCCACCGAACTTCTGCGCCATCACCTTGGTGATCGCCGCAGTCAGCGTGGTCTTGCCATGGTCAACGTGGCCAATCGTCCCTACGTTGACGTGCGGCTTGCTGCGCTCAAACTTTTCTTTGGACA
>RXIX01000254.1 GCA_003989075.1 Candidatus Competibacteraceae bacterium | reverse complement strand
TACAGCCATCGCGCACCCAGGAAAAGCTTTCAACACATCGGTTCTTGGTTATTTCAGCCATAGCATCAGCGGGCTGTTCGCTGTGACATAGGGCGCGGTGATCTCGCTGGCGAGAGCCAATACCAGGCGATTGCGCGCCAGTGCGGTTTCGCGGGTGGTGCGCTGGATTTTGGGTGGGCAGGCGGTGATAACCAGCATCCGACCGGCGGCCAGCGGTTCGCGTTCTTCCGCCGTTGGGCGATAGTCGGTCATGCCGCGCGCTAGCACCTTGACTATGCGGCCCTTGCGCCGGAGCACGGAGCGCAGCACCTGCTGTTCCAGCGGTGAGTGGAAGCCGCTGATGATCACGCGCCCGGCCTTGATCCATTCCGGTATGCGGTCGAGGGTTTCGAGCAGGATGTGGCCGGGGCATGCGCGGGAGGCGATGAGGCCGAGCAGCGGTTCCGCCAGCAATGCCATTTCGCCAGCGCCGACGATTCGGGCGGCGAGTTCAGGCCCGGCGCGCTGGGCGCAGGCGGGAGGCAAGGTGATGGGGGCGGGTTTCATGTTGGGTCGGGTCGGGCCTCAGTCCGCGCCATCAAGACGCCGGCGTAGTTCGTCGATACCCAATGTCGGACTCGCTTCTTCAGCGGCTTTGACCTGGCGCAGCGCCAGCAGATCCTCCAGATCTTCCAGGTAGTGTTTGAGGCGGTCGAATTCTTCGATGGGCAGGACGGCAAAGGCCGGTTTGCCGTGACGGGTCAGGTATTCAGGATGCAGTTCGATCATGGCGGGTTCCTCAGCGATAAGCTTCACGGCGGTGCAAGACACGATAGACAACGATGGTACTGTCCACGATTTCAAACAGGACGCGGTAGCTTCCGACCCGCAAGCGATATTCGGGGGTGAAATCGGTCAACTGTTTCACATCACCTTGCAGGTCCACACTCAACCGCTCGATAGCGGTCAATATCAGTTCCCGGTCTTCGCGAGACAAGGCCCGCATATCCTTTTCCACGCGGGGTTTGAAATGCAGAGTGTAGCGATTCATTCTTCGTCGTCGGCCCCGCCCATGCGGTATTTGATGTCATAGTTGATGATGAAGTCGGTTTCTTCGTCGGTCAGCCCGTAAAGCTTGCCCAATCGCAAATCAATTTGGTCAATCGTACCCTTGCAGCGCGCACCGTAGTACTCGTCGTACTCAATGCGGTCGATTGC
>RXIX01000253.1 GCA_003989075.1 Candidatus Competibacteraceae bacterium | reverse complement strand
CACTTCGGTGTAAAAGGCGAAGGGATCGGTTTTCAGGAACAGGTTGCCGTTGCGCGCCAGAATCTCGAACTTGTACAACTCGCCCTCAGCGAGACCGGGCATGAACAGTTCCCAGATGCCGGAGCCGGGCCGCAACTGCATCGGATGGCGGCGACCATCCCAGTGGTTGAAGGTGCCAACCACGCTGACCCGCTGGGCGTTGGGCGCCCACACCGCGAAATGGATACCGGCCAGACCGTCTACCCGCGCCGGATGCGCGCCGAGTTTTTCAAAGATCTGGTAGTGATTGCCCTCGGCGAACAGGTGGCAATCCTGATCGCTGAGCAGGGACAGGGCCCGCGCGTAGGGATCGCTGAAGCAGTGATGCTGGCCGTGCTCGGTGGCGCTCAGCCGGTAGCGCAGCCGGTCTGCTGCACCAGCCACCCGGGTTTCGAACAGGCCGCCCTGCACCGGCTGCAGCGGATAAAGCAACTGGGGCCGGTCCTCAGGTTGCAGATAAGGGGCCTGTGCATCCGGCAGCAGGGCACGCACCACGCTCAGGCCGGCCATACCAGGCAGCGGATGCGGGCCGAGCAGCGCGTGCGGGTTGGTGCAGCGCCCCTCCAGCAGGGCATCGCATTCAGCGGCGGTCAGCGTCGCCGGCGGCGTATCCTCGCGCAGCAGGCAGGGCAGACCCGCTGCCGCCGCCTGCGGGGCCAGCCGCGTCGCGTAGCCGAGCGCATCGGTGCGCAGCGCATCAATGTGATAGACCTGCCGCCAGAACAGGGCATTGGCGCTGAGGAAATTGGCTACCTCCGGCCGCTTCAGATCGAAGGTCAGCCCCGGCAACGTACCGTCTGTTTCCACTTCGTACAGCGGCGCGCCATCGAACCAGCTCAGCTCCTGGCCTTCGCGCGGCAGTCGTGACGGAATCCAGTCGAGAATCACGCCGATATCGTGCTGGTGGCAAGCATCGATGAAGGCCATCAACTCCTCGGGCCGGCCATAGCGCGGGTTGGGCGTGAAATAGCTGGCGACGGTTTCGTCCGCAGTCCACCAGCTCAGCTCAACATGGCTATGGCTGTGCCGGCGCAGATATGTCAGCACCTGTTCCGACAACTGGGTATAGCGCGCTACCCGCTCGGGCGTTGCGTTGGCCTGGGCATCGAAGCTGACCCGGTGCACGCTGATGGGCAGTTCCCAGCCCTGGCCGTCCATCGCCCGCGCCATC
>RXIX01000252.1 GCA_003989075.1 Candidatus Competibacteraceae bacterium | reverse complement strand
GGCAAGGATCCGTCCAAGGTTGACCGTTCCGCTGCCTATGCTGGCCGCTATGTCGCCAAGAACATCGTCGCCGCCGGCCTGGCCGACAAGTGCGAAATCCAGGTCTCCTACGCGATCGGTGTTGCCGAACCGACTTCGATCAGCATCAACACCTTCGGCACTGGCAAGCTTGACGAGGAGCGCCTGGTGGACATCGTGCGCGGTCACTTCGACCTGCGCCCCTATGGACTTGTGAAGATGCTCGACCTGATCCGGCCGATCTATCTCAAGACCGCCGCCTATGGACACTTTGGCCGCGAGGAGCCGGAATTTTCCTGGGAACGCACTGATCGCGCCGAAGCACTGCGCAACGCCGCCGGTCTGTAAACCCGATTTTCAGAGTCGTTTCGTCCCCGTACCGAGGGGCGCTGCAGCGGTGCTAGACACCGTCAGGCTCGGTGCGGGACCCTCCGTCCCCTTGCAACGGCGCCCGTTCAACCGTATGAGGAATACGTTATGAACGCTGCCGTGCGTGAAAAGAGCATCACCGATTACCAGGCCGATTACCGGATTGCTGATATCAGTCTGGCCGACTGGGGTCGCAAGGAAATCAGGATCGCCGAAACCGAAATGCCGGGCCTGATGGCCATCCGCGAGGAATTCGCAAAGAGCCAGCCCCTCAAGGGCGCCCGCATCACCGGCTCGCTGCACATGACCATCCAGACCGCCGTGCTGATCGAGACGCTGACCGCGCTCGGCGCCGAAGTGCGCTGGGCCTCGTGTAACATCTTCAGCACCCAGGACCATGCCGCTGCCGCGATCGCTGCCGACGGCATCCCGGTCTTTGCGGTCAAGGGCGAAACCCTGGCTGACTACTGGGACTACACCCACCGCATCTTTGAATGGGCCGACGGCGGCTATTCGAACATGATCCTCGACGATGGCGGCGACGCCACGCTGCTGCTGCACCTGGGCGCCAAGGCCGAGAAGGACATCTCCGTCATCGCCAAGCCCACGTCCGAAGAAGAAACCATTCTCTTCGCCGCGATCAAGGCCAAGCTCGCCACCGATCCGACCTGGTACTCGACCCGCCTGGCGCAGATCAAGGGCGTCACCGAAGAAACCACCACCGGCGTGCATCGCCTGTACCAGATGCACCAGCGCGGCGACCTCAAGTTCCCGGCGATCAACGTCAACGACTCGGTCACCAAGTCCAAGTTCGACAACCTCTACGGCT
>RXIX01000251.1 GCA_003989075.1 Candidatus Competibacteraceae bacterium | reverse complement strand
GGCCAGCATCAGGCCGCGTACTCCAAAGGCCCCACCAACCACATCGAGCGCTTCAACAACACCCTGCGCCAGCGCCTCGGGCGGCTCGTGCGCAAGACCCTTTCGTTTTCCAAATGCCCCAAAATGCACGAAATCACCATCCATCTCTTCTTGCATCGCTACAACTTGGAACATCAAAACATTCTAAATTGAACCACCACCATTCAAACTGAATCTTGTATGGGGCGTACAACATGAGCATGAATTTCTTTTTCAAGGCATTCAGGCCGGATCAAATCGAGGCAATGCTGAATGACAATAAATTAATTGATGCATGGATTTTGCAAAACAAGGCATTTGTGGATTCAATGGATGTGGAAACGGCATGGCATGTCCTGCAGACAGTGCTGAACGGTGATGGATTTGACGGCGAAACTGTTATTGATGAGGCGTTATTTAATGGGTGCCTGATCGCATCGCCAGACTCCGTGCGCAGGCAGGCAAAGGGTTTGGGGCATTGGAGCAGCGAGCGCTTGTTGGAGTCTGTTGCGATGATTGATCCGGAATCGGATCTTTATCATGCCGAAATCTGGACCGATGAAGATAATCAGCAGGAGTTGCTGGATCACTTCAATCATCTAAAAGACTTTTTTTCCAGAGCGGCCGATCATGGATGGGGAATAGTGCTGTATGCGGCGTGATGCGATGGGTGGGTTTTTGAATTGGGTTTTTCAGTCGGCGTGGCACAGGCTCAATTGCGGCCTGTGGCAAGTGTGCAACTCGGGCTCTGAATAACCGCGCATCACAGCGTCGCACCACACACCCGGCATTTATAACCACGCCAGGAAGCGGATTCGATCCACTCCTCGTCTTCGTTCAGGCTCACCGGCGCCAGCAGGGCCGGGCCCACCAGCATCGCAACGCTGGCCAGCAAAATCAGTACGGTTTCCATAATTAACAGCTCCACAATCAGGATTTCGTGGGCTGCAGCTTAACAACTCTTCTCTGAACCGTTGTTGAACAAGGTTCAGAATTCACCGCCAGCGAACCAGGTGCGGATCGCAGGTCGCGTACCAGTCCTTACACGTGCTCGTGCAGCCCGCATTCGCGTTTCAGGCCAAAAAAGCGGGTTTCCTCCTCGCTCATGCCATCCACCAGCCGCCGAGTGGTGTGGACATCGCCAATCGACACATAGCCCTGATGCCACAGCGGGTGGTAGGGCAGGCTGTGCTGGCTGAGATA
>RXIX01000250.1 GCA_003989075.1 Candidatus Competibacteraceae bacterium | reverse complement strand
CAGGCTCAGATCCTTCAGGTCGGCAGCGACCAGTTTGAAATCGGGCGCGGTTGCGCCGACGGCGGGCAGTTCGCCATGGGTGTTGATCGGATTGCCCTTGAGTGTCACGGTGGCCATATCAAAGCGCTCCAGCGGAAAAAGGAAAGATCGTGCAGATGCCCGGACTGTTCTGGTCCCTTACACCACCGCCGCCAGGGCCGTGGCATAGGCGCGCAGATCAGCGGCATCCTTGGTTTCAGTGGCGCAGATCAGCACAGCATCGCCCAGTTCGGGATAGTCGCCGCTCAGGTCGAGACCGCCAAGAATGCCGTGCGTGCGCAGGGCCTCCAGCACCGCGCCCGCGGAACGCGGCAGCTTCAGCACCGCTTCGTGGAACAGCGGGCGGTTGAACAGCGGGCTGACGCCGGGAATCGCGCTCAGTTGCTCCAGCAGCGCCCGGGTGTTGGCATGGCAACGGGCGGCGACCTGTTCCAGACCGTGCGGACCGAGCAGCGTCAGATACAGCGTTGCCGCAGTAACCATCAGGCCCTGATTGGTGCAGATGTTGGAGGTGGCCTTGGAACGGCGGATGTGCTGCTCGCGGGCCTGCAGGGTCAGGGTAAAGCCGGGTTTGCCGTCCAGGTCCACGGTGCGCCCGACCAGCCGCCCTGGCATCTGCCGCACCAGGTCCTGTCGGCAGCACAGGAAGCCGAAATAGGGCCCGCCGGAACTGAGCGGTGCGCCCAGGGGCTGGCCGTCGCCACAGGCGATATCGGCGCCGCGCGCGCCCCACTGCCCCGGTGGCTTGAGCACCGCCAGCGCGGTCGGATTGACTACCGCCACCGCCAGCGCATTGTGCTGATGCGCCCAGTCGGTCAGGGCGTCCACATCTTCCAGAACGCCGAAGAAGTTGGGCTGGGCGATCACCAGCGCGGCGATGTCCTGCCCGGCCCAGGGCGCTAGCGCTTCGACCGGGGTATGGCCGCCGGCTGGATCGTAGGGTACTTCCAGCAGTTCCAGGCCCTGGTTATGGATGATGGCATGGGCGGCACGCCGGTACAGCGGGTGCAGCGTGCGCGGTATCAGGATGCGTTTGGATTTCGATTTGCGATTGGCGCGCACCGCCATCAGCAGCGCCTCGGCCAGCGCCGATGCCCCGTCGTACAGCGAGGCATTGGACACCGCCAGCCCGGTCAGGCCGGCCATCATGCTCTGGTACTCGTAGAGCACCTGCAGGGTGCCCTGGCTGGCCTCGGGCTGATAGGGCGTGTAGGC
>RXIX01000249.1 GCA_003989075.1 Candidatus Competibacteraceae bacterium | reverse complement strand
GTCACCACCGGCGGCCGCGGCAATGCGTCGCTGGCACCGCTCTCGGCGGCCAGCTCTTCTTCCAGCGCATTCTCGTTCAGCAGCTTGTAGGTGTGGCCCATTTCCTCGACCACCAGCGCTGCGGTTTCCTGATCGATGACCTGGTTGATGGTGACCATCAGCCCCATCTTGAACAGGTTCTTGACCACCTCGGCGGCCTTGACCGACATGCGCTGCGCCAGATCGGCGACGCTGATCGATTCGGGCAGAGCCACTTCACGCACCACCGGGGCGGTGGGCTTGGCGAAGCCGTGACGCTGCTGCATGGCCGGCGCGGCGCCCTTGCCACTGCGGGATTTCTTGGATTTGCGGCGATCGCCGCCGTCTGCTTCACCGCGCCCGGCACGCGCCAGCCCGGCCTCGCCCGGTCCCTCATCACGGCGCCGGCCGGCGTCAGCCGCAGGTTCGCCACGACGCTTGGCGGCAGCCGCAGCGGGACGCGGCGGTGCGTCGGGGCGCTTGCGGGTCCGGGTATCCGGCGCGGTAGCAGGTACCACCGGAGGAGGCACGGCGACGACCGGCGGCGCTGGCGGATTCTCGGCGCGTTTGCGTGCCTTGACCTCAGCTTCCGCCGCTGCCTCGACATCGGCGCGGCGCTGTACCTGAATCGCCACCGGCCCCATGTCGCTCTTGCGAATACGCGCCTCGCCACCACCACTCCGGGGTGCAGCGGGCCGTTCTGGGCCACGGCGGGCACCGCCGGCACCGGACCGGGGGCGCGGCGCATCGTCACCCCGAGACCGGGGTGCTGCCGCTGGGGTCTGGGGCACTTCCACAGGCTGCGGCGACGCTGCATCCTCCGGCACAGCCGACGATGCTTCGACCACCGGCATGCTTTCCGCCACCGGCGCGGATACCACCCCGGGCAGCGCAGCGACAGCTTCGGCTTCGGCTTCGGGCTGCACCGGGGTAACCGCAACCAGAGGCACATTCACTTCGGCAACGACCGGTGCCGGAACTGGCGCTGCAACCGGTGCGACTGCCCCGGCCGCTTCGGCAGCGGGGCGCGCTGCCTCATCCTCGACCAGACTGCGCTTGACGTAGGTACGCTTCTTGCGCACTTCAACGCTCACCGTCTTAACCTGACCGGCGGCACCCCCGGTCATTCTGATCTCGCTATGCGTCTTGCGCTTGAGCGTGATCCGCTTGGGTTCACTCGCCCCTGGAGCCGGCCGGTTGCCATGGCTCTTGCGCAGATGCGCCAGGAGATCCAGCTTCTGCTTTTCCGT
>RXIX01000248.1 GCA_003989075.1 Candidatus Competibacteraceae bacterium | reverse complement strand
TCCGGTCGTGTACATGGAAAAGTACCTCGATCACCCGCGCCACATCGAAATTCAGGTGCTCGCCGACAGCCACGGCAGTGCCATCCACCTCGGCGAGCGCGACTGCTCGATGCAGCGCCGCCACCAGAAGGTGATCGAGGAAGCGCCCGCGCCCGGCATCAGCGCCGAACAGCGCGCGCGCATCGGCGCGATCTGCGTCGAAGCCTGCCAGCGCATCGGCTATCGCGGTGCCGGCACCTTCGAATTCCTCTATCAGGATGGCGAGTTCTATTTCATTGAAATGAACACCCGCGTCCAGGTCGAGCATCCGATCACCGAACTGATCACCGGCGTCGATATCGTCAAGGAACAGTTGCGCATTGCTGCCGGCGCACCGCTCAGCTACCAGCAGGCGCACATCGGCATCAACGGTCATGCCTTGGAATGCCGGCTCAACGCCGAAGATCCGGACACATTTGTGCCCTCGCCGGGCACCATCACCCAGTACCACGCGCCGGGCGGACCGGGCATCCGCGTCGATTCGCATCTATACAACGGCTATCGGGTGCCGCCGAACTATGACTCAATGGTCGGCAAGCTGGTTGCCCACGGCGAAACCCGCGAAGCCGCCATCGCCCGGATGCGCGGCGCGCTGGCCGAACTGGTGATCGACGGCATCAGGACCAATGCGCCTCTGCACCGGCGCATCCTCGGCGACGCCCGCTTCATCAGCGGCGGCACCGATATTCATTATCTGGAAAAGCAACTGCTCGGCAGCCGCTGATTCCCCTGCTCCACCCGCGAAGGTATTGCCATGTGCGACGAGGCCACAGCTCCCTGGCTGCAACTGACGCTTGAAGCCATCGACCACGCTGTTGAACAACTGGAAGATGCTTTGCTGCAGGCCGGCGCGCTGGCGGTGACGCTGGAGGATGGCGGCGATCAACCGGTGCTGGAGCCTGCGCCCGGCGAGACACCGCTGTGGGCGCATACCCGCGTCACCGGCCTGTTCGATGCCCAGACCGATATCGAAGTGGTGAAACGGCAGTTACGGCGTTTCCTGCATGTCGCGACCCTGCCGGAATGCCGGCTGACCGCGCTGGAGGAACGCGACTGGGTGCGGGCCTGGATGGACAATTTCCACCCGATGCGCTTTGGTCAGCGGCTATGGATCTGCCCGACCGCGCAGACACCGCCCGCACCGGACGCGGTCAATATCCGCCTTGATCCGGGGCTGGCCTTTGGCACCGGCACCCATCCGACCACTGCGCTGTGCCTGGAATGGCTGGATGGCGCGGATCTGGG
>RXIX01000247.1 GCA_003989075.1 Candidatus Competibacteraceae bacterium | reverse complement strand
CATTGATTTTTTTCTCAGCTTTGTGGTGATCGCCGGCATCGGCATTATTTTGGCGCTGTTCCCTTACCTGAACCGGCTCGGAGCAGTCGACGAGAAAAAATTGCGCGAAGGGGGTCACTGAACCTTTGCCACACCCTCATATCGTGTCGCAATTAAACGCTGGGAACGATTTCAGAGCGGAGGAAGTGGCCATTGTTTGACCAGGTTCTATTCTTTTTCAACGCACTGCTGCAACAAACCGGGGCAGCCAATTTAAGCTGGGGCAATCTGGTGATGATCGCCATTGGCGGCACCATGATTTACCTGGCGATCGCCAAGCATTACGAACCCTTGCTCCTCATCGGCATTGGCTTTTCCTGCATTGTCGCCAACGTACCGGGTCCGCCCGACGTCCCCGGAGGTCCTCCGGTTTCCGCGCTGCTCTATGTCGTGAAGGAAGGTGGACTCTTCCACTACGCCTACGAGGGCGTCGCCAAGCTCATCATCCCACCACTGATTTTTCTGGGCGTGGGCGCCATGACCGATTTCGGGCCGATGATTGCCAATCCCAGGCTGGTGATCCTCGGCGCAGGCGCGCATCTGGGCATCTTCGTGGCTCTGATTCTGGCCAAGCTATGCGGCTTCAGCATCAACGAAGCCGGCGCCATCGGCATTATCGGTGGAGCCGACGGCCCCATGGCGATTTTCGTCACCGTGAAACTCGCTCCGCATCTGCTCGGCCCAATTTCGGTTGCCGCCTATTCCTACATGGCGCTGATGCCGATGATCCAGCCGCCGGTGATGAAGTTCTTGACCACCCCGGAAGAACGCAGGATCGAAATGGCGCAGCTGCGCAAAGTCAGCAAGCTGGAAAAACTGGTCTTCCCGGCAGCGATCGCCATTATCGTCAACCTGTTTTTCCCACCAGTCGCTCCGCTGATCACCATGCTCATGCTGGGCAACCTGCTCAAGGAAGCGGGCGTCACCGAACGTCTGGCGAAAACGGCTGGTGGCGCACTGATGAACATCATCATCATCATCCTGACCGTGGCGATCGGCTCGACGATGGCGGCCGACAAGTTCCTGAACTGGGACACCATCCTGATCGTCGGCCTGGGCCTGCTGGCTTTCCTGTTCGGCACCGCGTCCGGCGTGATCACCGCGAAGGTGATGAACCTGTTCATGACGGTCAAGATCAATCCCCTGATCGGCTCGGCCGGCATCGCCTCCGTACCCATCGCCGCCCGCGTTTCCCACATCGTGGCCAATCAGGCCAATCCGCACAACCACCTGATTTTTCACGCTATGGG
>RXIX01000246.1 GCA_003989075.1 Candidatus Competibacteraceae bacterium | reverse complement strand
GGTCTGCTGGTCAACATCACCTCGGGCATGGACCTGAAGATTGGTGAGTTCGAGGAGGTCGGCAACACCATCAAGGACCTGGCCTCCGATGACGCCACCGTAGTGGTGGGCACGGCGATTGATCCAGAGATGCATAACGAGCTGCGGGTGACCATTGTCGCCACCGGCATCGGCCTGGGTGCGCCGGTCAAACAGGCGAATGCACGTGACCGCGATGCATCGGTGCCGCCCTTCAAGCTGGTGCAGCGCGGCGGTGAGATCGAGACGCATGGCCGTGACCGGACCGGTGCCCGTAGCAAGGCCGGCGGGGATAGTCCCGAGCGCGCTGAGGAGCAGGACTATCTGGATATTCCGGCTTTCCTGCGCCGGCAGGCGGATTGAGGGGGTCCGGCCCGGCGAAATGGCTTACTAAGGGAGGAAGCCCGCCGGGTCCCGGGGCGGCTGCGGAGTGATTCTGGGGCGCAGACTTTCGCAAGTTAACAACAAAATCAGTTGCGAAAGAGAAACAAAAGTTGCAGTGTCGCTACGAACTGCGGTATCTTGACTGCAACGCACGGCGATGGTGTGGCGACTGGGTTGATCCAGACCACTGAAGCAGCGGACGCGCGATCCGCGCCCGTTCAGCGGGCCATGCCATCATGCTCCAGATTCATTGACTGTTGGGGGACCTAACATGATTAGGCAGCGCACCTTGAAAAATGCCATCCGGGCGACCGGTGTTGGCTTGCATACGGGCGAGAAAGTTTATTTAACCCTGCGGCCGGCGGCGCCGGATACCGGCATCGTCTTCCGGCGCATTGATCTGCCCGAACCGGTCGAGATCAAGGCCTGTCCGCAGAATGTCGGCGATACGCAGCTTTCAACCTCGCTGGTGCGCGGTGCCGCCCGCATTGCCACGGTTGAACATCTGCTGTCGGCCTTCGCCGGGCTGGGCATTGACAATGCCTATGTCGACGTCAGCGCGGCCGAAGTGCCGATCATGGACGGCAGCGCGGGTCCCTTCGTGTTCCTGATCCAGTCGGCGGGCATCCAGGAGCAGAATGCACCCAAACGCTTTATCCGCATTAAGCGGCCGGTCGTGGTCGAGGACGGCGATAAATGGGCGCGCTTCGATCCCTTTGCCGGTTTCAAGGTTGCCTTCACCATCGCCTTCGATCACCCGCTGTTCAAGGGTCGTAACCAGCACGCGATCGTAGACTTCTCCACCACCTCCTTCGTCAAGGAAGTCAGCCGGGCGCGCACCTTTGGCTTCATGCGTGATCTGGAATACCTGCGCGAACGGCGCCTGGCGCTGGGCGGTAC
>RXIX01000245.1 GCA_003989075.1 Candidatus Competibacteraceae bacterium | reverse complement strand
CTCAGGTCGTCGGCGATTTCCATCAGCGAGCGGCTGAGCTGCTGCAGTTCGGTAAAGCGGTCCAGCTCCAGCGGGTCAAATTCCTGCTGGTGGGCCTTGGTGCTGTAGTCCTGGCGTGACTGGATGCGCGCCTCGGCCTGGGTCGCAAGGTGTGTGACCTGGCGGCGCAGACGGCTAATGGTCTGCTCGAATTCGCCCAAGTGGTTGCTCATCGCACCGACACCCTGGTCAATGCGGGCGCGGAAAATACTGCTCTCGCCCATCTGGTTGACCAAGCTATTGAGCAGCGCGGCACTGACCCGGATGGCATCGGCAGCGGCCGGGGCCTCGACGCCCACGGCAGCTTTTGGCGCGGCGGCAGCGCTGGCCATGGCCGTCGCGGCAGCGGCCACCACGGCGGCCACCGGCTTGATCCGCTCCTGGGGCTTGCCGCCGAGCAGGGCATGCAGCGCCTCGATCTGCTCG
Organism: Candidatus Competibacteraceae bacterium; assembly: GCA_003989075.1. Taxonomy (GTDB): domain Bacteria; phylum Pseudomonadota; class Gammaproteobacteria; order Competibacterales; family Competibacteraceae; genus RXIX01. The sequence goes on along the minus strand of RXIX01000245.1, from coordinate 851 downwards.
GTCTGTGGCGGTGGCTGCACGCCCTCACGCACCCCGACCAGCATGCGGTGCAGGCGGTCGAGGGCCAGTTGCAACTGTTCCAGTACCGGCGGCGTATTGCTCAGGGTACCCTTGCCGAGCGCATCGAGCACCGATTCAGCGGCATGAGCCAGATCGCCGACGCTCATAAAACCGGCCAGGCGCGAGCTGCCCTTAAGGGTGTGCATCTCGCGGCGCAGATTGTTAAGCAGCTCGCTGTTATCGGGTTCGACCGCCAGGCGCTGCAGGATCACGTCGCTGGAGTCGAGAATTTCGGCCGCTTCGCTCTGGAAGACCTGGACCAGTTCCTGGTCGAGCTCGGTCATGGCCGCAACGGGCGCGGTTTCCGGCACTGCGGTAGCTGCGGCCTCGACCGGTACGACCGGTGATGGCAAGCTCTCGATAGCCTGACCGCTACCGACCGCATCGGCCAGACGCAGCAGATCCTGCATCAAATCGGTGGCGGGTGCCGGATAGCTGCCGCCACCGGCTTCGGCCAGCATCCGGTTCAGCCGGTCCAGGGTGTTCTGCAGGGTTTCCAGAATCACCGGCGTCACCGGCACGGCATTCTTGCCGAGCGCGTCGAGCACCGATTCGGCGGCATGAGCCAGATCGCCAATCACCATGAAGCCGGTCAGGCGCGAGCTGCCCTTGAGGGTATGCATGCCCCGGCGCAGATCGTTCAGCAGCACAGTGCTATCAGGTTCGCTGCCGAGGCGCTGCAGCAGAGCATCGCTGCCGTCGAGAATTTCCGCAGCTTCGTACTGGAACACCTGCGCCAGTTCCGGATCAATGCTGGCCAGCTGTGCAGAGGCCATTTCCATACTGGGTGC
>RXIX01000244.1 GCA_003989075.1 Candidatus Competibacteraceae bacterium | reverse complement strand
ATCAGCGCCCGCGATATCGCCGCCGCGCTGGCCTATCTGGTGCAGCGCGAGCGGCCACTGCAGGTCGATGACAGCGCCGCCGGCCACGACCCCGAACCGCCCAGCGCCATGCTGGCGGCCGATGCGTCCGACAGCCGGCCACGCAAGCCACGCGAACGGGCACAGCCGGGCGATGCCAATCTGGTGCGCTACCGGGTCGAAGTCGGCAGCCGCCACGGCGCTACGCCGCAGAATCTGGTAGGCGCCATCGCTAATGAAGCCGGTTTGGAAAGCCGCTACATTGGCCGCATCGAAATCCACGACGATTACAGCACCGTGGATTTACCTGACGGCATGCCCGCCGAAATCTTCCGCCATCTGCAAAAGGTGCGGGTACGGCAATTCATGCTCAACATCAGCCGGGTCGAGACCGGCGGCGAAACCGATTCGCGACCGGCGGCGAAACTCGCCACTCGGCGCCCCCGGCCACCCCGGAGTGAGCAGGGCGATGTGCCACCGCGCAAGCCGCGTAAAAAAACGCCCTGATCCCCGGCCCTGTTACCCACTGCGTTCACCGGAGAGACCTGCCATGCTGACTGTCTACGGTTGTCCCAAAACCCGCTCAGCCCGCGTGGTCTGGGCGCTGGAAGAAGCCGGAGCCGAATATGCCTACCACAAGGTCGATCTCTTCACGGGCGCCGGTCGCCAGCCGGATTATCTGGCGCTTAATCCCGCCGGCAAGGTACCGGCCCTGGTCGATGGCACGCTGACCCTCACCGAATCGGCGGCAATCTGCACCTACATCGGTGACCGCTTCCCGGCCAGCGGCCTGACGCCACAGGGCGATATAGCGGCGCGGGCATGCTATAACCAGTGGTGCTATTTCGCGCTCAGTGAGCTGGAACAACCGCTGTGGACCCTGGCCAAGCACCGCTTTGCCCTGCCGGAAAAGCGGCGGGTGCCGGCGGTACTGGAAACTGCACAATGGGAATTCAGCGTTGCCGCCCGGATTCTGGCACTGGGCCTGGGCGAGCGCGAATTCATCAGCGGCGACCACTTCAGCGCCGCCGACATCCTGATCGCTCATACCCTCGCCTGGGCACAAGCCTTCGCACTGCCGCTTGGGCACGACAATCTCGATGCCTACGCCGCGCGTCTGCTGGCCCGTCCGGCCTTCGTCCGCGCCCAGGCCCGTGAACTGGCCGGCTAGGCAACACCCCTTCCCAGGGAAAGGATTTCACGATGACAGCACGAAACCTGATGAATCCGGAACTGGTGACGTTGCGCCCCACCGACACGGTCGCAACCGCCGCCACGCATATCCTGAAACACCACTTGCGCCATCTGGCGGTTGTCGATGA
>RXIX01000243.1 GCA_003989075.1 Candidatus Competibacteraceae bacterium | reverse complement strand
AGCAGCAGATCGCGCAGATTGCGCGCGAACACCCGGATCGCCTCTTCCTCAGCGGCCTCGCGCAGGCGCTGCTTGATCTCGGTATCCAGATGCGGCAGCAGCTTGATTTTCCAGGCCCAGCGCACGGTTTCCCGCAACCAGGCATCGCCCGGCCGGCCGCACTCGCCGATGCGAAAATGGGCGGCGACCCGCTGTTCGCCTGGATCGGGACCGGGCGCGTCCGGAGCACCGATCTCCAGCGTCAGGTGCAGCACACCCTCATTGCGGCCGCGAAACAGCGCCAGCGCACGATGCGAGGGAATCCTGTGGCAGGCCTCGCGGTAGTCGAAATAGTCGCGGAACTTGGCACCCTCCTCGGCCTTGCCCTCGACGAGCTGGGCGCGCAGCAGCGCGTTCTCCCACAAATAGTCGCGCAGGCCGCTCAGCAGAACAGCATCCTCGGCGAACTGTTCCATCAGAATCTGCCGTGCCCCATCCAGCGCGGCCTTGACATCGGCCACGCCGCGTTCGGCATCGATGAAGCCAGCGGCCAGCATTTCCGGTACCTGGGAGGGATCGTCGCGCAGGCTCTGCGCCAGTGACCCCAGTCCTGCCTCGCGGGCGATCTGCGCCTTGGTACGGCGTTTGGGCTTGTAAGGCAGATATAAATCTTCCAGCGCGGTCTTGGTATCGGCCGCCTGCACCGCCGCTTCCAGCGCGGCACTGAGCTGGCCCTGATCGCGGATGCTGGCCAGGATCACGCCACGCCGCTCCTCCAGCTCGCGCCGATAGCCGAGGCGCTCTTCCAGCAGGCGCAGTTGCGTGTCATCCAGCCCGCCGGTGGCTTCCTTGCGGTAGCGGGCGATGAACGGCACGGTCGCGCCGCCATCCATCAAGGCAACGGCGGCGGTGATTTGCCGTTCGGACACGGCGAGTTCACGAGCGAGAGCAGGAATGATATCGGGCATGGTGCAAAACGCGCGGGCTGGGAAACATGGGGATCTTGAAAACACGACGGGGGAGAGCGCCACCGCCCTCCCCCGCTGCGTGGCCAGGCGAGTTAAATCAGCGGCTTTTCCGCCAGCAGCAGACCATCCTCATCGGCATAGAGATAGTGACCCGGTACGAAGGTCACTCCGGCAAAGCGCACCGGAATGTTGCGCTCGCCGACGCCGCGCTTGACGCTCTTGAGCGGATGCACACCGAGGGCCTTGACGCCGATGCTGATGTCGGCAATGGCGGCGGAATCGCGGATGCAACCGTTCACCACCACACCGGCCCAGTCGTTCTCCTCGGCCAGTTCGGCAAGCTGATCGCCAAGCAGCGCGCAGCGCATCGAGCCGCCGCCATCGACCACCAGCAC
>RXIX01000242.1 GCA_003989075.1 Candidatus Competibacteraceae bacterium | reverse complement strand
TCGCCATCCCCGGCCATGGCATGGCCACCCGAAGCCCGCTAGACTGCCCCGCCATCCCCCAGTCCTGCCGGAGGCATATCGTGGCTGATAAAGTGCAGCGCTTCTTTGAACTGCTGCGGCTCCTGCCGCGCTATCCACGCAAGGCTTCGCCACAGGATCTGCGCAGCTGGCTGCTGCAGAAAGGCTTCCAGGTCACTGAACGGACCGTGCAGCGCGATCTGCAGTATCTGCGGCAGTTCTTCCCGCTGCGCTGCGATGATCGCAATCTGCCCTACGGCTGGGGCTGGATGGATCAGGCCAATATACCGCTGCCTACCCTCGACCCGCCGACCGCGCTCACCTTCGTCCTCGCCCAGGAGCGTCTGCAGCGGCAACTGCCGCCCTCGGTACTGAGCCTGCTGGAGCCGTATCGGGCCAGCGCCGAGGCGGCACTGAATTACAACTTGCGCACCTGGCGCGACAAGGTGCGGGTGCTGTCACGTGGCCAGCCCCTGCAGGCCCCGAATATTGACGCCGATCTGCTCGACACGATCTATGAGGCGCTGTTGCAGGAACGACAGATCCGCGCACGCTATCTGCCACGCAACAGCCATGACGCCCGTCCCTATCTGATCCATCCACTTGGCCTGGTGCTACGCGATCAGGTCGGCTACCTGGTCTGCACCCTGTGGGAATATGACGACCCGCTGCAGTTCGCCCTGCACCGCTTTCAGGATGCCGAACTGCTGGAACAGCGCCGCCGCATACCCGAGGGTTTTGATCTGGATGCCTATATCCAGAGTGGTGCCTTCGACATCGTCGATGGTGAGCCCATGCAGATAGAGCTGTACCTGCAGCCCAGCATGGCCTTTCATCTCAGCGAAACCCCACTCAGTGATGATCAAGTCATCGAGATGCTTGACACCCAGACCTACCGGCTGCGCGCTACCGTGGCCAATACCCTGCAACTGCGCTGGTGGCTGCTCGGTTTTGGCGCCCAGGTTGAAGTGCGTGAGCCTGCGACCCTGCGCGCTGACATGGCCAGCCGAGCATTGGCGCTGGCGGCGCTGTATCAGGATGCTTGAGAGTTCCGCCCGCATTGGCGCGGCGGTGCCTTCTGGCATAATCGCCAGCCTTGCGATTTCCGGAGCGTGATTGATGGATGCCAATGCTTTCGTGCAGTGGTTCCGGCAGGCCGGCCCCTATATCAATACCCATCGCGGCAAGACGTTCGTGGTGCTGTTCGGTGGCGAGGCGGTCGAGGCCGACAGCTTTTCCAGCCTGATTCATGACCTTGCCCTGCTGGACAGCCTGGGCGTGCGCCTGGTGCTGGTGCATGGCGCCCGCGCCCAGATCGAGGCGCGCCTGCA
>RXIX01000241.1 GCA_003989075.1 Candidatus Competibacteraceae bacterium | reverse complement strand
CGGCGTGGCCTGGGCATTCTGGTGGAAGAAATTCTCGCCCGGCAGCCGGTGCCCGATCCACACATCATGCTGATGGGTATTGGCGATATCCTGCATGATCAGGCGCCGCTGCAGGTGACCCAGTTCGAGGCGGATATCCGCATTGCCCGGCAATTGGAGCGCCTGTGGCTGGAAAAAGGCGGCGGTGGCAATAACTGGGAGTCCTATAACCTGCCCTGGTATTTCGCCGCCCTGCATACCTCGATCGACTGTTTTGAGAAGCGCGGCCGCAAGGGCTATCTGTTCACGGTCGGCGACGAAGAGCCACCGCCGGGCATACCAGCCCGGGGCCTGGCCCGGGTGCTCGGCGATCGGGTGGCGCGTGATTTGAACTCACGGGAACTGCTGGCGCTGGCCAGTCGCCAGTATCACGTCTTCCACGTGATCGTCGAAGAAGGCAACTACGCGCGTCACGATCCCGCCGGAGTGCGTGCGCGCTGGGCCGATCTGCTCGGTCAGCGGGTGATCAGCCTGGCTGATCATCGCCGTCTGGCTGAGGTCATCGTCTCGACGATCGCGATTCACGAGGGTGCCGATCATGATGATGTGGTGGCGAGCTGGGCGCGTGATACCGGTACGGTGGTGCGGCGTGCGGTGGCAACCCTGCCCCGCTCGGCACCGCGGCGCTAGGGGAGGCGGCGTATGGACAGGACTGCTCAGGTGGTGATTGGCGCTCAGTTTGGCGACGAAGGCAAGGGCCGTATCACCGATGCCCATGTCACCGCCGGTGGCGCGCGGCTGGTGGTGCGCTTTAACGGTGGCGCTCAGGCCGGGCACACGGTGGTGACGCCCGAGGGTCGCCGGCATGTGTTTGGTCATGTGGGCAGCGGTGCGCTGGCCGTTGTGCCGACCTATCTGTCACGCTTCTTCGTTTGCAATCCGCTGCTGTTCCTGCGTGAGCAGGCGGCGCTGGCCGGGCTGGGCACGCAGCCGGTGGTCATGGTCGATGCACGCAGTCCGGTGACCACGCCCTATGACATGCTGATCAATCAGTGGCTGGAACAGGCGCGCGGCACGGCCCGGCATGGCAGTTGCGGGGTTGGCTTCGGCGAAACCCTGGAGCGTCAGCGATCACATCATGCGCTGACGGTTGCCGATCTGGCCGACGCGGCGACGCTGACCCAGCGGCTTGACGCCCTGCGTCGCGATTACCTGCCGGCGCGCTTGGCGCGACTCGGGTGCGCGGCGCTGCTGGCGGAGCCGGACAAGGCGGCCCTGTTGCAGGCGGATACGCTGCTGGAGCGCTTTGTTACCGATGCACGGCGTTTCCTGGACAGCGTCAGCGTCATGCCGCTGTCGGTGGCGGCGCGCGGGCGGCACCTGCTGTTCGAGGGTGC
>RXIX01000240.1 GCA_003989075.1 Candidatus Competibacteraceae bacterium | reverse complement strand
GGTTTGCCGATTGAAAGCCTGTCGCTGAACTTCACCAGCATGACCCAGGAATACTTCACCCAGGATGAGAAGGGCGCCACCAAGTCGGCCGGTAAGGCGGGCTGGGACGTCAAGGCCAACAAGAAGATGTAACGGCAAGGCAGGTGTAGCGGGCCTTGCGATGCAGCGCCGCGCGCCCGGACCCGTGAGAGGTTGCGGGCGCGCGGCGATATCTCATCCGCCATCATAGGAAAAGCTCACTGATGCAGCAGCTTACGCAGGCCGAGCAGAGTCTACGCGAGGGACGGTTGCAGGACGCCTTGGCCGGGTTGCAGGCCCAAGTGCGCAAGGAACCGGCCAACGCCCAATACCGCGTCTTTCTGTTTCAACTGCTGGCGGTGCTGGGCCAGTGGGAGCGGGCGCTGAATCAGCTCAAGGTGCTGGGTGACATGGATCCCGCCCACATGCCAATGGCACAGACCTACCGCGAGGCCATTCGCTGCGAACTGCTGCGCGAGGATATCTTCGCCGGTCGGCGTGCACCCCTGGTATTCGGCGACCCCGAGCCTTGGGTGGCATTGCTGCTGGAAGCACTGCGCCTGAATAATGCCGGTGCAACTGAAGCGGCCGAGGACGTTCGCGCGCAGGCGTTTGAGGCTGCGCCGGCGGTGCCGGGCACGCTGGATGGCCAGCCGTTCGCATGGCTCGCCGATGCCGATCCACGTCTGGGACCGGTGCTGGAAGCGATCGTCGATGGCCGTTATTACTGGATTCCGCTGCAGCGTATCCGCAGTCTGATCCTGGAAGCGCCGGCTGATCTGCGCGATGCGGTGTGGATGCCGGCGCAGTTCGTCTGGGCCAATGGCGGCGAGAGCGTGGGCCTGATTCCGGCGCGCTATCCCGGAACCACGCGCAGCACCGATCCGCTGCTGCAACTGGGTCGCAGGACCGAGTGGCAGGAGGTGGCGGGTGCGACCGTCGGCATGGGGCAGCGCATGCTGGCGACCGATGCCGGCGAGTTTGCGCTGCTGGATATCCGGCAGATCGTGCTGCAGGTCGCGGACGCACCGCTGGTGGACGAATCCGGCGGCGATCATGGCTGAACTGACGCCGAAGGAGCGCCTGCAACCGTCGCTGCTCGACCGGCTGACCGATGAGGAGCCGGACAAGGCCCAGGAATCGCGTGAGCAGCGGGTGCTATCGATGAACCGGCTGCGTCTGGGCGTGTTGCGCGATCTGGCCTGGCTGTTCAACTCCACGCGCATGCCTGAAAGCAGCGCTATCGAGCGCTATCCCTTTGCGGCGCACTCGGTGATCAACTTTGGCCTGCCGCCGCTGTCGGGCGTGACCGCGCGCAGTCTGGACGTGAATGCGCTGGAGCAGACCCTGCGTCAGGTCATCATCGATTTCGAGCCGCGCATCCTGCGCCAGTCGCTGCGGGTGCATGC
>RXIX01000239.1 GCA_003989075.1 Candidatus Competibacteraceae bacterium | reverse complement strand
AGTACCCAGGACAAGCTGCTGAGCAGCGCGCCGTTCGCCTTGAGCGGCCGGCCGAGCAATGTACTGATCCAGATGCAGACCAATCTGGATAACAACTGGCTGTATCTGGACATGGCACTGATCGAGCAGCACAGCGGCGCCCGTTACGCGGTCAGCCGCGAGATCGATTACTACCAGGGTATCGACGAGGGCGAACGCTGGTCCGAGGGCAGCGCCAGTGACGAGGCCCTGCTGACCACGGTACCGGCGGGCCTTTACTACCTGACGATTGAGAACGAGCGGGCTGCCGATGCGCCACCGGTGACTGTGACTTTCAGCATCTGGCGCGATGTACCGAGCTGGAGCAATTTCTTCCTGGCCGTGTTCGGCCTGCTGCTGCTGCCGTTCTGGTTCAGGTGGCGGGCGGGTGCCTTTGAGCGAGCGCGCTGGGCGGAAAGCGATTATGGCGCTGCGGGCAGCAGCGGCAGCCGCCGGAAGGATGATGATGACTGAGCCGGAGAAACGACCATGTTGCGCGGCTATCTAATCAGCGGCCTGCTCATTCTGGCGCTGTTCGCCACCGCCCAGTACCGGGGCTGGAGTCTGCTCGGTGCCAGCGAAAGCCGCAGCGAACCGGGCACACCGGGGGCGGTGCGCGGCATTTACCATAAATAATCCGCAACCGCCGCGCTAATCACGCGCATGCACACCGTCAACCCGGTATTCCTGCCGCCATGAGCCATGCTCTGCTGGTTTCGGTTTTCGTCATTGCCTCCTGCGGGCTGGTCTATGAACTGCTCGCCGGGACCCTGGCCAGCTACCTGCTGGGTGATTCGGTCACCCAGTTCTCGACCGTCATCGGCTGTTACCTGTTTGCCATGGGCATCGGTTCGTGGCTGTCGCGCTATGTGGTGCGTGGCCTGATCGCCCGTTTTATCCAGATTGAGCTGGCGGTGGGCCTGCTCGGTGGCTTTTCCGCGCCGCTGCTGTTTCTGGTCTTTGCCTGGTCGGGGGCGTTCCGCCTGGCGCTGTATGGGCTGGTGCTGGCGGTGGGCATCCTGGTCGGGCTGGAAATTCCGCTGGTGATGCGCATTCTCAAGCAGCAGTTTGCCTTCAGGGATCTGGTGGCGCAGGTGCTGACTCTGGATTATCTGGGCGCGCTGGCGGTGTCGCTGCTGTTCCCGGTGCTGCTGGTGCCGCATCTGGGTCTGGTGCGCACCAGCCTGCTGTTTGGTCTGCTGAACGTGCTGGTGGCGGCCTGGGCCCTGTGGCTGTTCCGTGAACAGTTGGGTGCGGCGGCGGGTCTGCGCGGTCTGTGCATGGCCGCGCTGCTGGCGTTGCTGACCGGCTTTGTTGCCGCCGACCGGCTCACGACACTCGCCGAGGAAAATCTCTACAGCGATGAAATCATTCTGGCCCTGCGCTCGCCCTATCAGCGCATCGTCGTCACCCGCTGGAAGGATGATCTGCGGCTGTTTCTCAACGGCAACCTGCAATTCAGCTC
>RXIX01000238.1 GCA_003989075.1 Candidatus Competibacteraceae bacterium | reverse complement strand
GGCTTGGGCGCGGCCTGGGCGACGAGCACCTTGGCGGGACGAATCAGCCGCTCGTTGAGCGAATAGCCCTTCTGCACCACCTGGACCACGGTGTTGGGTTCGGCCTGATCGGTCGGCACCATCGCCATCGCTTCATGTTCGGCGGGATTAAACCGGACACCGGCCGCCGGATTCACGTCGCGGGCGCCAAACTTTTCCATCGCGGCCGCCAGTTGCCGGAGCGTCAGTTCGACACCTGCGCGCAACTGGGTCACATCCACGTTCTCGCTGGCCGCCGCCAGGCCCAGTTCCAGGCTGTCGCGCACCGGCAGCAATTCGCTAAAGAATCGCTCCAGGGCGAACTTATGGGCGTTCTGCACTTCGCGCTCGGCACGCTTGCGCAGGTTCTCCATCTCGGCGTGCGCACCCAGATACAGTTTCCAGTGCTCATCAGCCTTGGCCAGGGCCTGATCCAGTTCACGCTGCAGCGCGGCGAATTCCTCGGGCTCAACCGTGAGTTCCTGCTCTTCGCCACTCGCCGGCGCAAGTTCGGTCTCGCTGAAAGGATGGTTCGTTGCGGCGGCCTCCGGGCGGGTACGGGGGTCCAGGGTCGGTTCGGTTGGGGTCATCGTGTACGTTCTCCGTCGCTCAATCGCTCAATCGCTTAATCAAATCGGCCAGGCGGGCGCTGCCTGCCCCCCTTATAGTGAGGGAAGTGGGGTTCAATGATGGGAATTCAAGGGCACGGGGCTGGCATGGCGGGCGACATGGAGTAAGGTGGAATACGAGGCTATCGCTCGGCGTCCGCGCACCTGGGCCTGACCGCGGCACCGCTGCTTGATCGACCCAAGAGGATACTCCATGTCGCAACCTGATTCACCGGATCGCACCGCAAGCCCGACACCGCGCGGCGGTTATTGCCAGGCGCTGAAAACCGGCTTCCAGGAAACCACCCTGCGGGTGCAGGAAATGCACCAGGCCATCGCCCACACCTCGTTCCATGTGCTGCGCCAGGTTCCCGGCCTGGGCCAGCCGGCAGCGCTGACGCAGAAAGCACACAGGCTCATTGCTGATGGGGTCTATGCGGCGATTCGCCACAGCGGGGGTGGCCTGCTGTCGCTGGCAGCCTGGATTGAGCAGCATGCCGTCAAGCCGGCGTCCAGCGCTGCGCCACTTGCCAGCCGGCGCGCTACCGTCCTGCAAAGCGCGATCAATGCCGCAGTGGGCGATTTCCTGGCCAGCAGCGCCAATCCCCTGGCCATCTGCATGGGCTTTTACACCGACGGCCAACCCCTGCCCCTCGCTGCGGCCGGCCTGCGCGACCGCCTCGTTGATCCAAGCGACCGCCTGTGCGTTTTCATCCATGGCCTGGGCTGCGATGAGCAGTGTTGGCGGCTGTACGCCGATACCGCATGGGAGCCACCGGGCCAGGATTATGGCCAGCGCCTGCACGCCGATCTGCGCTACACGCCGCTCTATCTGCGTTATAACACCGGCCTGCCGATTGCCGACAATGGCGAGCAACTGGCGCGGCTGCTGGATCTGCTGCTGGCGGTCTATCCGCTGCCGGTGCGCGAACTGGTGCT
>RXIX01000237.1 GCA_003989075.1 Candidatus Competibacteraceae bacterium | reverse complement strand
GATCGGCCTCCTGACCGCCAAATTGCTCCGGGGCCATGTAGGCTGGTGTGCCCACTGCCATGCCGTGCTGGGTCATGGCCGTGCCGGTTTCGAGACGGGCAATGCCAAAATCGGTCACCTTCACCTGACCATCAGCCATCACGATGATGTTGCCGGGCTTGATATCGCGATGCACCACTCCGCAGGTGTGCGCGTGACCAAGCGCCTGCAGCACCTGGACGATGATCGCTACCGCATTGGCCAAGGGCAGCGGCTGGCGCTCCTTGAGGTACTCGCGCAGTTCGCGACCCTGCACATATTCCATGGCGATATACGGCGCACCGGCTTCCTCGCCATATTCAAACACGGTCACGATGTTCGGATGCAGGCAGCGCCCGGCGGCACGCACCTCACGGCGAAAGCGCTCCAGCCATTCGGCGCCCTCCTCACCGGTCAGCAGGCGGCGATGAATGGTCTTGAGCGCCACCGCGCGATCGATCGCCGGATCGTGACCAAGATAAACCATACCCATGGCGCCGCGACCGAGCAGCCCGGTCACCCGATAGCGACCGATACGCAACGGCAAGGGCGTGGTGATTTCAGGCTGATCGCTCATGAACGTAGGACCGGCTTCGGCATCGCGGCTCACTCACCGAGCATCTTCATGGCGCTTTCCAGGCTCAGGCGCATGCGGTTGAACGATTGGGATAACGAGGCGATCTCGTCGGAACCGGGCTTGATGTATTCAGGCACGTCAGCCTTGCCCATGCTGACCTCGGTAGCGAGGGTCGAAATGCGTTTCACCGGACGGATCACAACAAAGTGCAGCAGGATATTAAGCAGCACCAGCAGCAACAGAAAGACCGCGCCAAGCAGGATCATGAAGGTGGTAAAGGTCGCACGCGCCCGCTCCAGCGGCAACGCCATCGGCACGGTGACAATCTGCGCGCCGATAATTTCGCCGAGCTTCCAGCCAAAGCCGTTATTGACGCCATAAATGTCGGTCATGGTCTTGGGTGCGTCTTCGACCCGGCCATGACAGGTCAGGCAAGTCTCGTTATAGATGCCCAGCGGTCGCGCCAGGTTAAGCATCGGCCCGGTCGGTGTATCACGCTCCACCACCAGTTCCTTGCGCTCGGCGTTGTTGCGAAACTCGTGAATGATATCTGCTTCCCAGTCGCTGGCGCGATCATTGGGATTGGTCGGGTTCAGCGCCGCTTCCTTATAGGTATACTCGGGAAATTTGACCCGCAGCGCTTTGAAACTCTGCACGGCGGCATAGGCTGAAACGGTTTGTGGCAAAAACTGGCGCTTCATCTGCAAAGTCAGCAGCGGCGTGACATGCTCAGCGGTGTAGGCGCGGGCACCGAGCGCGCTTTCCATCATGATCCGCGCGTTCTGCAACACTTCCTCGCGGGCATTCTGACGCAGGAGTTGGTTGGACAGGTACGCAGCCAGGGCCAGACCGACGGCAAAGGCCAGCAGCAGCACCAGGTTAAACTTCATACGCAAGCCCATGGGCGGGACTCCTCGTGCGACGATCGGGGGATCGGGATTGATGCGAGCACGGCTCAGCGTGCCGGCAGGCAGCCCCGACTCATGCTGTCATGCGCCC
>RXIX01000236.1 GCA_003989075.1 Candidatus Competibacteraceae bacterium | reverse complement strand
CTGCACACGGGCCTCCACCTCTTCGCGCGTCTCGCGGCCGCGCGACAGCAGGCGCTCGCGCAGCACCTGCGGGCTGGCGGTGATGTGTACGGCCACCAGGTGCGGGAACCGCGCCAGGGCCTCAGGCAGGTTGGCGCGCGAGCCATTATTGATCCGGCCCCTGTGAACTTGCATCAAGCGGCATAGCGAACAGGGCCGTGCTCGAAATACTTGCGAATTCGTTCGGGCTGGCGTTGCACGCTGCGTAAGTGCTTTGCGGCGGCCTTCACCAATTGCAGCTTCGTGCGCGCCGGCGCCTGCTTGGTTACCGCCTGCTTGATGTCTGCATTGGCCATCTCATCCGGGTTCAACTCCGGGCTGTAGCTCGGTAGGTAGAACACCTCGATGGCGTCAGCGTGCTCTGCCAGCCAAGTCTTGACCTGCCTGGCGTGATGCACCCGCAGGTTGTCCAAGATCAGGAATAGCTTTCTGGTCTGTCCCTTGATCAGGCGGCGCAGAAAGTCGATCAGGATCGTGGTGTTGAGCGCGCCGTCAAAAATGCGCCAGCGCATCTGTCCCTTGTTGGTCACCGTAGAGATGATCGACAGACCATGGCGCTTGTTGTTGACGCGCACGACGGGCGTCTGGCCCTTGGGTGCGAAGCCACGACCGCGCACGTCATCGCTGCGCAGCCCGCTCTCGTCGCCCCAATGAATCTCCGCCCCTTCGGCCTTGGCGCGCGCGGCGATGACCGGGTAGTCCTCATCGAGCCACTTCTTGACCGCCGCCGGTGACTGCTCGTAGGCCTTCTTCATCGGCTTTTGCGATGTGAAACCCCAGCGCGCCAGGTACTTGCCCATGGTGCGCACGGACAGCTTCAGGCCGAAGCACTGCTCGATGAGTTCGGCCACCGCAGCGCGTGTCCACAGCGCGTAAGGCATCTTGAGCTGGTCGGGGGTCTTGTCGGCAATGAGCTTTTGGGCCAGTTTCTCCTGTTCGGGACTGAGTAAACGATCCTCGCCGAACTTGCGACCACCAGGGGTGTCTTGCAGGGCCTTGGCGCCATGCTCGCCGTGGCGTTTGCAGATGTTGAAGACGCCGGTTTTGCTCAAGCCGGTGATCTGGGCAATCTCGTCATAGGTGCGGCCGGCTTTGCGCAGGCGCACGACCTGCACTCGCCGCTCGTGCCTGGCCTCGGGGGCTAGTGATCTCATGTCGGTGGCTTGCATGGGATCAAGCTGGGGACATGATCGAATAATTCAAGTCTACAAGGGCCGGATCAATAAGGTCCGCCGTTGTGGGGTTTAAACCGTTATCTGCACATGAAGCAGCAGACCTTGGCAATGGCCGCAGATCAAGACAGCGGATTCGAGCAACCGCGCAAGCCCACCCGACGCGAAGAGTTTTTGCAAGCCATGGATGCCATCGTGCCGTGGGCCGCGCTGTGCCAGGTGATAGAGCCGCACTACCCCAAGGCAGGCAATGGGCGCCCGCCCATTGGCCTGGAGCGGATGCTGCGCATCCACTTCATCCAGCACTGGTTCAATCTCGCCGACCTGGCGTGTGAGGAAGCCCTCTACGACAGTGCCAGTCTGCGTCGCTTCGTCGGCATTGACCTG
>RXIX01000235.1 GCA_003989075.1 Candidatus Competibacteraceae bacterium | reverse complement strand
CCCGAAACCGGTTTTGTCCGGCTCTCCCAGATTATCGGCAATCCGAAGGCGAACCCGCCCGTACCGCCAATCATCCCCGTTTGCGCTTCGCACTGGTGGAACGGCTGCCGGTCCGGCAAGTTCCCCAAGCCCATCCGTATGGGACGCCGCTGCACCCTCTGGCGCGTTGAGGATATCCGCGCCCTGGTAGACCGCATCGCCAGCAGCGGCAGTTGAGGGCGGCGCACATGGACGACACGCAAACAAAAGGCCGCGCCCCGGTAGAGAGCACGGCCCTAAGCACTTCATCCGGAAGCGATTATAGCCGGCCGGTGGCGATTGTGCAAAGCAACACAGCGCCCGTTTCGGCTACGCATCGCGTCACAATCGACACCCTGGCGGGCTGGTTCAAAGCGCCGACCATCGGTGCGAAAGCCGGGCCGGCATGGGTACCGGCTGATATCGAAAAAGGGCCGCGCAAAGCGGAGCGCGTCAAGTCGCTTTCGTTTCTGGTGCTGGACGTGGAAGCAACGGCTGAAGCGGTGAAAGACGCTACCGGCGCTACCGTGCTGGATGAGCATGGCGACATCGTGAAGCGCATCACCGGGCCGCTGCCACCGTCACCGGATGAAATGCTGGCGGAACTTGATTTGCGTGGCTGGCGCGCGCTGGTGCACACATCGTACAGCCATGCCGTGGGCAACCCTCGCTATCGGCTGGTGCTGGAATTGTCCCGCCCACTGCTGCCCAGTGAGCTGAAAAAACTCGGCTTGCATGTGGCGGCGGTGCTGGGCATATCAGACTGCGTAGACACAGCATGTCTGGACCCTGCGCGGCTGTTCTATCTGCCACGGTGTCCGGCTGACAGGGTTGATCTGTACGTGTTTGGCAGTAGCGACGGTGAAAGCCTGGACGTGGATTTGCTGCTGGCTGATGCGCAGCGGATTGAAGCGGCGCGCAAGGCGGCGACGGACAAACGCACTGCCGGGCGAACCGGTAGCGTCATTCAGGCATTCAATGCGGCGCACGATATTGCGGCCTTGCTCTCACAGCACGGCTACCGCGCCAAGGGACGGCGGCGCTGGATATGGGCGGGTAGCACTACCGGATTGCCCGGTGTCCGGCTACTGCCTGATTCGACCCCGGAACGCATCTATTCCAGCCACGGCGGCGACCCGCTGAACGATGGGCATGCCCATGACGCGTTTGACTGCTGGCGCATCCTGGAGCATGGCGGCGAGGTACAGCGGGCCGTCAAGGAAGCGGCGCGGCTGCTGGGCATGGACGCACAGCAACAACCAAAGGCCAGTGCACCAGCATCACCATCACCCACCGCCCTTGATGCCGATCTGAACCCCTGGCGCGGCACCGATGATGCAAACGCGGATTTGCTCCTCGCACAGCACGGCGCGGATATCCGCTATTGCCCGCCCTGGGACAAATGGATGCTGTGGACGGGGTCACACTGGCGGATTGACGAGCGGCTCGATATCGAGCGCCTGGCTGCGGATGTTCCTTGTGCCGTGCGCGCAAAAGCGATTGAGAAAACGCACAAGCGGCAATCGCTGCTGGACGAAATGGCGGCGCTGCTGGAGCGAATAAACGCCAGTCCTGCTGGGCAGTCACGCCGACTGACTC
>RXIX01000234.1 GCA_003989075.1 Candidatus Competibacteraceae bacterium | reverse complement strand
TGGCTGCTGCGCGAATATGTGCGCAAGGTCGGTTATTACGCCATCGAGCTGTACAGCGGGCGGCTGGTGCTGAGCGAAGCCGAGCCGACCGCAACGCTCACGCCGGTGTCCAGCGCCGATCTGCAGCAGGCGGCGGAAAACAGCGCGCCTCCGGAGCCGCTGCGCATCCTGGTGCTCGGGCGGGCCAATGCCGGTAAATCCAGTCTGATCAATGCGCTGTTTGGCCAGTTGACCGCCGCGACCGACCTGTTGCCGGATACGACACGCAGGATCATGCCCTATCGCCTGGAACGCGCGGGCCTGACTGCGGCGCTGGTATTCGATACACCCGGCTGTGATACGGAGCTGCTGGCTGAGCCGGATGTGCGTGCGGCAGTACGCGATGCGGATTTGCTGCTGTGGGTGTGCGCGGCGCATCGGGCCGACCGGCAGCTCGACCGCCAGCAGTTGGATGCCCTGCGCGCGGCCTGCGCGGCGCGGCAGGATCGCCGATCGCCACCGCTGCTGGTCGCGCTCAGTCATATTGACCTGCTGCGCCCGTCGCGCGAATGGCAGCCGCCCTACGATCTGCAGAATCCGCAGGGCGCCAAGGCCCGCAACATCCGCGCTGCGCTGGAGGCGGTCGCGACTGATCTGGCGCTGCCGGTCGATACGGTGATTCCGGTATGCCTGGCGGCGGAACGGGTCTACAACGTCGAGGATGCACTGTGGACGGCGCTGCTGGATCGTCAGGATGAAGCGGGCCGGGTGCGTCTGCTGCGCTGCCTGGACCAGCGCCGGCAGGCTGAGAATTGGCTGCTGCTGCGCCGACAACTGATCAATGCCGGGCGGATGCTGTTGCAACTGCCCGGGCGGATGCTGGGCGGCTGAGCCAGGTTCAAGCCTCACACCGAGCCCTCGGCGATGCGCCGCAGTTCCAGATGGTTCAGCAGCAGGTGATTCTGGCGTAGCTCCTGAATGAGCTGGGCGCGGCGCAATTCGGCGATGGTGCGGCTGACGGTTTCGGTGGTCAGCGCCAGCATCGCACCCAGATCCTCGCGGCTGAACAAGGTCACCGGCTTTTCCGGGGCGTGTTCGTGCAGGCGCAGCAACAGTCGCGCTACCCGCTGCCGGGCGGTGCCGGTGGAAAATTCCGCCAGCCAGTGATCGGCGTCGGCCAGCGCCCGCTGCCAGCGCGCCATCAGCTCCTGGTGCAGTTGCGGCTGCTCGCGGCTGAGTCGTTCCACCAGGGTGGCCGGGATCGCGCAGACCGTGCCGGCTGTCAGGGCGATGGCGTCGTGCGGGTAGGGCTGGTTGACCAGCACTTCCAGGCCGAGCGTATCGCCGTGGCGTAGCAGGCGGACGATACGCTGGGTGCCATCGGGCAGGTATTTCACCAGCTTGACCAGGCCCTGGCGCAGCGTAAACACCGAACGGCCACGTTCACCGGTCCGGTACAGCACGGCCTGAGGCTCCAGGGCAATATCCTCGATCGGCTGATGGAGGCGGCCAAAATCGAGTTCCTGCAGGCCGGCGAATAGAGCCGAGCCACGCACGGCGCAGTCACGGCAATCCTGTTCTCCCAGCCAGGCGACACGGATCGGTACGGTTTTCATAGTAGGGTCTTGGTGGTGGTTCAGATTCTGGCATGGCC
>RXIX01000233.1 GCA_003989075.1 Candidatus Competibacteraceae bacterium | reverse complement strand
GCCAGTTGGCGCACCGCTTCGGCGGTGTTGCGCTGGCTGAACTGGGCCATCAGCGGGCCGTTGAAAAACTCCGGAAATAGCACGATATCGGCGTTGTAGCCGGCCACGGCATCGACGAAGTATTCAACCTGTTGCAACAGCTCGTCCAGCGAGGCAAAGGGACGCATCTGCCACTGCACCGCCCCGACCCGCACCACTGACTTGCGCCCGCCGATCAGGATTTCCTTGTCCTCGTAGTAGATGTTCAGCCATTCCAGCAGGACCGCGTAGGCCTGCGACTCGGTGTCGTCGGGCAAATAGCCGGTGATGATGCGGCGGACGTGGAAATCATTGGCCAACTGGAAGGTCAGGATCGGGTCGATGCGCTCCTTGGCGCGCACCTGCTCAACGTACTGCTGCGGACTCATGACGTCGGCATGCTGACCATAGCCGGGAATGCGCCCGCCAACGACGATGGCGCGCAGGTTGAGCTTTTCGCACAGCTCCTTGCGGGCATCGTACAGGCGCCGGCCAAGCCGCAGATCGCGATAGTCGGGATGCACAAAGACATCGACCCCGTACAGGGTATCGCCATTGGGGTCGTGCGTGGTCAGGTAGCCATCGCCGATAATCTGCCAATAGGTATGGCGGTCGCCGTAGCGGCCATAGTCAACGATCAGGCTGATGGCAGCGGCTACCACCTTGCCGTTGTCCTCAATGCAGATCTGCCCCTCGGGGAAGCGGGCAATCTGCGAGGCGAACTGCTCACGGCTCCAGGCACCGTCCATGTTGTGGTAGACCAGTTCCATGATCACCTGCACGTCGCCATAGTCGGACAGGCGCAGGTTGCGCAGCTTGAGGCGGTGCTTCTGCACCGGATGCTGTTCGGACGTCTTCTCGGCCATGTTAATCAGGTTCTCAGGAGATGAACTGCAGGTAATCGCGATACAGACAGCGGTCCATGACTACGGTCATGCCGGCGGCGCGGGCCCGCTGTGCAGCGGCAACATCGATCACGCCATCCTGCAGCCACAGCGCCGGCAGTTGCAGGGACAGGCAGTCCTCAACCAGTCCGGCGACATGGCGCGACTCGCGGAATACGTCCACCAGATCGACCGGCCCGGGCAGCTCGCGCAGGCTCGGCCAGGCACGCTCGCCGAGCACTTCACTCAGCGCCGGATTCACCGGAATGATGCGGTAGCCAAAACCCTGCAGGGCCGCAGCCACCCGATGACTTGGCCGCGTCGGCGCAGCGGATAAACCGACCACGGCAATGGTTTTCACCCGCTGCAGCAGGGCACGAATCCCGTCCGGGCCTGGATTGACGAATTCAGTGGCCATCGCTCAAGGCCCCGCCGGATCCAGCAGCGCTTCGCCAGCATACAGTTCGGCCACGGTTTCGCGACGGCGCACCACCTGGAAGCGGTCACCATCGACCATCACCTCGGCGGCGCGCGGCCGGGAATTGTAGTTGGAACTCATGCTGAAGCCGTAGGCGCCGGCGGAACGCACCGCCAGCAGATCGCCTGACATGACGTTCAGTTCGCGATCCTTACCGAGAAAATCGCCGGTCTCGCACACCGGCCCGACCACGTCATAAACGCGCGGCATTCCCGTTGTGCGCGGCTGCACCGGAATGATGTCCTGCCAGGCCGAATACAGCGCCGGGCGCAGCAGATCATTCATC
>RXIX01000232.1 GCA_003989075.1 Candidatus Competibacteraceae bacterium | reverse complement strand
GCAATCGCGGCTTCCGGCTGTTGCACGCGCAGCCGGTCAAAGGCGCTGCGCGTGAGCATCAGCAGCGTGCTCGGTGCCACCGCTACCGCCTCGGCGGCGCGGGGCCCGGGGTCGAGAAAGGCGATTTCGCCAAAGCTGGTGCCTGGTCCATAAATCGCCAGTCGCTTGTAGCGATCGTCGCCCGCCGGCAGACGGATATCCACTCGGCCAGCCAGCACCAGATACAGCTCGGCGCCGCTGTCACCGGCGGCGAACAGGCGCTCACCCGCGGTCAGGGAGCGCGGTTGCAGCACCGCCGCCAGGATCTGCACCGCCGGTGCCGGCATGGCGCGGCACAAATCGAGTTCTTCCAGCGTGACTGGCTGCTCCAGTCGCGCCGGGTCCACGCCCAGCGTCCGCAGCAGGGCATTTTCGGCATACTCCAGCGCCTGATCGGCGGCAGCGAAGGTGTGCACGTTCAGGCGTCCCGGCCGCAGGCTGAGCCGGCGCAGGGTCTGTTCCACCTCCTGGCCCAGGCCCAGTGCGGCATCCACATCGCAAAACAGCAGTTCACCGCCATGCGCCTCCAGTCGCGCTGCGATCTGCTGCAGCAGGCGTACGCTGGACAGATCGACCTGCAACACCCGGCGCAGATGCAGAATGACCCAGGCTGGCCGGTCAAGATCGACCAGCATGTCCTCGAACAGGGCGTCGGTCTTGGCGAAAAACAGGTTGCCGCGCAACTGGTACAGAACGATGCGCTCGCCATGCGCGGCCAGCAGTGCGGCCTGTTCCAGCGGGCGCTTGCGCACCGAGGGACGCTCGGTGCCGGTCAGGCGCCTGTGAATCACCGGCACCCGGCTCTGGTCATGGATGAACAGCGCCACGGCAATCGCCAGTCCGACCAGTACCGCCAGCATCAGGTCATGGCCCACGCTGACCGTGGTTACCAGCAGCGCTACGGCAGCATCGCGGCGGGTATGGCGGCGGCGCGCCCAGGCGAGAATATCGGTCTCGATCAGCGCCAGGGCCGAGGCGATGATCAGGCCAGCCAGTGCGCTGGTCGGCAGCCAGCGGCCAATCGCGCCGGCTCCGAGCAACAGGAATAGCAGCAGGCCCGCTGCCAGCAGGGGCGCCCAGCGCCGCGCCCCGGCGCGTACCGCAGTAGTGGTGCCACTGAGGCTGGCGCCGCCGGCCATGCCGCCGAGCAGGCCCACCACGATCTGGCCGATGCCTTGCGCCAGCAGTTCGCGCCGGGCCCGGTGTCGCTGGCCGGTGACCGAGTCGGCAATGACCGCAGTCAGCAGGGTGTTCAGCGAGGACAAAATCGCCAGGGCAAAGCTGGCCTGCAGTAGCAACGGCCAGGGCAGCGTCTGGGTGAGCAGGTGTGGATCGAGCGCCAAGTGCAGTGCTGCCGGTTCCGGCAGGGCGCCTACGGTCCAGTGTTGTGGCACCGCGTCGGGGTGGAGCGGGATGCGGGCGATCTGGAACAGTGCGCTTGCTCCCAGCAGGCCGGCGATCGGCCCGGGCAGCCCCGGAATCCAGCGTGGTGCATAGCGTGTCAGCAGAAAGGCAGTGGTAGCAGTGGCCAGCGGCAGTCCATGCCAGTCGCTCAGCACGCCCGCAGCGGGCAGGCCGAGCAGCGGCTTGAACTGGGCGTGAATCAGCAGCAGGCCAATTCCGGTGGTCAGGCCGGCGATCACCGGATAGGGAATGAACTTGATCAGGCGGCCGCCACCGGCCAGGGC
>RXIX01000231.1 GCA_003989075.1 Candidatus Competibacteraceae bacterium | reverse complement strand
CCGCGCGTTGCTGGCGAGGGTGGGGCGGCCCTGACCCTGGAAGCACTCGCCGAACCGCAGGCCGATGAGGAAGAAAAACCGGCGGCGCAGGGCGCGGCGCTGCGGGTGCCGCCACGGCCGGCGGGTGCTTGAGCATGGCTGAGCACGCGCTACATCTGGAGCTGACGGTGCCCGCTGGCATCAGCGGCCTGATTTTCGATTGTGATGGCACTCTGGCTGATACCCTGCCGCTGCATTATCGCGCCTGGGAGGAGGGTTTTGCGGCCCTGGGATTGGCCTGTCCGCAACCGTTTCTGGTGCGCCACAATGGCAAGCCGACCGAGCAGATTCTGCAGCTGTACAACGCTGAGTTTGGCCGGCAGCTCGATGTGGCCGGGTTCACGGCGCGCAAGGAACAGCGGGTGCATGAACTGCTGGTGGATGCGCGACCCCTGGAGCCGGTAGTGGCACTGGCCCGGCATTATCAGGGACGCCTGCCGATGGCGGTGGTGTCGGGCGGCACCCGCGCCAATGTCGAACGTACCCTTGCAGCTATTGGCCTGCGAACGCTGTTCGCGGTGGTGCTGACTGCCGATGATGGTCTGCCGCCCAAGCCAGCGCCTGATCTGTTTCTGGAGGCCGCCGCGCGCCTGGGTGTGGCTGCGACGGAGTGTCAGGTGTTCGAGGATGCCGACGCCGGCTTGGAAGCAGCCCGCCGCGCCGGCATGCTGGCGACCGATGTGCGGCCGGTGGTCGGTGGTTATCCCGATCCCGGCCGCGCCCGTTCCAGTGCCTAGGTAATGACGGTCGGCGCGGCGCGCCCGGTGCGTTCGCGGATACCGGCCAGCTCATTGGCGATGGCGATCAGTTCGGCCAGGGCCTGCTGGGTGTCCAGATCATGGCGGGCCGGGTCGGGCTCGTAGGCCTCGATGTAGACCCGCAGCGTTGCGCCCTCGGTACCCGTGCCGGACAGTCGGTAAACGATGCGCGAACCGTCCCGGAAGCCGATGCGTACGCCCTGCTTGTCGCTGATGCTGTCGTCGATTGGGTCGAGATAGCGGAAATCATCAGCATAATCGACCACATAACGGCCCAGCGCTTGCCCGGGCAAAGTGGCGGTAGCGGCGCGCAGGGCGTCGATCAGCGCATTGGCAGCGGCGCTGTCCACTGCTTCGTAGTCATGCCGGGTGTAGTAGTTGCGCCCATAGAGGCGCCAGTGCTCGTGGACGATCTCGGCTACCGACTGGCGACGCTCGGCGAGGATGTTCAGCCAGAACAGCACCGCCCACAGTCCGTCCTTCTCGCGCACATGGTCGGAGCCGGTGCCGAAGCTTTCCTCGCCACACAGGGTGATCTTGTTGGCGTCGAGCAGATTGCCGAAGAACTTCCAGCCGGTTGGCGTCTCGTAGCAGTGCAGCCCGAGCTTGGCGGCGACCCGGTCAGCGGCCTGACTGGTTGGCATCGAGCGGGCTACGCCGGTGACGCGCGAACGATAGCCGGGTGCCAGCGCGGCATTGGCCAGAATCACCGCCAGGCTGTCGCTGGGGGTGACGAAGAAATGCCGGCCCAGCACCATGTTGCGGTCGCCATCGCCATCGGAGGCGGCGCCAAAGTCGGGTGCATCTGCGGCGAACAGGTGATCGGCCAGTTCCTTGGCGTAGACCAGATTGGGATCGGGATGGCCGTGGCCGAAATCCTCCAGTGGCACGCCATTGACTACCGTCCCGGCCGGTGCACCAAGGCGGTTTTCCAGAATTTCCGTGGCATAGGGGCCAGTGACGGCATGCATGGCGTC
>RXIX01000230.1 GCA_003989075.1 Candidatus Competibacteraceae bacterium | reverse complement strand
CTATCTGATAATAATAAAAATTATTTTTTTATGACGTTATGGTCACAATCCACATAACATGCTGATTCATATAACCAAAAAATCAAGGCTTGTAAAAACCGGCTCTTCCACGAACAGCAAAAAAAATAAGTCATTAAATTCAGGTTGTTTTGAACAAAAATGTCACTTTTAGCGGCCATGCAACGCGGGATACCGAGACTTTTCACAATGATCAAAAAATTGAGGCATATATCTGTTCATTTGCCCCCTGCACGACCGACCCGGACCAGGTTAAAGGCACGATTTCGACCCTTGCAGACGTAGCGCCAGCGCCCAGCAATTAGGAGATCGGGGAGGTCGGGCGGCGCGCAGCAGGCCATAAATGCGCCTTCGCGAAGCACGTTGACCGTCACTCGCTTCATCACGGTGCGTAATGGCAGCGGAAAGACCCGGTTTCGCAATACCCACAGCCGCAACCCGTTGAACAGGCACCCTGTTTAACATTATGGCATGCACTTTGCTTAGAAAAACCCTGCAAGAGACCTCGCCGGCACGCAACTGCGACCATGCCGAGGTGACTTGAAAGGCCGCTAGGGTTCCGATCCATATTGCATGGGTGTCTGGTCCGAGAGCAGCCGGCCTTCTACGGGAAGGTTACACGGCGGGATAAAAGCCCGGGAGATCACCAGAGGTCTCCTGCGCCCTGTGTAACCCAACCCCTGGGAGGATTCCCTCGATGCCGCTTCGATCTCTACTCGCTGATTCCCGCCTGTCTCGGCTTCTGACCGCTACCCTGATCGCACTCTGCGCGGCCCTGTCCCTGATCGCGCCCGCGCACGCCGCCGACAAGACCCAGTTCCGCATCGCCTGGACCATCTACGCTGGCTGGATGCCCTGGGATTACGGCGATCAATTCAAGATCGTCCAGAAGTGGGGCAAGAAATACGGTATCGACATCGAAGTGGTGCAGATCAACGACTACGTCGAGTCGATCAATCAGTACACCGCCGGCGCTTTCGATGGCTGCGTGATGACCAACATGGATGCCCTCACCATCCCAGCGGTCAGCGGTGTGGATTCCACCGCGCTGATCATCGGCGACTTTTCCAACGGCAATGACGGCATCATTCTCAAGGGCAAGGGCAAAACCCTTAAGGACATCAAGGGCCAGAAGGTCAATCTGGTCGAGCTGTCGGTATCGCATTACCTGCTGGCGCGGGCGCTGGAAAGCGTTGGCCTTAGCGAGAAGGACATCACCACGGTCAACACCTCCGATGCCGACATGGTGTCGGTATTCGCCAGCGCCGATGTCACCGCCGCCGTAACCTGGAATCCGCTGCTCAGCGAGCTCAAGGCCACGCCAGACACGGTTGAAGTCTTCGATTCCAGCCGCATTCCCGGCGAAATCATCGACCTGATGGTGGTCAACACCGAAACCCTGAAAAAGCATCCGGAGCTGGGCAAGGCGCTGGTTGGCGCCTGGTACGAGATCATGGGCATCATGTCCAGGGATGATGCTGCCGGTCAGCATGCCCGCACCGCAATGGGCAAGGCCTCCGGCACTGATCTGGCCGGTTTCGACCAGCAGCTTAAAACCACCAAGATGTTCTACCAGGCCAAGGACGCGGTGGAATTTGCCCGCAGTCCGGCGCTGATCGATACCCTGCGCAAGGTCACGCACTTCTCCTTTGCCCATGGCCTGCTCGGGCAGAACGCCAAGAGCGCTGACGTGGTCGGCATTGCCTTTCCCGATGGGCAGGTTCTCGGCGATGCCAAGAACGTCAAGCTGCGCTTCGACGCCGAGTACATGAACCTGGCCGCGACCGGCAA
>RXIX01000229.1 GCA_003989075.1 Candidatus Competibacteraceae bacterium | reverse complement strand
ATTTCAATTTAGTTAAAAAAAATTCTTTTAATGCAACTTCGAGGTGTCTATGCCTGATCGTAGCGTGCTGGTTTTTCAGGCGGAAATGGGCAGGTGGTTGATGGAGGGCGGCGGATGAAATGGATTGTCGCAATTATCAAGCCCTTCAAGGTGGACGACGTGCGTCTGGCTTTGGCGGCTTTGCATGTACAGGGCATGACGGTTACCGAGGTCAAGGGTTTCGGGCGGCAGAAGGGCCACACCGAACTCTACCGTGGCGCCGAGTATGTGGTGGATTTCCTGCCCAAGATCAAGCTGGAGATTGCGGTGGGCGATGAACAGGTCGACGCCGTGGTCGAGGCGATCCGCGCTGCGGCCTTCACCGGCAAGATTGGCGACGGCAAGGTTTTTGTCTTCGCCCTGCAGGATGTAATCCGCATTCGTACCGGCGAGATGGGTGACACAGCACTTTAAGGGGGATGGTATGAAAAGATTTGTTGTATTCGCGGCCCTGATCAGTGGGCTGGCGTTCAGTGGCCTGGTGCTGGCCGAGACGGCGGCACCGGTGCCGAACAAGGGCGATACCGCCTGGATGATCGTTGCTACCCTGCTGGTGGTGATGATGGCGGCCCCGGGCCTGGGCCTGTTCTATGGCGGCATGGTGCGTTCCAAGAACATGCTGTCGATCCTGATGCAAAGCCTGGTGATTTTCTGCCTGCTCGGCGTGCTCTGGGCGGTGTACGGCTACAGTCTGGCCTTCACCGAGGGCAATGCCTTTATCGGTGGCTTTGATAAGCTGTTCCTGAAGGGCGTAACGCCGGACTCGATCGCCGCCACCTTCAGCAAGGGCGTGGTGGTGCCGGAATACATTTATATCGCCTTCCAGTTGACCTTCGCCGCCATTACTCCAGCGCTGATCATCGGTGGCTTCGCCGAGCGTATGAAGTTTTCGGCGGTGCTGCTGTTCATGGTGCTGTGGTTCACCTTTTCCTATCTGCCGATGGCGCACATGGTCTGGTACTGGGCCGGTCCCGATGCCTACACCGATGCCGATGCCGCCGCCAAGGCCGCGGCGACCGCGGGTTTCCTGTTCCAGAAAGGTGCGCTCGATTTTGCCGGCGGCACTGTGGTGCACATCAATGCTGGCATCGCTGCACTGGTCGGCGCGTTCATGGTCGGCCCGCGCATCGGTTATGGCCGGGAAAGCATGGCGCCGCATAGCCTGAGCATGACCATGGTCGGCGGTGCGCTGCTCTGGGTGGGCTGGTTTGGTTTCAACGTGGGTTCCAACCTCGAAGCGACCGGTGTCGCCGCTCTGGCCTTCGTCAATACCCTGCTGGCGACCTGTGCCGCGACCGTAGCCTGGACCCTGGTGGAGTGGATGCTCAAGGGCAGGCCCTCGATGCTGGGCGCGATTTCCGGATCGATCGCCGGCCTGGTGGTCATTACTCCAGCCTGCGGCTTCGTCGGGCCGATGGGCAGCCTGATCATGGGTCTGCTGGCGGGGATCGTCTGCTACTGGGGCGTCAATGGCCTGAAACGCGCCCTGGGCATGGACGACTCCCTGGATGTCTTCGGCGTGCATGGCGTCGGCGGCATCCTGGGTGCCCTGCTCACCGGTATTTTTGCCGCGCCGGCCCTGGGTGGTACCGGCGTCTATGACTATGTCGCCAATCAGGTTGGCGCGTACGACATGGCGGCGCAACTGCTCTGCCAGGCCTGGGGTGTCGGTACTGCGCTCGTCTGGTCGGGCACGGTGTCCTTCATCGCCCTGAAGCTGATTGACCTGACCATCGGTCTGCGCGTCAGCGAGGAAGATGAGCGCGAGGGTCTGGATATCAC
>RXIX01000228.1 GCA_003989075.1 Candidatus Competibacteraceae bacterium | reverse complement strand
GATGGTGGCGTGCACATCATGGCTTGATGCCATGGCCTGATGGGCGGCACAAAAAAACCTCCCCGAGTCGGGGAGGTTTTTTTCGGTTTGAAGACCGATCGCGCCAGATTACAGATAGCGCCAGTACAGATAAACCATGCTGATGGCGATAGACATCAGCATCAGCGGGAAGGCCATCAGGGTGTACTGCATGAAGCGGATCGGCTGACCGGCGCGCTCGGCGAAACCGGCCACCACCAGGTTGGCGCTGGCCCCGATCAGGGTACCGTTGCCGCCTAGGCAGGCGCCCAGTGACAGGGCCCACCACAGCGGCATCAAGCCTTCCGGACCGCCAAAGGTCGGCGCCATCGCCTTGATCAGCGGAATCATGGTAGCGACAAAGGGAATATTGTCGATCACCGCCGACAGGATCGCTGACGACCACAGAATTACCATGGCCGTTGCGTTCAGATCACCACCGGTCGCAGCCACCATTTTTTCAGCCAGCAGCTTGAGCAGGCCGGTGCTGTCCACGCCATGCACCACGATGAACAGGCCGACGAAGAAGAAAATGGTGATCCATTCCACTTCGTTGAACGCATCCAGCACATGCTTGCTCTGATGCTCGGCGTCGCGACCCCAGTTGGCCAGCAGCAGCAGCAGCGCCGCGCCGGTCATCGCCACGGTGGCCGCTTCCAGGCCCAGAAAACGGGCGAAGACAAATCCGCCAATCACTAGACCAATCACGCTCAGGCACTGCTTGAGCAGGCGCCGATCGGTGATCGCTTCGAATTCGTTGAACTGCATCACCCGCTGGCGTGCTTCCGGCGTCGCCTTCAGATGCCGGCCCCAGATGAAATAAATCGGGATCAGGGTGATCGCCAGGATGACCAGGACCACCGGCGACAGGTTGTAGGCGAAATCGTTGAAGGTCAGTCCGGTAGCGGAACCGATCATGATGTTGGGCGGATCGCCGATCAGAGTCGCAGTGCCGCCGATGTTCGAGGAAAAGATCATCGCGAACAGATACGGATAGGGCTTGACCTTGAGTTCTTCGGTGATCAGCAGGGTCACCGGCACGACCAGCAGCACAGTGGTCACGTTATCCAGAAAGGCCGAAGTCACTGCGGTCACCAGTGAGATCATCACCAGAATGCCCCAGGGATTGGCATTGACCTTCTTCGCCGCCCAAATCGCCAGGAACTGGAAAATGCCGGATTGGCGGGTGATGGCGACGATGACCATCATGCCGATCAGCAGGCCGATGGTGTTAAAGTCGATGCCGCGAATCGCCGCTTCCTGGTTCAAAATACCCAGCACAATCATCAGACCCGCCGCCAGCAGCGAGACGATGGCGCGGTTGATTTTCTCGCTCATGATCACCGCGTAGGTGATCACGAACAGAATCGCCGCCATGATCATGGCGCCGGTGGAAGCCACTGCCGTGGTTGATTCGTGCATTTAGCAATCCTCCCCGAGCAGCTTTTCCACCACGTTCCAGGATGAAATCATGCCTTCCAGGCGCTGACTGGTCTTGTCTACGACCGGCACGCTGGTGTGGCCACGCAGCATCAGTAGCACCACTTCCATCGCCGGGGTTTCGGGATGGGCAACCGGATCATCGGTGCTCAGCCAGTTGCCGATCTGTTCAGCGCCGCGCTCGCGCAGGCGTGTGGCCAGATCCTGGGCGGTTTCAGTGATAAAGGACACATCGCTCAGCCCTTCGGCCATGGTCACTGCCTTGGGCAGGGCCAGTTGTAGCAGGGAATAAATACCGAAGGTGCCCAGGTAGCGACCCTGCTCATCGACAACCGCCAGATGGCGCAAGTGGTGTTTCAGGATATGCGTGGCGGCGGTTGCGACCGTGTCGGTGGGGCG
>RXIX01000227.1 GCA_003989075.1 Candidatus Competibacteraceae bacterium | reverse complement strand
ATTCCCCGGCATTCATGCCGGAAGCAAGGCAACGATGGGCGTCCTGCCGCACCGACATCCGCCTTGCGGGACGCGCATGAGGCACGTCCCGCAAGCTCAGGCGGATATCACTTGATGATCTTCGCCACCACGCCGGCGCCGACGGTACGGCCACCTTCGCGGATCGCAAAGCGCAGGCCTTCGTCCATCGCCACCGGGTTGATCAGCGTCACCACCATCTTGATGTTGTCGCCCGGCATCACCATCTCCACGCCTTCCGGCAAGGTGACAGCACCGGTGATGTCGGTGGTGCGGAAGTAGAACTGTGGACGGTAGCCCTTGAAGAACGGGGTATGCCGGCCACCTTCATCCTTGCT
Source organism: Candidatus Competibacteraceae bacterium (assembly GCA_003989075.1). Classification (GTDB taxonomy): domain Bacteria; phylum Pseudomonadota; class Gammaproteobacteria; order Competibacterales; family Competibacteraceae; genus RXIX01. The sequence continues at coordinate 1,501 of RXIX01000227.1, read as the reverse complement.
CAGCACGTACACCTCGGCTTCAAACTCGGTGTGCGGGGTGATCGAACCCGGCTTGCACAGCACCTGGCCGCGCTCCACGTCGTCACGCTTGGTGCCACGCAGCAGCAGACCCGCGTTGTCGCCCGCCTGACCCTGATCCAGCAACTTGCGGAACATTTCCACGCCGGTCACGGTGGTCTTCTGGGTCGGACGGATACCGACAATTTCGATTTCCTCGCCCACCTTGATCACGCCGCGCTCGATGCGACCGGTCACCACGGTGCCGCGGCCCGAGATCGAGAACACGTCTTCCACCGGCATCAGGAACGGCTTGTCGATCGCACGCTCCGGCTCCGGGATCCAGGTGTCCAGCGCATCCACCAGCTTGATGATCGCCGGCACGCCAATCTCGCTCTGGTCGCCTTCCAGCGCCATGCGCGCAGAACCGGCGATGATCGGGGTGTCGTCGCCCGGGAAGTCGTACTTGCTCAGCAGCTCGCGTACTTCCATTTCCACCAGTTCCAGCAGCTCGGCATCGTCCACCATGTCAGCCTTGTTCAGGAACACGACGATGTACGGCACGCCCACCTGACGCGACAACAGGATGTGCTCGCGGGTCTGCGGCATCGGGCCATCCGCGGCCGAGCACACCAGAATCGCGCCGTCCATCTGCGCCGCACCGGTGATCATGTTCTTCACATAGTCGGCGTGGCCCGGGCAGTCCACGTGCGCGTAGTGACGGTTCGGGCTTTCGTATTCCACGTGCGCCGTCGAGATCGTGATCCCGCGCGCCTTTTCTTCCGGCGCCGCGTCGATTGCACCGTAGTCCTTGAACTCGCCACCGAAACGCTCTGCGCCCACTTTGGTCAGCGCCGCCGTCAGCGTCGTCTTGCCGTGGTCCACGTGACCGATCGTACCCACGTTCACGTGGGGCTTGGTGCGTTCGAACTTACCCTTTGCCATGTTGATAACTCCAGAAAATTAGTTTGAAAAGTGGTGAGCCTGAGTGCGGGCGGCGTCTCATCTGCGCCCGCAACCAGAACCTGTATTACGCTTTCTTCATGACCGATTCGGCGATGTTGGTCGGCGCTTCTTCGTAATGGTCAAATTCCATCGAGAAGGTGGCGCGGCCTTGCGACATCGAACGCAGCGAAGTGGCGTAGCCGAACATTTCACCCAACGGGATCATCGCATTGATGATCTTGCCGGACGGACTGTCATCCTGACCTTGCAGCACGCCGCGACGACGGCTGACGTCGCCCATCACGTCACCCAGATAATCTTCCGGGCTGACGATTTCGACCTTCATCACCGGCTCCAGCAACACCGGGCTGGCCTTGCGGAAACCTTCCTTGAACGCCATCGACGCGGCCAACTTGAACGCCATTTCCGACGAGTCGACATCATGGTAGGAACCGAACACCAACTTGACCTTCACACCCACCACCGGATAGCCGGCCAGCGGGCCGCTGGTGATGGTTTCGCGCATACCCTTTTCAACTGCGGGGATGAATTCCTTCGG
>RXIX01000226.1 GCA_003989075.1 Candidatus Competibacteraceae bacterium | reverse complement strand
GCAGCGCTGGGCATGGCGATTGCCTCGGCGCGCACCGGCAGCGAGCGCAAGGTGGTGGCCATCATCGGTGATGGCGCGATGACCGCGGGCATGGCCTTCGAAGCACTCAATCATGCCGGGCATATCAAGAGTGATCTGCTGGTGGTGCTCAATGACAACGAAATGTCGATTTCGCCCAACGTCGGCGCGCTGTCGGCGCATCTGACCAAGCTGATGTCCGGGCGCTTCTTTTCCAGCGTCCGCGAGGGTGGCAAGAAGGTGCTCAGCCACATGCCGCCGATGCTGGAAGTGGCCCGCCGTGCCGAGGAGCATGTCAAGGGCCTGCTGGTGCCGGCGGGCACGCTGTTCGAGGAACTGGGCTTTAACTATTTTGGCCCGGTCGATGGCCACGACCTGCCGACCCTGGTGCAGACCCTGCGCAATCTGCGCGCCCTGGATGGCCCGCGGCTGCTGCATGTCGTTACCCGCAAGGGCAAGGGCTATCCGCGTGCCGAGGATGAGCCGGTTGGCTATCACGGCGTGGGCAGTTTCGATCCGGCCTGTGGCCTGAAACCGGCCAAGCCCGGTGGCAGCCCCACCTATACCCAGGTGTTCAGTGACTGGCTATGCGACATGGCCGCCGAGGATGAACGGCTGGTCGGTATTACTCCGGCGATGCGTGAAGGCTCGGGGTTGGTGGAATTTTCCGAGCGTTTCCCGGAGCGCTATTTCGACGTGGCGATCGCCGAGCAGCACGCGGTGACCCTGGCCGCCGGGCTGGCCTGCGATGGACTCAAGCCGGTGGTGGCGATCTACTCGACCTTTTTGCAGCGCGCCTACGATCAGTTGATCCATGACGTTGCTCTACAGAATCTGCCGGTGCTGTTTGCCATCGACCGCGCCGGTCTGGTGGGGCCGGATGGACCGACCCATGCCGGCAGCTTTGATTGCAGCTACCTGCGTTGCATCCCTAATCTGGTCATTATGGCGCCGGCGGATGAGAACGAGTGCCGGCAGATGCTCTACACCGGCTTTCAGCTCGATCAGCTGGCGGCGGTGCGCTACCCGCGCGGCAAGGGTCCGGGTGTGGCGGTGGAACGCGCGATGCAGCCGCTACCCATCGGTCAGGCGCAACTGCGCCGCCAGGGGCAGGCTCTGGCCCTGCTGGCCTTTGGCAGCATGGTCGAAGTGGCCGAGGCGGTAGGAGCGCGGGTGGATGCGACGGTGGTCAACATGCGTTTTATTAAACCGCTTGATGAGGCCCTGCTGCGGCGGCTGGCCGCTGAGCACCGCTGGCTGGTGACCCTGGAGGAAAATGCCATAGCCGGCGGTGCGGGCAGCGCGGTGAGCGAATATCTGGCGCAACAGGCGATTCACACCCCGGTTTATCACTTTGGCCTGCCGGATGAATTCATCGAGCAGGGCGAACGTGGCGAGCTGCTCAGTGAGTGCGGTCTGGATGCCGAGGGCATTTTGCGACAACTGGCGGCCTGGGGTCTGGTGCCCGCGCTGGCGGCAACGCCTGTATCTGAGTGAAGCGCTCGGGAATTTAATGGCCCATGCGCGACTCCAAAAGCAGTGACGATTGATGTTCCACGACTGCCGTGTGATAGCTTGGGCGCAGCGTGGGTTTTGAACGAAGACGCGCAGGCGTCGCTGAGAGGATTGCATGCAGCCATCGACCATGAGTTCCGCGGCCACGTCCACGGTCATTCATATCCCCGATGTCCAAAACAGTGCCGATACCCGCCGGTTGGCGATCAACAAGGTCGGCATCAAGGACATCCGTCATCCGGTGCGGGTCCGTGATCGCAGTGGCGGCGAGCAGCACACCATTGCCACCTTCAACATGTACGTGAACCTGCCGCATAACTTCAAGGGCACGCACATGTCGCGCTTCGTGGAGATTCTCAATGTGCCGGGGCGGGAAATCGCGGTGGATTCCTTTCAGGC
>RXIX01000225.1 GCA_003989075.1 Candidatus Competibacteraceae bacterium | reverse complement strand
TAGGGGGCTACACTCGGTCGAACGCATATCTTTTACACGGATACTCGAAACAATCCGTCATTTTCAGTACCCAGTATGTTGACCAGAAATCAGCATTTCTGAATAACGATTTCTGAAAATTTCATATCCAATAAGCTCTGCATCGCCGACTTGAAAATTAATTATTTTTATAAAGTCCGGATCTGAATTGAGCAGGGACGCTGCCTCATTGGGTGGTGCTTTCCAACTTTTTATTTAGAAAACAGGATCATTTTTTAATGGATACTAAAATCCAACCCAAACAAATGATCGTTCTGGTTTTTTCGAGCGTACTGGCGATCGGCTCTTATTGGATTCCGCTGTCACCCCGATCTCTGGTGCGAAACCCGGAGTTATCCAAAAGGTTAACGCAGTCCATGCCGATGAATTCGGAGATTCTCGCCCGCAAACCGGTGATGACCCGGCGATTCCGGTCATAGCGCGAGTTTTTCACGCCATTGCCTGACCGGATAATGCGGAGAAGCGCCCAGATACCCTGAATCCTATCGCCCTCCCAGGTGAAAGCCACCATGAACGTCGAACCCGAGCCCACTGCATTCACCTCCACAGCGCCAGACGCTACCCCTTCTGGGCACGCGGTCGGCATCACTGTGGACGTACAGGGGTTGGCGCTGGTCATACTGGCCACGATCGCCGTGGTATTTGCGCTGGAGTGGGCGCAGAGTTTTTTGATTCCCCTGTTGCTCGGGATTCTTCTGGCTTACACGCTGAACCCCCTCGTCGTATGGTTGGAACGGATCAGGATTCATCGAGTGGCGGGCACCTGCCTGGTGATTTTGGCTGTTGTGGGTGCGCTTGGGTTCGGAACCTATTCCTTGCGCGGGCAGATGCAGACGATCGTCGAGCAGTTGCCCGAAGCTGCGAATCAGTTGGCCGCAGGTCTCGTCAAACTGGGGGAGGGCCAGTTCAATGCGATGCAGAAAGTACAAACCGCTGCGAGCCAACTCGAACAGGCAGCCGGCCAAGCGACCGGCATTCCCGCCACCCCAAAAAAACCCGCGACGCGCGTCGTTATCGATGATCCGTCCGCCTTCAAAATGGGCAATGCCCTCTGGGCGGGTTCCAGGGGAGCTGTGGGTTATATGGGTCAAGCGGTCATGGTGCTCTTTCTGGTCTTCTTTCTCCTGCTGTCCGGCGACACCTATAAACGCAAGCTGGTACGACTCACCGGGCCGTCGCTATCGAGCAAGAAGATTACGGTGCAGATCCTCGGTGATATCAATCATTCCATCCAGCGCTACATGTTTATGCTGTTGATCACCAACGTGCTCGTAGCACTGCTCACCTGGATAGCGTTCCGCTGGATCAACCTCGACAATGCAGGCGCCTGGGCCGTCGCGGCGGGTTTGCTGCATATCATCCCTTACCTGGGTCCTGGCCTTACCGCTACCGCCACCGGGATGGTGGCCTTTATTCAGTTCGGCTCGTTTGCCACAGCGCTGTTGGTCGCGGGGGCATCGCTGGTGATCGCCCTCTTTGTCGGCACCTTGGTCACGACCTGGATGACCGGGAGAATCGCCAGAATGAACTCGGTGGCCGTTTTCGTCTCGCTGCTGTTCTGGGGCTGGCTCTGGGGTGTCTGGGGCATGCTTCTCAGCATTCCAATCATCGTCATCGTCAAGGTCGTGTCCGAGCATGTCGAACAGTTGCAGCCCGTAGCCGAACTATTGGGAGAGTAGGCGCGGAAGATTCGCGCTGAAGGGTGAGGTTTGCCGCGCAACTGATCAAGCACCCCTTGGCGGCTGCTGCGCAAGCGGCCATCGGTTCGGCTCGGCGAAGCAGGTGCCCTAATCGCAAGATCAGAAATCCTCTCGCTGCAGACCGGGAAGGATCTATTCATTCAGGACTTTCGCTTACCTGACTTTTTCCGTCATACCCGCGAAAGCGGGTATCCATTCTTTTCAACACGCGACTGGATTCCCGCATACGCGGGAATGACGATCCGTTCCAG
>RXIX01000224.1 GCA_003989075.1 Candidatus Competibacteraceae bacterium | reverse complement strand
GGGGGGGACACATGCCTCTTCCACATGCCTCTTCTATGTTCAACCGCTGACGGCGGGTCATCACCGCGCTGGTGAACTCTTGCGCCACATGGTAAGGCGGCCCTTCCTGACTGAGCCGGGCCATGTGCAGGATGTATTCACTCAGCATCAACAGCACTAGGGAAAACAGGAAGAACATCCCGGACTGTTGTAGTGACAAGGTGACCCAACCGGGCGCAACGTTTTCCTTGGCAATGGCGATGATGATGACGTAAATGGAATACACCAGATTAGCGACTGCGCCGAACAGCGAGAGCAAGGTCATCAACCGCATCGGCCCGCGCGTGGTCGCCACCATCAACCGCATCCCGTGATCAATGCTTTCGCCCAAGCGTTTTTTTCTATGGATTTTCGGCGGCGTGCTGTAACTCAGGTTGGCTTTGGAAAAGCCAGCGGTGGCCGGTAAGTGGCGATAGATCAGCGCCGGAGTTGGGTGCTGCAAAATGAAATTCACCACCCGCTTGCTGATGATCCGGTAAGGCGGCGCTTCTCGCGCCATATCAATGCTATTGAACCACTGATAAAGCGTTCTGAATACCCAAGAGCAACTGCGATAGGCCAGACTCTGCTTTGACTTTTGCTCGTTGACCGCGAATACCACATCAGCGCCCGATACTGCCTGATCCAGCAGATTCGGCAGAAACTGAATGTCATCAGCCAACGGATCGATGACCGCCACGAAATCCCCCAGCGCGTTTTCCAGACCGGCCCAAGAGGCCGTGTCCGCATCCACTTCTTTGGTCAGCGCGTAGATTTGCAGGTTGGGAAACCCCTGCTCGCCCGTCAACCGCTTGAGAACCGCTACGCTATCGTCATCAGACCCATTGTCCACGACGATCAACTCATAATCACTGACCAAGGGCGCAACCGTAGTAGTCATTTGCTCAATGACTGGGCGCAGTTCTGCTGACTGGTTACGCACCATCAACACGACGGATAGGAAAATCGGAAAATGTATCATTCAGTCTCCGCCAATTTGGTAGGGCGGTTATCGTGTTGCGCGACACGCCGAACATTCGGGTGAGTCCCCGTAGGGAGGAACGTTCCTGGTAAGCCCGCAGGATTTGACCCTTTGCCGTTTCCGTATAGCCCGATGCTTCAGGGTTCGCTCGGAAACTGCGCCTGCACGCACTGCACCCGTAACACTGCTTGCCGTTCCCCGTCTTCCCGTGCTTGCGTGTTTGCTTACTACCACAAGGATAACAGTTCATCTTCCCATCGTAACCCAGTTCTCCTCAGTGAACCACTACCAGTCATTATGTCCTGTGCAAGCGGAGACGTAAGACGTTTCAGTGCCATAACTGCCGAGCGCAAACGTCCCTGATCGCGGGAACCCTGTTTCAGTGTGCCCACTTGGCCCTGACCGTGTGGTTTTTGGCCATTTACTTGATCAGCTAAGCGAAAACCTGGTTATCGGCGCTGGCCTTAAAGCGTTACTTGGGCGTCAGCTATCGCTCATAAATTTCTGAGATAATTGACACACTCTGTCCTTATCTCAGTCATCTTCGCGCCGTCAACGCCAGTGCCATGGCGAACCGTGGTCTTACCGGACTCCTGCGCGCGTTATGAGTCACCAACGCCTTTCTTTTTGAAGGTCGATGTGTCATGTGCCCACAAAAAAAGCCGGCTTGCGCCGGCTTTTTTTATGCCGTTGGCTGGTTAATCCTGATCGAACACCTCAACCAGGGCATTACCCGCTGTAGCGCCAGCGCTGCTCAAGCTGGCGTTGTAGGCACCGGGGGCCAGGGTGGTGAGCAGAGCTGCTTCTGTCGGATAGCCGCTGCTTATGGAGCGGTTGAAGGTCGCGGTGACCGTCTTGGCCACGCTCATGCTGACCCTGCAACTTCCCGTGCCTGTACAGGCGCCGCTCCAGCCAGCGAAGGTCGAGCCGCTGGCGGCGGTGGCGGTGAGGGTGACCACAGTGCCGCTGGTGTAGGGCTCGCTGCAATCGCT
>RXIX01000223.1 GCA_003989075.1 Candidatus Competibacteraceae bacterium | reverse complement strand
TGCTTGTGGATGCCGAAGTACAGCTTGACCGGCGTTCCACCCGGACCATTTGCCAACTGGATCACCGGCTGGGCCTGAGCGCCGGGCAGGATGCGCAGCCGCTCAAAGGCCTTGATCCAGTCCTCGCCGCCGGCCTGGCGAATATCAGCCTTGCGGCAGCCTTCCGCCTGCACGGTGATCTCGCCCGGCCACAGCAACCCGGCCGGGACGCTGGCGTGGTACAGGTAGTCGCTGCCGTGGATTTCGAAGCTCAGCGCGTCACCCTTGAGCAACTGCGCGCCGCTGCTGGTGTGCAGGATCAGCTGCGGGAAGGGGATCGGCCCGTCGCTGCGGAAACCGATGCTAAAGGCGGCATTCTTGCCGGAGTCGTCGCAACGCAGCGTGTCGGGCAGCTCAATGCCGAGGATGCGGGTAAAAACGTCAGCCATTGCAAAACCTCGCGGTAGGTTCGGGTCGATGCGGGCGCTAGTTTAAACCGGCTGGCGCCGATTGCCGTCTGGTGACTGGAAAATGGTCATCCGTTGCGTGAACCGTTACACTCGCGCTTGAAAAACAAAAATAACCGTTTGATTGGTTTGGTTTTTAAGCGAATTCGGCCAGGAGCGAGAGCAAGCATGGCAAAACCGATGAAATTCACCAAGATCGTAGCGACCCTGGGACCTAATTCCCGTAACGCCGAGACGATCGAGCGTCTGCTGCGGGAAGGCGCGGATGTGATCCGGCTCAATTTTTCCCACGGTAGCTTCGATGATCACGCGCAGTCGGTGCGGCTGGTGCGTGAGGCCGCCGAGCGCTTGAACCGGCACATCGCCATTTTTCAGGATCTGCAGGGACCGAAGATCCGTCTCGGCCAGCTCGAAGGCGATGCGCTTGAAGTGGTGGCCGGCGAAACCCTGGTGCTGAGTACCGATGAACTGATCGGTGGGGTTCACGATGGGGTGAAGAAGGTGGCGATTGACCATCGCAGCCTGCACGAGGAGGTCAAGGCCGGTGATCGGATTCTCATCGATGATGGCCTGTTCGAGCTGACCGTGGAGCGCATCGAGGGCCACGAGATTGCGACCCGGGTGATCAACGGCGGTCGCCTCAAGCCGCGCAAGGGCGTCAATCTGCCCAATATCAAGCTGAATATTTCCGCGATCACCGACAAGGATCGGCGCGATTTGCAGTTCGCCTATGATCACGGCCTGGATTATGTCGCGCTGTCCTTCGTGCGTGAGGCCGGCGATGTCAAGGAACTGATCGACATCATGCTGACCACGCATGGCCGCAAGATTCCGATCATCGCCAAGATCGAGAAACCTGAAGCCTTTCGCGACATCGACGCCATCATTGCCGTGGCCGATGCGATCATGGTGGCGCGCGGCGACCTGGGTGTGGAGACCTCGCCGCAGGACGTGCCGATCATGCAGAAAACCCTGATCCAGAAGTGCAATAACGCGGGTAAGCCGGTGATCACCGCCACGCAGATGCTCGAGTCGATGATCAACAACCCGCGTCCGACCCGCGCCGAGGCCAACGATGTCGCCAATGCCATTCTCGATGGCAGCGACGCGGTGATGCTGTCCGCCGAGACCGCTGCCGGCCAATACCCGATCGAGGCGGTGCGAATGATGAAGAATATCGCCCTGACCGTGGAAACCAGCGAGGTCTTCCGCAATGTGGTGCGCGGCAACGTCATGAGCCAGCAGGAATTGCGCGCCCATGCCTGTCTGCGCATCGAGGATGCGGTGCACTTCACCACCATGGATCTGGCTGGCAAAGTGTGTGCCCGTTATCTGGTCAGTTTCACCAACAGTGGGGCAAGCGTGCTGGGTCTGGCCAAGTTCCGGCCGCTGATGCCGCTGATCGCCTTCAGTCCCAAGCCGGCTACCCTGCGCAAGCTGGCGCTGGTCTGGGGCGTGGAGCCGCTGCAATTGGGCGCGACCTATTCGGTGGATGACCTGCTCAGTTCAGCGACCGAGTTCCTGCTGAACAAGGGTATGGCGCGCGAAGGGGAGATCGTGGTGTTCAGTGCCGGGGTGCCGGTCGGGGTGTCCGGCGGCACCAATATGATCAAGGTGGTGAAAATGGCACGGCCGGATTGAGGGTCCGCCGGGAGCGCCTTCCG
>RXIX01000222.1 GCA_003989075.1 Candidatus Competibacteraceae bacterium | reverse complement strand
AGCGCTGATCAGAATCCGTAAACAATTCAAACCGGGACTTTCGCTTTCCGTCATTCCCGCGTATGCGGGAATCCAGTAGCGTGTTGAAAAGAATGGATACCCGCTTTCGCGGGTATGACGGAAAAAGTAAGGTAAGCGAAAGTCCTGCAAACTAAAAAATGAGGAAGAATCCCCGTGGAACGCAAGCACGAAAAATATGAACGCCTGATTGCCCGTTGCAAGGAATTGAGCCCGGTGAGCACCGCCGTGGCTCATCCCTGCGATGAAACCTCGCTCAAGGGTGCGGTGGAAGCGGCCGAACTGGGCATCATGACGCCAATTCTGGTTGGGCCGCGCGCCCGGATCGTTGCCTTGGCAGCGCAGTTTCAGCTCGACATCTCGCCCTATGAGATCGTCGATGCGCCGCACAGCCACGCCGCCGCTGATCTGGCGGTGCAACTGGCTCGCGAAGGCAAGGCCGAGATGCTGATGAAGGGCAGCCTGCACACCGACGAGCTGATGGGTGCAGTGGTGCGTACTGCCACCGGCCTGCGCACCGAGCGGCGCATCAGCCACGCCTTCATCATGGATGTGCCCAGCCTGGATCGGGCGATCATCGTCACCGATGCAGCGATCAACATTTTTCCGACCCTGGAGGACAAGCAGCACATTATCCAGAACGCCATCGACCTGGCCCAGGCACTCGGTTTCAGCCAGCCCAAGGTAGCGATTCTGTCGGCGATGGAAACAGTCAATCCCAAGATTCAGTCAACGGTTGAAGCCGGCGCGCTGTGCAAGATGGCCGATCGCGGCCAGATTACCGGTGGCATGCTCGACGGACCGCTGGCGCTGGATAACGCCATCAACCTCAGCGCCGCGCAGATCAAGCATATCCAATCGCCGGTGGCCGGTTATGCCGATATCCTGGTGGTGCCGGATCTGGAGGCGGGCAACATGCTGGCCAAGAGTCTGTCCTTCATGGCCGATGCCGACGCCGCCGGCATCGTGCTCGGCGCGCGGGTGCCGATCATCCTCACCAGCCGCGCCGATTCGGTGATGACCCGTCTGGCGTCCTGCGCGGTGGCGGCACTGGTCGCCCAGGCGCGCCGCTCCAGCGTGGCCAAGAGCATCGCTCCATGAGCGACGCCATTCTGGTGTTGAACGCCGGCTCATCGAGCATCAAGTTTTCCCTGTTTCTCGACCAGGAGGGCATACTGGCGCTGCTGCTTGGTGGGCAACTGGAGGGACTGTATACCGAGCCGCGTTTCAAGGCGCGCGACGCAGCCGGTGCTCTGCTCGGTGAACGGTGCTGGGCGGCCGGTGAGACGCTCGGCCATGAGGGCGGCCTGAGCTATCTGGCGGCCTTCGTGCGCGAGCATCTCGGCGCACACCGGCTGGCTGCGGTGGGCCATCGCGTTGTGCATGGTGGCCTGCGCTATTCAGCGCCGGTACGGCTGACGCCGACGATTCTGGGCGAGCTGGAGCAGTTTATTCCGCTGGCGCCGCTACACCAGCCGCATAACCTGGCGCCGATCCGCCTGCTGTTTGCCCGCCTGCCGGATTTGCCGCAGGTGGCCTGTTTCGATACCGCCTTTCATCGCGAGCAGCCTGAGGTCGCGCAGGCTTTTGCTCTGCCGGCCGAGATCACCGAGCGTGGCGTGCGCCGCTACGGCTTCCACGGCATTTCCTATGAGTACATCGCCTCGGTGCTGGCCGCATACGATCCGCGCGCTGCGCAGGGCCGCACGGTGGTGCTGCATCTGGGTAACGGTTCCAGCATGTGCGCCCTGCACGCGGGCAGGAGCATGGCCAGCACCATGGGTTTCACCGCCGTCGATGGCCTGCCAATGGGCACGCGCTGCGGGCGGCTCGATCCGGGGGTGATGCTGTACCTGATGGACGAGTTGCACATGGATGCCCGCGCTATCGAGAAGCTGATCTACCAGAAATCGGGGCTGCTGGGCGTCTCCGGGCTGTCCAGCGATATGCGCACGCTGCTGGCGTCCGATGCGCCCGGGGCGCGTTTTGCGATTGATCTGTTCGTTTATCGGATTGTCCAGGAACTGGGTGCGCTGGCGGCGGCACTTGGCGGTCTGGATGCGGTGGTGTTCACCGCGGGAATCGGCGAACATGCCGCGCCGATCCGCGAGCGGGTCTGTCAGGCCGT
>RXIX01000221.1 GCA_003989075.1 Candidatus Competibacteraceae bacterium | reverse complement strand
CAAATACAGAATCAGCAGCACCAGACCTGACACCACCTAACCCCATGCCCATCCACCATGCCATTTAGCGCATTGGCAAACTAACCGGACTACGCATCGTGCTGTACTGCCATCAAAGCAACCGCCTTGAAATTCTGATTGACCGTTTGACCGACGTATTGCGCCAGCCGCTGCGCGCAGCCCTGGCGCCGGAACTCGTCATCACGCCGAGCAATGGCCTGGCGCGCTGGCTGGCCTTGCGTCTGGCCGATCGTCTCGGCGTGTGCGCGAATCTAAGCGTGCAGTTTCCCGCCACCTTCCTATGGGAAATCAGCCGGGTGCTGCTACGCGGCATGCCCTCGATCTCGGCATTCGAGCGCCCCGTGCTGCGCTGGCGACTGCTGGAACTGCTGGGTGAGCTGGACGACACGCCCTGCCTGGCGCCGCTGCATGCCTGGCTGGGCGATGGCCGCGACGATTTTCGCCGCTATCAACTGGCCTGTCGGATCGCCGACTGTTTCGATCAATACCTGGTCTATCGTCCCGACTGGATCCGCGCCTGGGAGCGGGATGCGCCGGAACACTGGCAAGCGGCATTGTGGCAGCGGCTGACCGCAACCGGCGCCGTGCATCGGGTGTCGGTGCAGGAACAGGTGCGCGCAGCACTGCGCGCCGGCGACTTCGATCGCAACCGCTTACCGGAACGGGTTGCGGTGCTGGGTGTGACAACCCTGCCACCGCTGTATCTGGACCTGCTGGCGGAACTGGCCAAAGTGATCGATGTGCACCTGCTGCTGCTGAATCCCTGTCAGGAATACTGGGGCGATATCCGCGCCGAACGCGACCTGGCGCGGCTGGACGAGGAAATCGACCCCGAAGAAGCCTATCTGGTGGTTGGCAACCCGCTGCTGGCCTCGCTCGGCAAGCAGGGCCGCGATTTCATCGACCTGCTGCAGAACTATCCGCGCACCGAATGGGACGGTTTCGCTGAGCCCGCTGGCAACAGCCTGTTGCATCACCTGCAGGCCGATATCCTGCACCTGCGCGAACGTGGCAGCACCGACTGGCCGCCCCTGCCGCTGCGTGCCGATGACCGCTCGCTGCAGATTCACGCCTGCCACGGCCCCATGCGCGAAGTCGAAGTGCTGCATGATCAACTGCTGGCGCTGTTTACCGCCGATCCGCGCCTGAAACCCTCGGATGTCGTGGTGATGGCCCCGGATATTGCCGTGTACGGGCCCCTGATCGAGGCGGTATTCGACAGCGTGCCGCGTGAACGGCGCATCCCGTTCAGCGTCGCCGATCAAGGCGTGGCCGTCGAAAATCCATTGATCGAAGTCTTTTTTACCCTGCTTGATCTGGGCGGCGGGCGCTTCGACGCGGTACAGGTGCTGGATCTGCTGGAAGCGCCGGCCCTGCGGCGGCGTTTCGACCTGGCTGAAGAAGACTTGATCCGCATACGCCACTGGGTCCGCAGCGCCGGCATTCGCTGGGGCATCGATGCCGAGACCAAACAGCACTGGGATCTGCCCGCTACCGCCGAGCACACCTGGCGCACCGGTCTGGATCGCCTGTTGCTCGGCTATGCGCTGCCTGGCGAGGGGCGCGGCCTGTATCAGGACATCCTGCCCTGCGACGAGGTGGAAGGGTCCGCTGCTCTGGCGCTCGGTGGCCTGGAAAGTTTTACCGAAGCGCTGTTTGGTCTGGATGCGCGCCTGCGCGAGCAGCGACCGCTGACCGCATGGTTAAGCGTGCTGCGCACGGTGCTGGAGCAGTTTTTCGACCCGCGTGAGCGCGAGGAAAACGAGTTGCAGCAGGTGCGCGCTGCGCTGGAAGCACTGGGCGATACCGCAGAACAGGCCGGCTTTGGCGAACCGCTCAGTCTGGCGGTGGTGAAATCGGCGCTGCGCGAGCAGTTGAACAGTGTTGCCAGTGGCGCCGGCCGCTTTCTCGGCGGTGGCGTGACCTGTTGCGCAATGGTGCCGATGCGCAGCATTCCGTTTGCGGTGGTGTGCCTGCTGGGCCTGAATGACGATGCCTATCCACGGCCACACCTGCCGCCAGGCTTTGACTTGATGGCCAACCGCTTTCGGCGCGGCGATCGCGCGCGCCATCAGGACGATCGCTATCTGTTTCTGGAAACCCTGCTTTCAGCCCGCCAGTGTCTGTATCTGAGCTATTGCGGGCAGAACATCCGCGACAATGTGCGCCTGCCGCCATCGGTGCTGGTCA
>RXIX01000220.1 GCA_003989075.1 Candidatus Competibacteraceae bacterium | reverse complement strand
AATCGGACCGAGCGCCTTGTAAATCGCGCCGCGAGGCGCAGGCAGCTACAGGGCGGAGCCGCGGCTCCGCCCTTGCTGTTTACAGCGGTCGAAAAATGCGCGACTGGGGAGCATGTCCGGTGCGTGCTGTGGTGAATCTGTCGTGACCGATAATCCCGAAACGGGCGCGGCGATGCCGCTGATCGTACTGCGGGATGCGGCGCGCGGTTGCTGGCTGCACTTTGGCGGGCCGCGCCGCCTGCTGGTGGCCTGGCGCATCGAGGAGGTGTTGCCGTGCCTGGCCGAACTGGAAGCCGCAGTAGCTGCTGGTTTGCACGCAGCCGGTTTTATCGCCTACGAGGCCGCACCGGCCTTTGATCCGGCACTGCAGGTGCACCCGCCTGAAACGCAGTGGCCCCTACTGTGGTTTGCGCTCGGTCCGCCGCCGGAACCCTTCGCATGGCCCGCGCCGCCGGTCCCAGTGATCGCAACGGATTGGCGGCCGGACCTGACACCAGCCCGTTACCGGCAGCGGCTGCGCCACATCAAGGCGCTGCTCGGCGCAGGCACGGTCTATCAGGTCAATTTCACCTATCGCCTGCGCAGCACCTTGCGCGCCGATCCTTGGCTGTTCTTCCAGCAGCGGGTAGCGGCGGAGCAGCCCCGCTATGGCGCCTACATCGACGGCGGCGACTGGGTGCTGGCTAGCTTGTCACCGGAACTTTTTTTCCGTCTCGATGGGCAGTGCATCAGCTCGCGACCGATGAAAGGCACGGCGGCGCGGGGCCTGTGGTATCAACAGGATATGGCACAGGCCGCGGCATTGCGGGCATCGCCCAAGGAACGCGCCGAGAATCTGATGATCACCGACATGGTGCGCAACGACCTGGGGCGCATCGCCACGCCGGGCAGCGTCACGGTGCCCGAACTGTTCGGCGTTGAACGCTACCGCAGCGTCTGGCAGATGAGCTCGACCGTGTGTGCGACCACATCGGCATCGCTAAGTCACATTCTCACCGCGCTGTTCCCGGCCGCATCGATCACCGGCGCCCCCAAGGCCATGGCCATGGCGACCATCGCCGCCCTGGAAACCAGCGCCCGGCACAGCTACACCGGCGCGATCGGCTTTATCGCCCCGGCGCGCCAGGCCCAGTTCAATGTGGCGATCCGGAGTCTGTGGCTGGATCGGCGTCAGGGTCAGGCTGAATACGGCGTGGGCGGCGGCATCGTCTGGGATGCGCGGCCGGCGCAGGAATGGCGTGAATGCCAGATCAAGGCCCGCGCCCTGGGTTCGACAGCGGTGGAGTTCGAGCTGCTGGAGACACTGGCCTGGACGCCGGCTGAGGGCTATCGACGGCTGTCGCGGCATCTGCTGCGCCTGGCGCGATCGGCGGCCTACTTTGCCTTCAGGTTGGATCAGTGTGCAGTTCGCCGCGCCCTGGCCAGACTGGTGGCGCGCTTGCCACCGCAACCGCATCGTATCCGCCTGCAGTTGAGTCGCGACGGCACGCTGCAGCTCTCATTCCAGGCTTATGCAGTGCTGCCGTCCATGCCGCAGCGCATCGTCCTGGCGCGAGCGCCCATCGATCCGGCCGACCCATTCCTCTATCACAAAACCACGCAGCGGCATGTGTACCAGCAGGCCCTGGCGGCCCGGCCCGGGTGGGACGACGTCTTGCTGTACAACAGCCGCGGCGAAATCACCGAATCGACCATCGCCAACGTGGTCGTCGAGATCAAGGGTGCGTACTATACGCCGCCCTTGCGCTGCGGTTTGTTGCCCGGCACCCATCGCGAGGCACTGTTGGCGTGCCGGCAGCTTCGCGAGCGGGTGATGACGGTTGAACAGTTACTGACCGGCGCCCGGATCTATTTGATCAACTCGGTGCGCGGTATTGGGCAGGTCGAACTGTACGCTGGCCCGGATTAGCGCCGCGTATTGCGGTCACGGTCGCGGCTCTCAGGAGGGTGTGGTCAGGCGCAGGGCCTGGGACAGGCTGTCCAGTTCGGTCATGCTGGCCTGCACCCGCAGCAGTGCATCAAAGGCCTGATCGCGGTTGATGCCGAGGGTGAACATGGCCAGCGCAGGCAGGCGGTTGTTGTTTTCCTCGCCGAGGCCGATGTGCTGCAGCAGCCGGTTGGCGATCAGCACCAGATTGGCATATTCGGCGTGCGGCTGGGTGCAATCCTCGCTGTGATGCCAGCGCGCCGCGGCGATGACTTCCTCGGGCATCGACCAGGCCTGCATCAGCCAGGCGCCGATATGCCAATGCTCGACACCCAGCACATAGCGCTCCACCGTGTT
>RXIX01000219.1 GCA_003989075.1 Candidatus Competibacteraceae bacterium | reverse complement strand
CCCTACTGGCGTTACCGGCATTCACCTGCCAGCGTCGATCCGCGCAAGGAACACGTGGCCTGGGACGGGCTGATTCTTAAACACGACGATCCCTGGTGGACTGCACACACCCCGCCCAATGGCTTCGGCTGCAAGTGCTACATCGAAACCCTCGCCGAACGGGATATGAAGAAGCAGGGCCTGGCGGTCACCGACAAGGCGAGGATCCCGTTCAAGGATGGCGGCGTGGATAAGGGATGGGATTATCAGCCGGGGGCGAGCACTGAACCGCTGGCCAAACTGCTCCAGGGCAAGGCGCCCAACTGGGATCCGGCATGGGTGGCTGCAATGCTGGCGCTATGGGAACAGGTACTGCCTGCTGATCTGTACAACGCGATCAAGGAGATGTTCTGATGGCCGGCGCATCGCTCGATATCAACCTTGAAATCAGCAACGCCGCCGAGGTGAAGGCGGTCTTCGAGGCGCTGCAAACCCGCCTGACTGATCTGACCCCGGTGTTTCAGGACATCGGCGAAGCGATGCTGAACGTCACCCGTGAGCGGTTCAACAGTCAGACCGCGCCCGATGGCAGTACCTGGCAAGCCCTGTCCCCCGGCTACACCAAGCGTAAGCCGCGCAACAAGGACAAGATATTGACCCTGTACGGCCATTTGCGCGGCACCCTCAACTATCAGGCTGGACCCCGCGAGGTGCGCATCGGCACCCCGCTGATCTACGGCGCTACGCATCAGTTCGGCGATCCGCGTCGCAACATCCCGGCCCGCCCATTCCTCGGCCTGTCCAGCAGCGATGAACAGGAATTGCTGGATATCCTCAACGAGCACCTGAGCCGGGCGCACCCGGCAGATGAAAGAGGTGGCGAACCTGCGCCCCTACTGGCGTTACCGGCATTCACCCGCCAGCGTCGATCCGCGCAAGGAGCATGTGGCCTGGGACGGGCTGATTCTCAAGCACGACGACCCCTGGTGGACTGCGCACACCCCGCCCAATGGCTTCGGCTGCAAGTGCTACATCGAAACCCTGGCCGAACGGGACATGAAGAAGCAGGGCCTTGAGGTGACGGACAAGGCGAAGATCCCATTCAAGGATGGCGGCGTCGATAAGGGCTGGGATTATCAGCCGGGGAAGACGTGGTTTCCTGACCTCAATAAATATGACAAACAGACAGCGCGGACGATGGTAGCGAACAACTTACAAGATGGCGTCTTCCAGCGATGGTACGAGTTTCTTCAATCACGGGTGGCAGAGACGCTAAAAAAGCCGGAATACGCCGCGCTTTTGGCACAGAAAGGCAAGGAAGCCAAGGATACGTTGCTCAAAAAACTGCGGGCCGATCAAGCCCACGGAGAAGCCTATCCCGTCGCTATTCTTGATGAGGAGGTTCGTCAGTTGCTGGGCGTATCAACCCAGACCGTTCTGTTTTCCGACTATGACGCGGTCAAGCAAATCATTAGCCGGGAAGGGCAAGCGTTTACTGCCGAAGATTATCTGGCCGTTCAAGCCACCGTTGAACAGGCCAGGCTGATTGTGCAGGTCGGCGATTTCAAATATGCGTTCCTACCCCAAGGCCGCAAAGTCTATGTAGCGATATTGCAGCGTACTGAGGTCGGCCACGAAGTGTATTTGAAATCATTCCGCTTCGGGTTCGGTCCCGAGGAAGCGAAAGCCTTACGCAAGCGTGGCAAGGTCTTGAAAGACGAATGGGAAGAAGCGAAGGGCTGAGCAGCTTCGGGAGGGGACTCCCCGTGTTCCCCCTCAAAGCGACCACCGGCTGACGCCGTACCGCACGGCTGGGAGATTCACCGCGTTAGCCAAAGCTGCTCATAACGACTTAGATACCCCAATCCCCCGGAAAATTCAACATAGCCGGTGCATCGCTCGACATCCAGCTTGAAATCAGCAACGCCGCCGAGGTGAAGGCCGTCTTCGAGGCGCTGCAAACCCGCCTGGCTGATCTGACCCCGGTGTTCCAGGACATCGGCGAGGCGATGCTGAACGTCACCCGTGAGCGGTTCAACAGTCAGACCGCGCCCGATGGCAGTACCTGGCAAGCCCTGTCGCCCGGCTACGTCAAGCGCAAGCCGCGCAACAAGGACAAGGTATTGACCCTGTACGGCCATTTGCGCGGCACTCTCGACTATCAGGCTGGCCCCCGCGAGGTGCGCATCGGCACCCCGCTGATCTACGGCGCTACATTTAGGCCCTTATTTATTTTACCCGGTGTATGCAACCGCTGGAGCAGACTCCAGTCAACATGGCGCCCCCATCACCCGGAACCACGCGGCATGA
>RXIX01000218.1 GCA_003989075.1 Candidatus Competibacteraceae bacterium | reverse complement strand
TTTGGCCTGCTGGGGGTATTGACGCTGTGGTTCGCCTGGCTGGAGCCGGCGGCGCGCATCCCGGTGGCCTTGGTCTTGTTAGTGCTGGTCGCGCCGCTGCTGGCTCCGTTGCGCGGCCTGTTGCACGGTCGTCCCTATACCTTCGCCTGGACCAGCTTCCTGGCGCTGTTCTATTTCACGGTCGGGGTGTTTAATGCTGCGGGCCCGATGGCGTACCCCTGGCTGGCCTGGCTGGAAATGGCCTGCAGTGTGTTGCTGTTTCTGGGTGCGATTCTGTTCGTGCGCGAGCGGCGGCTGGCATCGCCGCCGGCCTGAAGCGGGTGCCCGGCGCCGGGAACTGTTGCCGGTGGCATGGGTCTTCTGTCATACGGGATAACCACAGCCGGCGTGAAAATTAGCACTTGCAAGCGGGTTTGTTCTTGTGTAATATTCCTATTCTCTGATGCGGGGTGGAGCAGTCCGGTAGCTCGTCGGGCTCATAACCCGAAGGTCGTAGGTTCAAATCCTGCCCCCGCTACCAGTTTTACAAGGAAGCCCGTTAAGGGCTTTTTTTGTGCCGGCTGTCGCGAGGCGGGCTCGGAATGCCAGGTTCGCGGTGGCGGATTGGAAGGCCGTGGCGCCCGACCTTAGCGTCCCTGTGCTGTTTGCGCCGTGGTGGATCGACCAGCTTCGTAAAGCGAGTGGGCCGCAGGCCCCTTTTTTGTTTCCGGTGATCGAAATGCGCCAGGATGTTCAAACGCTCAGGCGGTTGTTGGCGGCCGTGGTGGAAGCCATGGGCTATGAATTAGTCGGCGTGGAATTTCATGCCCGGTATGCGAATGCGCTGTTGCGCATCTATATCGACAGCGAAAACGGTATCACCCTGGATGATTGCCAGCGGGTCAGTCATCAGGTCAGCGGGGTCCTGGATGTCGAGGATCTGATCGCCGGGCAGTACACGCTGGAAGTGTCCTCGCCCGGACTGGAACGCCCCCTGTTCGAGGCGCGGCATTTCGAGCGCTTCGCCGGTTCCGAAGTGCGTATCCAGTTGCGCGAGCTGCAGGAAGGTCGGCGCAAGCTGCTCGGGCGCCTGCTGGGCATGCAGGGCGATGAGGTGGTGATCGTCGATAGCGACGGGCGGGAATGGCGGGTGCTGCTGGAGCGGATCGAAAAGGCGCGGCTAGTGCCAGCGCTCTAAGGCAGGGCGGCGAGGTGCGAATCCGGCTGGGAGACAGAGCAACATGCGCGGTAAAGAGATTAAAGAAGGCAATAAGGAAATCCTGCTGGTAGTGGATGCCGTCTCCAACGAGAAAGGGGTCAACAAGGAAGTCATCTTCAGCGCGCTGGAAACCGCGCTGGCCTCGGCAGCCAAGAAACGCTATGAAGGCGGCGATCCCGACGTGCGGGTGGTGATCAATCGGCGCACTGGCGCTTACGAGACGATCCGGCGCTGGCTGGTAGTCGCCGATGACGCGCCGATCGAAAGTCCCGAGCGGCAGTTGCGCCTGGCCGATGCCCGTGTGTTTCGGGCCAGTGCCGAGGTCGGTGAATTCGTCGAGACCCTGCTGGAAAACGCGGATTTCGGCGGACGCATCGCCGCGCAGACTGCCAAGCAGGTCATCGTACAGAAGGTGCGTGATGCCGAGCGCGCCCAGATCGTCGATGCCTATCTGCATCGCAAGGGTGAGCTGATCAGCGGTGTAGTCAAGCGCCTCGAACGCGGCGACCTGATCGTCGATGTCGGGGGCAATGTCGAAGCCAGGATTGCCCGTGAAGATCTGATTCCGCGCGAATCGGTGCGCATCGGCGACCGGGTGCGCGGCTACCTCAAGGATGTGCGCGCCGAGAGCAAGGGTCCGCAACTGTTCATTAGCCGCGTGGTGCCGGAATATCTGGAGGCACTGTTCACCCTGGAGGTGCCCGAGATCAATCAGGGCATCATCGAAATCAAGGGTGCCGCCCGTGATCCTGGCTCGCGGGCCAAGATCGCCGTCAAGAGTAAGGATGCGCGTATCGATCCGATTGGCGCCTGTGTCGGCATGCGCGGTGCCCGGGTGCAGAGTGTCACCAATGAACTGGCCGGTGAGCGTATCGATATTGTCCAGTGGGATGATGACTCCATCCGCTTTGTCATGAATGCCATGTCACCGGCGGAAGTCGAGTCGATCATCGTCGATGAAGACACCCACAGCATGGACATCATCGTCACCGATGAACGGCAGCTGGCCCAGGCGATCGGCAAGGGCGGTCAGAACGTGCAGCTGGCCAGTCGCCTGACCGGCTGGACCCTGAACGTGATCACCCGTGCCCA
>RXIX01000217.1 GCA_003989075.1 Candidatus Competibacteraceae bacterium | reverse complement strand
TGCAAGTGGCGCGGCGGGATAAGGCTTACATTGGAGCGTAGAAGAAGAGTGAGATTTTCTGGCTTTTATTTCTGGCCGCCAGCCACGACCGCATTCAACCACTGTTCCCCGTGCCGTTCCGGGCGCTGATCCGCCGTAATCCACAGTTCCCGCAGCAGCAGGCCCGGCATCCGCGATGCGCCCCATGGGATGGCTGTCCGGTGGCCCGCTGCAGCTTGTGGCTCAGCGCCCGTTCCTCAGGACTGCAGAAACACGGATAAGCCAGCCCGCACGCTTCCAGTTGCTGATAATGCTGGGCGTAGACCACTGCCCGCGTCGATTGCGCATACGATGCGCAGCAGGAACATGCCGCCACCGTGGCAGGCCAATAGAGCCGGGACTTGCGCTTTTCGTCATTCCCGCGTATGCGGGAATCCAGTAGCGTGTTGAAAAGAATGGATACCCGCTTTCGCGGGTATGACGGAAAAAGTCAGGTAAGCGAAAGTCCTGAGAGCATTGAGGAGCGCCGTGCGCAGGTTGCCCAGATGCAGATAAGCGGTCGGGCTGGGTGCGAAGCGCACTTTGACGTTTTTACCGGTCATAGTCCTGTCGTGGTAACGGAAAGCACTGCACCACCAAATCTGGCAGGGCGCCGCCATGCTGACTATCATGCAGCCTCAATCGCCCTCTTTCACCCCTTGCTGACTTCATCAGGTTCGCATCCATGCTGAAACGTTTTCCTTTGCTCGCCGCCGTCCTGGCCGGTCTGACCGGCTCGCTCGCGCTGGCCGAACCCCAAGTGCGCATCGACACCAGCCTTGGCCCAATCACCGTAGAACTGAACGCCGAGCAGGCACCCAACACGGTCGCCAATTTCCTCGCCTACGCCAAGAGCGGCTTTTACAATGGCACGCTCTTTCACCGGGTCATCGACGGCTTCATGATCCAGGGCGGCGGTTTCAGCAGCGACTTCCAGGAAAAACCGACCCAGGCGCCGATCCGCAACGAAGCCGATAACGGCCTGAAGAACCGGCGCGGCAGCATCGCCATGGCCCGCACCAGCGATCCGCATTCGGCCACCGCGCAATTCTTCATCAACGTCAAGGATAACCCGGCCCTGGACTACCGCGCCGCCACGCCACAAGGCTGGGGCTATACGGTCTTTGGCCAGGTCATCGACGGCATGGCGACCGTGGATAAAATCCGCCAGGTCGCCACCGGCCCCGGTGGTCCCGGCGGTCGCTTTGGTGACGTACCGACAACGCCGGTGCTGATCCAGTCCGTCACCGTATTGCCCGAGACCGCGCCCGCAGCCCCTGCTGCAACAAAACCCTCTTCCGCCCCGCAACCCTGAGCTTTCCCACATGATCAAACTGCACACCACGCTTGGCACCATTACCCTGGAACTGGACCAGGCCCGCGCGCCGGCCACTGCCGCCAATTTCCTGCAATACGCCCGCGACGGCTTTTATGACGGCACCCTGTTCCATCGGGTGATCGCCAATTTCATGATCCAAGGCGGTGGCATGGAAGCCGGGATGAAACAGAAAACCACCCGCAGCCCGATCCGCAATGAAGCCGACAATGGCTTGAAGAACCAGAAGGGCAGCATCGCCATGGCCCGCACCAGCGATCCGCATTCGGCCACCGCGCAGTTCTTCATCAATCTCAAGGACAACGACTTTCTCGATTTCCGCGCCGCCAACAGCCAGGGCTGGGGCTATTGCGTATTCGGTCGGGTGACCGCAGGCATGGACGTGGTTGAGAGCATTGCCAAGGTCGCCACCACCAGCCGCCGCGGCCATCAGGATGTGCCCGCCGACGATGTGGTCATTGAGCGCGCCGAAGTCATCGACGAATGAGCAACGCGCCTACTCTGTTCATCTCCGATCTGCATCTGGACGCCAGCCGACCGGACACTACCGCGCTGTTTTTCGATTTCCTGGCGCGGCGCGCCCGGACGGCTGCTGCCTTGTACATTCTCGGCGATCTGTTCGAGGCGTGGATTGGCGATGACGATGATGCAGCGCCCGGCCCCGAGGTTGCTGCGGCGCTGCGCGCGTTGGTCGATGCCGGCGTGCCGGTGCGTTTCCTGCACGGCAATCGCGATTTCCTGCTTGGCGCACGCTTTGCTGCTGCCGCCGGGCTGGAACTGCTGCCGGAAACCGTCACCATCGATCTGTACGGCACGCCGGTGCTGCTGCTGCACGGTGATACGCTGTGCACCGACGATGTCGATTACCAGGCGTTCCGCGCTCAGGTACGTAATCCGGCTTGGCAGGCGCGGATGCTGGCCTTGCCACTGGCGCAGCGGCGAGCCCTGGCTGGGCAGTTGCGCGAAACC
>RXIX01000216.1 GCA_003989075.1 Candidatus Competibacteraceae bacterium | reverse complement strand
GTCGGCGATACCCTGTTCGCCGGCAGCATCGGCCGCACCGATTTTCCGCTCAGCGATCCGGAACTGATGCGCCAGAGCCTGCATCGCCTGTTGGCCCTGCCCGGACATCTGCTGGTGTGCAGTGGCCATGGACCCACCACCACGCTGGATGAGGAATTGCGCAGCAATCCCTATCTGGGCGAGGTGCGCCGTGCACGCGGTATGACGGCGCCGGTTGCCGGAGGCACGTCCGGGCCGCGCTGGAGCTGAGACGCCATCCATGTGCGAACTGCTGGGGATGAGCGCCAACGTTCCGACCGATATCCGCTTTAGCTTCACTGGCCTGATGCAGCGCGGCGGACGCACCGGGCCGCATCGCGATGGCTGGGGCATTGCCTTTTACGAAGCGCGCGGCTGCCGCCTGTTTCATGATCCGCAGCCCAGTGCCGAATCCGAGGTTGCGCGGCTGGTGCAGCGTTATGCCATCAAGAGCCGCATCGTCATCAGCCATATCCGCCGCGCCAATCGTGGCCGGGTTTGTCTGGAAAATACCCACCCGTTCAGCCGCGAACTGTGGGGCCGACACTGGGTATTCGCCCACAACGGCCAGCTCAGCGGCGTCAAGCGCCTGCCGCTCGGTTTCTATCAGCCGATCGGCAGCACCGACAGCGAGCACGCCTTCTGCTGGCTGCTCGACCATATCCGGGCGCGCTTTCCCCAGGCGCCGCGCCGACCCCAGGCACTGTGGCACTTGCTTCACGCTTTGACCGTGGAGCTGAACCAGCGTGGCGTATGCAATTTCCTGCTCAGCGACGCGCAGCACCTCTACGCGCATTGCAGCACCCAGTTGTCATGGCTGACCCGGCGGGCGCCATTTGGTCAGGCGCGGCTGATGGATGCCGATATGACGGTGGATTTCCAGGAGGAGACCACCGCTGATGACGTGGTCACGGTGGTGGCGACCCGGCCACTGACCGATAACGAGTCGTGGACGGTGCTGGCGCCCGGCACCCTGACCATTTTTCGCGCCGGCGAGCTGCTGGCGACCCTGGGCTAGGCGGGATGCGCTAGCGGTCGCGATCCGCTACCAGGGACGGATTCCCCGCTACGCCTGGGCTGTCAAGAAACGTCGCGCCGCCTGCCATATGCTCTTGCCAGTAGCGCTGCGCCAGACTGACCTTGCGCACCTGCCGACTGCTGGAAGAGGCGTGGATCATGTGTCCCTTGCCGGCGTAAATGCCGACATGCGAAATCACCCCGTTCTGTCCAGTGCGAAAAAAAAGCAGATCCCCCGGTAACACCCGCCGCTGCGGTTGTCCGGCCTGGAACTGTTCCAGTGCGGTACGCGGCAGGGGAATGCCCGCCTGCAGATAGGCATACTGCACCAGCCCGCTGCAATCCACCCCATCCGGCGATTCGCCGCCCAATACATATGGCGTACCGATCAGGTGTTCGGCGGCAGCGAGAATGCGCGCGCGTGCCGCTGCGATCCGGGGATCGTTCGCGCGCGATCCGGGTCCGGCCACGGGTGGCGGCGTAGCGCAGCCGCTGAGCCAGAGCGCCGCGCAAAGGGACAGGATGACGGCTAGGGATCGACCGGTCGGTGCGGGCAGGGGCATGGTGAATTCCTTGGTAGAACAGGACAGAAACAGTGGCGCCAGCTGCGCGCCATTGCTGGCCATTATAGGTGCGCAAAGTAACCGGCGGCACCCTGCCGATATGGATTCGCCTGATGCTTTTTGCGGCAGATAGATCGTGGATCGGCTATAGTAACTCCTCGATTAAATCGCACAGGTGCATCCATGAAAGCAGCCCATGGCAAGGTCGTCTCCTTGCACTATACCCTGACCGACGATCACGGCCTGGTGCTTGATACCAGTCGCGAACGCGGCCCGTTCACCTATCTGCATGGCTATGGCAACATTATTCCCGGCCTGGAAAATGCCCTGAATGGTTGCGAAGCCGGCTTTAGCAGCGTGGTGCAGGTTGCGCCCGCCGAGGGCTACGGTGAATACAATCAGCAGGCGGTGTTTGAAGTGCCGCGCGCGCAGTTTCCGCCCAACGAAGATATCCAAGTGGGCATGCAGGTGCAGGGCGAAGGCGCGCACGGCATCGTGACCTTCACCGTGGTTGCGGTGAACGACAGCGGTATCGTTCTGGATGGTAACCACCCGATGGCCGGCAAGACCCTGCATTTCGATGTCGAGGTGTTGGAGGTGCGCGATGCGACGGCGCAGGAACTGGACCATGGCCACGTCCACGCCCATGGTGCCGACCACTAAGGCGCGTCACGGGACGACTCGCCAGGGCGGATGGAACCTGCGCGTTCCGGTTGCGGTGACCCGTATCGCCAGACAGGA
>RXIX01000215.1 GCA_003989075.1 Candidatus Competibacteraceae bacterium | reverse complement strand
GCCGCCTGCATCCAGAGTCTGCTCGCCTGCGATGCCGGCGGTGGATCGTTCACCGTGGTGGTGGTCGCCGATAACTGCGAAGACGATACCGCTGCTCGTGCCGAGGCCGCCGGCGCGCAGGTGCTGGTGCGTCACGATCCCGAGCGGCGCGGCAAGGGTTACGCGCTGGATTTTGCCTTCAGGCAGTTGCTGGCCGGGCCTTTTGACGCCTTCATGGTGGTTGATGCCGATACCCGTGTCGAAGCGAATCTGCTGCTTGAGGCGCAGCGCCTGTTCCAGAACGGTGCCGACGCGGTACAGAGCCGCTACTGCGTCGATAATGCCGGCGATTCGTTGCGCACCCGGCTGATGAACGTGGCCTTTTTGTCCTTCAATGTGCTGCGTCCGCGTGGCCGGGAATTCTGGGGGCTGTCGGTAGGGCTGTTCGGTAATGGCTTTGGCCTGAGCCGCGCCACGCTGGAGGCGGTGCCCTACGATGCCGCCTCGGTGGCTGAGGATCTGGAATACCACATCCGCCTGGTGCAAAGCGGTCGGCGGGTGCGCTTCATGGACAACACCACGGTCTGGTCGGCGATGCCAAGTGGCGCCAATGCCTCGCGCAAGCAGCGCGCCCGCTGGGAAGGTGGCCGCTTCCGCATGATCGCCGAGCAGACGCCCATCCTGCTGCGCGGCATTCGCGGCGGCTGCTGGCGGCAATTGGAACCGCTGCTGGAACTGTGGCTATTGCCGTTGTCGTTTCATGTCCTGCTGCTGCTGCTGGCGCTGTTGCCGCCCTTTGCGCCCAGCCGGATCTATGCCAGCAGTGGCCTGATCCTGTTGGGCCTGCATGTGCTGGCAGCGATCCGGGTCGGCGGTGGTGGCTGGCGCGATCTTGGCGCTGTGGCCGCCGCACCGTTCTACATCTTCTGGAAACTGACCCTGTTCAAGGCGCTGCTGCACGGCGCACGCAAGGATGCCGCCTGGGTCCGCACCGATCGCGAGTCTCCTCCTCATGAACACCGCTGAACGTCCTGACGTTTCCGTCGTTATCGTCTCGTTCAACACCCGCGATCTGCTGCGGGAATGCCTGAACACGCTGGCTGCTGAGGCCGGTGGCGTGCATTACGAGACCATCGTGGTTGACAATGCCTCGCGCGATGGCTCGGCGGACATGGTCGCTGCCGAATTTCCCGCGGTGCGACTGATTCGCAGTGCGGTCAATCTCGGCTTCGCCGCCGCGAACAACCGTGGCTTTGCCATCGCCACGGGTCGCTATGTGGTGCTGCTCAATTCCGACGCCTTTCCGCGTCCCGGGGCATTGCCGAACGCTGTGGCGTACATGGATGCTGATCCACGCATCGGCCTGGGCGGGGCGCGGCTGGTGGGGCGCGATGATACCTGGCAGCCCTCGGCGCGACTGTTTCCCTCGCCGCTGAATGATCTGCTGTCCTTGTCCGGCCTGTCGGTGCGCTTTCCACGCAGCCGTTTTTTCGGCCGGGTCGATCGCACTTGGGCCGATCCTGGCGAACCGGCTGCCGTGGATTGGGTGCCGGGTGCGTTTTCCATCATCCGTCGTGAGCTGCTGGAGCAGCTGGGCTATTTCGACGAGGCGTTTTTCCTCTACTACGAGGAAGTCGATTTGTGCCGGCGCATCAAGGCGGCTGGCTACGCGGTGCACTACTGGCCGGATGTGGTGGTGGTGCATCTGGGCGGCGAGTCGTCCAAGACCCTGGAACACCTGACGCTGTCCTCCTCGGGCGCGCAACTGACCCTGTGGCGGCTGCGCAGTGAATATCTGTATTACCGCAAGCAGCATGGCCTGTTCACTGCCTGGCTGGCCAGGCAGGTGGAACAGCAGTGGCACGCGCTGCGCGCCTGGAAGAATGGCCGCCACGCCGATGCCGGGCGGCGGGCCAAGGCTGAGGAGTCCCAGGCCATCGTCACCCTGATCAAGCAGGCCTGGCGGGAAACCGACGGTGGCCGGGTCTCGCCGCCACGACCCTGGTAGGAAGGTGAGCATGTTCGACAATCTGCGTGAAGACTGGCGCACCTACGAGCGCGATCTGGCCCGCCAGGGCCTGTGGGTCATGGCGGTCTATCGCTTTGGCCGCTGGCGCTATGGCATTCAGAACCGCTGGCTGCGCCTGCCCTTTTCGATCCTCTACAAAATCCTCAAGCTGCTGTCGCAGATTCTCACCGGCATCGATCTGCCCTGCGAGGTGACCGTCGGGCGGCGCTTCAAAATCGAGCATTTCGGCGACATCATCATCAGCGGCGACACCGTGTTCGGGGATGACGTGGTGATCCGCAACGGCGTCACCGTTGGCTTGAAACGGACCCACGAACGCGGCGCGCCGGTGATCGGCAACCGGGTCGATATCGGCGCCGGGGCCAAGATTCTCGGTGCGAT
>RXIX01000214.1 GCA_003989075.1 Candidatus Competibacteraceae bacterium | reverse complement strand
CTACGAACGATGTACCGCGCAGCAGATATTCAAAAGTCAGCACCCAGGGAAACACATCCTTCATGCCCCGTTCCCGAGCCCGCTGCTCCAATTCATCATCCACAGTCGCCAACAACGCTAACGGCAGTTCTGGACTGTGCCTAACCACCTCAGAAAACTGCCGAGTAGTCAACTGATTATCTTCCAGATCCAGTACATCGATCCGCTTTTGCGCGTATTGGCGCACGCTGTCGAAATTACTTTCTGGGCGCCGCTCCGGATCACTCAGTGACACCACCCGCGTATAGTCATCATCAGAACGATCCACTGCCCGCGTGCCCAGACCCATCACCAGTCGTACCATACCCATAGCCGGATCGATCTGTTCACTCCATACATATGGATTAAATGACAAACCCACACCCGCCATGTGCGGATAAAACAGATTACCCTGCCGGACCCCGGATACCCGTTGCACCAGTACACCCATTTGCTCATCACGGTCCAGAATCCCCCGCCGTGCCCGATATTGCAACGCCCGCTCACTCATGGTGCTAGCATAAATAGTGCGCACCGCCGAAATTAAATCCTCCAGCCGCTTCTCGCGCGGTCCCTGATTGACGCAGAACACGCTGTCGTATTTGCCGGCAAAGGCATTGCCAAAGTTATCCTCCAGCAGACTGCTGGAGCGGACGATAATCGGCGACTGGCCGAAGTAGTCCAGCATGTCGGAGAACTGTTGCAGGATATAATCGGGAAAATCACCGCGCAGGATACGACGCCGTGCAGTTTCCGCTCCATCCAGGAAGGTCGCCGGATTCTTCTGCTTCTCCCGTACCCACCAGCAGCCATTACGTACCAGATAGGTATAAAACACGTCCGAACCGATAAAGAAAGAATCGTGGATTTCCAGCAACTCGCGCCAGCGCGAATCGGTCTGCTTTAGAATCGCCCGCGCCAGCAACACACCCACTGCTTTACCGCCAATCAGGCCAGTACCAATCATCCGTCGCTTGATATCCAGAATATCGCCCAAGGTCAGATAGCGCTCAGCCAGTCTGATCACCCGCTCATCCCGTGATACCGTCATCCGCAGGGTATGTTGCAACAGATCACGGGCTAGATCGGCGCAATGCATCTGATCACGTTGCGCCTCCAGCACTTCCTCGACTTCTAGGAAGGTACGATTCCAGATATCCAGACGTGGATCATTCGTTTTTAGGCCACTCCAGGGCGTCAGCGTCAGAATCTCGGCAATGGTGATACTATCGGCAACCGGCATAAAATCATCACCGCACCAGACGTGCAGCATGTGCATGGTCGGTGAGTAGCGCTGCTGCACCTTCAGCGGCCGCACATACCATTCATTGCGATGCCGATAAACATCGTTGAATAACTGTGTCGTCTCAAGAATCGGCGCAGTCGCATGGAAGGAATGATGACCACGCAACAGCGCGAAATAAGCGACCGTTTCCAGATCATACAAATACGGGCAGGTCAGCATGAAGAAATTGCCCAGCATCTGGTCGCTATACCAATCCGCCGCCAGATCAGACAGACAGTCGAACACGTAATATGCGCCCCGACCTGTACGCTCGATGGTGTTATGAATTGCAGTCAGGAACGGCTCGAAACCCTCGCCCGGATCCAGCACCCGCACATCCACACCCGGCCCTTCGGCGACGAGCGCCGCATGGCGGGCAAAGTGAAAATACACCAGCTTACGAGCCTTTTCGCGTGCGTATCGGCAAAACGGTTCCACTAGAGGGCGATAATCATCCACACTGTCTACCTGCCAGACGATATTATCGCCCGCCATCACCCCCCGGAACACCCGATCCAGACCACTCAGCCCAGTACTGACTTGTGCATCAATCGCCGCCATCACCTGCTCCCCTGTTCATCCATTTAGAATCCGAGCCTTTCACCTACGCAACCCGTTCCAGACAGGCCACTTCGGTGAAGTTTTCAGGCTCGATTCGCGCTTCATCGCAGGTGCCAGCCTTTGACCGTGCAAATCTTCTAGCACAATCAGATCGGCATTTTTCACCAGAGCCGTGTTGGTAACCAAACTCAACCGCTAATGGCCCGCGCTGGTCAGCGGTTGGATAGAAGCGGAATTTAAATACCTTGAGTCGATTCACTACGCACCCTGCAACATATCGCGCAAACCAAGCCCTAAAACCGGCGCGAATCATCTACTAAAATCCGCCGGCTCCGGGAATCGAGCCCATCACCGAGAGGGCTGGGGCACGACAAGGCCCTACGCATCCACTCAAGCCAGCGGGGTCGTCGCGCATCCCGGCGCACTTTTGATGATGATAACCGATAAACTGCTGCCATCACCTTGCCGAATCCGCCGAAAAGAGCCAGTTACATGACACCGCCGCCCATCACGCTCCCGGTCGCTCAGCAGGCCCTGCC
>RXIX01000213.1 GCA_003989075.1 Candidatus Competibacteraceae bacterium | reverse complement strand
GTGCAGAAGGGCTATTCGCTCAACGAGCGGCTGATTCGTCCCGCCAAGGTGCTCGTCGCCCAGGCCGCGCCCAAGCCAGCGGGTTCATAAAACCGCGCCCGCCGCGCGCCATTGAAAAAAGCCGTCGCCGTCCCCACATCCCGGGGTAAGTCAGATTTATAACCCGCATTCCTGGAATTCCGAAGAGAGCACGATCATGAGCAACAAGATTATCGGTATCGACCTGGGCACCACCAATTCCTGCGTCGCGATCATGGAGGGTGGCAAGCCCCGGGTGATTGAGAACAGCGAAGGCGACCGCACCACACCGTCGATTGTTGCCTTCATGGAGGATGGCGAGATCACCGTCGGCCAGCCGGCCAAGCGCCAGGCGGTCACTAATCCGCAGAACACCCTGTTCGCAGTCAAGCGCCTGATCGGGCGTCGTTTCAACGAACCGGAAGTGCAAAAGGACATCGATCTCGTCCCCTATAAGATCGTCAAGAACGACAACGGCGATGCCTGGGTGCAGGCGCGCGACAAGAAAATGGCGCCGCCGGAAATTTCTGCGCGCGTGCTGATGAAGATGAAGAAGACCGCCGAGGATTATCTTGGCCACCCGATCACCGAAGCGGTGATCACCGTGCCGGCCTATTTCAACGACAGCCAGCGTCAGGCCACCAAGGATGCCGGGCGCATCGCCGGTCTGGAAGTCAAGCGCATCATCAACGAGCCGACTGCGGCAGCGCTGGCCTTTGGCATGGACAAGTCCAGCACCAAGGACCGCAAGATCGCGGTTTATGACCTGGGCGGCGGCACCTTTGATATCTCGATCATCGAGATCGCCGAGGTCGATGGCGAGAAGCAGTTCGAGGTGCTCTCGACCAATGGTGACACCTTCCTGGGCGGTGAGGACTTCGACAAGCGCATCATCGACTACCTGATCGAGCAGTTCCAGAAGGAGAGCGGCATCAACCTGACCAGCGATCCGCTGGCACTGCAGCGGCTCAAGGAAGCGGCGGAAAAGGCCAAGATCGAGCTGTCCTCCAGCCAGCAGAGTGAAATCAATCTGCCGTACATCACTGCCGATGCCAGCGGACCGAAGCACCTGAATCTGAAGCTGACCCGCGCCAAGCTGGAATCGCTGGTCGAGGATCTGATCGAGAAGACCATTGCGCCGTGCCGGGTAGCGCTCAAGGATGCCGGGCTGGGCGTCGGTCAGATCGATGACGTGCTGCTGGTCGGTGGCCAGACCCGCATGCCCAAGGTGCAGGAGAAGGTGCGTGAATTCTTCGGCAAGGAGCCGCGTAAGGATGTGAATCCCGATGAGGCGGTCGCGGTCGGTGCGGCCATTCAGGGCGGTGTGCTCGGCG
This sequence comes from Candidatus Competibacteraceae bacterium, assembly GCA_003989075.1. Lineage (GTDB taxonomy): Bacteria > Pseudomonadota > Gammaproteobacteria > Competibacterales > Competibacteraceae > RXIX01. The sequence continues at coordinate 1,062 of RXIX01000213.1, read as the reverse complement.
GTCAGGTCAAGGATGTGCTGCTGCTCGACGTGACGCCGCTGAGCCTGGGCATAGAGACCCTGGGCGGTGTGATGACCAAGCTGATCGAGAAGAACACCACGATTCCGACCAAGGCCCAGCAGACCTTCTCGACCGCTGACGACAATCAGACCGCAGTGACCGTGCATGTGCTGCAGGGCGAGCGCGAAATGGCGCAGGCCAACAAGTCGCTCGGTAAGTTCGACCTGCAGGACATCCCGCCGGCGCCGCGCGGTGTGCCGCAGATCGAGGTGACCTTCGATATCGACGCTAACGGCATCCTGCACGTCTCGGCCAAGGATAAGGCGACCGGCAAGGAAAATCGCATCGTCATCAAGGCCAGCTCCGGCCTGTCGGACGACGAGATCCAGCGCATGGTCCGCGATGCCGAGGCCCACGCCGAGGAAGACAAGAAGTTCCACGAACTGGTCAATGCCCGCAACCAGGCCGAGAATTTGGTGCACGCTACCGAGAAGACGCTGCGTGATCTCGGCGACAAGGTTGAAGGCCACGAGCGCGCGGCGATCGAATCGGCGATTAGCGATCTGCGCACTGCCGCCAAGAGCGACAACAAGGGCGCCATCGAAGCCAAGACCCAGGCCCTGGCGGAACTATCGGGCAAGCTGGCCGAGCGGGTCTATGCCCAGGCGGGCGGTGCGCAGGGCAGCGCCGGTGGTGCACAGGGTCCAGGCGGCGCGCACAAGCCGGCTGATGAGGGCGTGGTTGACGCCGAGTTCGAGGAGGTCAAGAAGTAAAGCGCCGCATACGTGGCACGGCCGGATCCGGGACGCGGACAGTGTTCCCGGATTTCGGCGCTTGAATTTCCTGGCAGGCACCCGCAACGCAAGACCGAATCATGGCCAAACGCGATTACTACGAAATCCTTAACGTGGCCCGCAACGCCAGCGACGCCGAAATCAAACAGGCGTACCGGCGGCTGGCGATGAAGCACCACCCCGACCGTAATCCAGGCGATGCGGTGGCCGAGGAGCATTTCAAGGAAGCCAAAGAGGCCTACGAGGTCCTCAGTGATTCGCGCAAGCG
>RXIX01000212.1 GCA_003989075.1 Candidatus Competibacteraceae bacterium | reverse complement strand
GCCAGATATTCGGTGGTCGCCGCGACCCGTTCCAGGCGATCGGTGGTCGCCTGCAACAGGGCCGCCAGATGGCGCGGTGAAATGGTCTCGGTCTGCGCGGTCACCGTCACCACCGGTTGCCACAGCGGCACCAGATCGCTGACCACCAGCGCCTCCAGCTGCGCGTGGTGATCGTTCTGGGCGTGGAACAGTTGCAGCTCCATGAAGCCCAGCGCCAGTGCCCCCATCAGACCAAACAGCGAGGCCGAAAACGAGGTGCCCATGCCGCCCAGCGGCGCTGCCAGCCGCTCCTTGAAGCTGGCGATCAGCGCCATGGTATCGGCGGCGCGGTCGGTGGAAAGCCCAGCGATGACATCGCGTACCCCGGCAATGGTCAGCAGCAGACCATAGAAGGTACCGATCAGGCCCAGCAGCACCAGTGCCCCAACCAGATAGCGCACCAGCGCCCGCCGGTCATCACCGCGCGTGGCCAGCGAGTCGAGCAGATAGGGCAAGGTTGCGGCGGCGTCGCCATGACTGATCACGCGATAGACCTTGTGCAGGAAATCGCTCACGGGCCGGCCGCCGCCATCGAGCAGGGTATCGTTAACCTGCTTGAGCGACAGCTCGTGGCGGCGCGCCTTGAGCACCACACCGGCGGCCTGATCGGCGGCGCGGGTATCGCGCAGTGCCTCCTGCAGCGCCTTGAGGGTGTAGAGCACGCCAAACAGGAATGCCGCCGCAATGGTGCCATTCAGATAGGGATTGGTCAGGAATGCAGCCGTCAACGGGCGCTGGAACACGGCCGCCAATGCCACCAGCGCCGCCAGGAAGATCAGGGAACGTAACAGATAGCGCCCAGCACCGCGCGCCGGCCGCCGTTCAGGAAGGGAAGTTGCTGCCATCGGTGATCCATCAACAGTCCAATCGGGAGCACGCCACTATACAGGGTCGCGCTGGACAGCGGCATGGGCGTTACGGATTGCACCTGCCGCTGTACCGTGGCTGTGCCTCAGTCGGCCGGGAATGCCGCGTCCCAGCGCCCCTCGAACACGAACTGCGCCAGCGGCTTGCGGCTGCGGGGCGCCTGTTCCTTGTCGCGCAGCGCTTCCGGCAGGGTTTCCAGTGCGCCCGGATGACCGACCGCGATCATGGCCATGCAACTGTGATCGGCGGGAATGGCAAAACGCGCCTGGGCCTGCACCGGATCAAAGCCACCCATCTGATGCGCCACCAGCCCCAGCGCGGTGGCCTGCAGGCACAGGTTCTCGCTGGCGGCACCGGTGTCATACTGCGCCCAGCGGTTGGCCTGGCCGTTATGGCTGAACTGCGGCGCGGCCACCGCCAGCAGCAGGATCGGCGCATTCCTGACCCAGATCTGATTGCCTTCGGCCAGACAGGCGAAAGCCTGCTGCCAACTGTCGCTATCGCGGAAACGATCCCAGACCAGATAGCGCCACGGCTGATCACCAAAGCAGGATGGCGCCCAGCGCGCCGCCTCCAGCAGTGCCGTCAACTGCTCACGGGTGACCGGGCGATCAGGATCAATGGCGCGCGGACTCCAGCGGTGGGCAAGCAGATCGGCGATGGCGACTGCGGTTGATGCGGGTTTCTCCAACATGAGACACGTTCTCCAGGCTGACAGGGTTGAGTTATCCGCAACTGTGACCACAATCGAGGTAAAAAAAGCGAAAATGCCCGGTCTTTTTCTGCCATCCAATCCCGCGCTGCGCGCGTTCTGGAGCTTCTCAATGTCCTACGTTCAGGAAATCAACGACTACCTTAATCGCCATGTGCCGCTGTTCAAAGCCATGCAGGCCCGGCTGGAGCGCTGTGATGAGCAGGGCCTGAGCCTGGTCGCACCCCTGGCGCCGAATATCAACGACAAGGGCATTGCCTTCGGTGGCTCGATGGCGGCCATCACCTCACTGACCGGCTGGGCGCTGACCCGTATCACCCTGCGCGAGAACGGCGAAAGTGCCGAAATCGTCATCACCGATGGCATGCTCAAGTTTCTGCGCCCGGTGCGTGATGACATCGTCGCCGAGTGCGTCCGTCCCGATGCCGAGACCGCAGCGCGTTTCATCGACAGCTATCGCCAGCGCGGCAAGGCCCGCTGGAGCATCGAAGTGGTGATCCGCGCCGGCGGCGAACCGGCCATGACCTTCACCGGTCAGTATGTGATCTATCGACCGGAATCCGCCTAGCACCGCCGGCGACGCAGGTTCCGTCCTATCCACATCGGGTCGATTCGAGTATTCTGAGGTTATTGTGCACAGCGCAAGACAGTCACGGCGGAGCACGCCGGATGCCGGGCGCGCGGCACGCGCACGATCCGCCGCCCGTCCCGAGCTGGCTGAACAGGCTGAACCGGCGTTCGCGGTCGTGCCCAGCGCATGGCCCGGACGCCCAACCCGGAACCGGCGCGCATAATCC
>RXIX01000211.1 GCA_003989075.1 Candidatus Competibacteraceae bacterium | reverse complement strand
CCTGCGTGTTCCACCGCGCCCTGCCAGCGATATACCGAGTGCAGACCGGGACCGATGTTGACGCAGGCGGCCAGGCGTTCCTCGACCAGCGCCGTGGCGATGCGCTCGGCGCAGGTTGCGTCCGGGCAGGTGGCAAGGCAGAGCAGGATCGCCCCGGCCATGGTCAGCGCTTGCGCTTGCCGCTGGCTTTGGCGGGTGCCGCCACCTCCGGCGTCTGGATGTTGAAGACCACGGCATCGGCCTTGGTGCGGATCTTGAACCAGTCCGCGATCCGTTGCTGTTCGGCCGCAGACAGGTCGGAACGGATGGTGGCATTGAGATACACCACCTGGTGGCGGCTGCCGTCTTCGGCAATCGTCACCCCGTCGCCCACCGTGATCTGGTCCAGGCTCGGGTACAGCTGGCGCAGCTCGCTGGAAATGTCGCCGGTCTGGTTCAGCAGTGCGTTGCGCTTCGCCAGCTCCGCCCTGAGCTTCTGCAGCTGCGATTCGCGCTGCTTGACGGTGTCCTGGCTTTCTCTCAAGAGATCAGACAGCAGCGTTGATTTGAGCGCGGTCACGTCAATCTGGTGGTCGCCGCTCTGGTGCAGGAAGATCTGGGTGCCGGCCAGGTTGGCGATGGCCAGATGGGCCTTGATGGTTTCTTGCATGTCCGTGCTGAGCGGCTCGCCGATCAGGGAAATGTCGATGGTGCGTTTGGCCGGGTCGATCTTGGCATCCACGACCTGGCTGTTGCGGAACACGAACTCGCGATTCACGAACTCGCGCGCCGTGGCCCGGTACACCTCCTGGCGCACCAGGTTGATGGCCAGGTAAATGCTGGGCAATGCGGTGGCCAAGGCCAGCGTCCACAGCGCGATCTTGACCCGCCTGGCGATGGCCGGGCTGGCGAAACCGTGCCGTTTGAGCCGTAGCGCGCGGATGCCCAGGATCGTGGCCAGCGTAATGAACACGCAGTTGATCGTGTACAGGTACAGCGCGCCGCCAAAAAAGCTCCATTGCCCGGTGGCAAGCCCGTAGCCTGCCGTGCACACCGGCGGCATCAGCGCGGTGGCGATGGCCACGCCGGGGATGACGTTGGACTTCTCCTTGCGGGTCATGCCGATGATGCCGGCAAGCCCGCCAAACAGGGCGATCAGCACGTCCCACAAGGTGGGGCTGGTGCGCGCCAGCAGCTCCGACTGCGCCTGGTGCAGCGGGGTCAGCGAGAAATACGTCCACGACACGACCAGGCTGATCAGCGTGGCGATCAGCAGGTTGGTCAGCGAGCGCTTGACCAGCGCGAAGTCGTACACCGCAACGCCGAAACCGGCGCCCATGATCGGTGCCATCAGTGGCGAGATCAGCATCGCGCCGATGATGACGGCGGTGGAATTGACGTTCAGGCCCACCGACGCCACCAGGATGGCGAACACCAGGATCCACGGCGTCGCCCCGCGCAGTTCGACCGCGTCGCGGATGCGCGCCTCGATTTCCTCGTCGTCGGCCTTGTCGTCGCGCAGGTTGAAGCGTTCGCCGGCAACCTGGCGAAGGCGTTTTCCAAGGGCGGCCTGGGGCTGCGATGTATCGGTCGTCGCCACGTCAGGGGTTCCGCGTCGGGGTTGGTGAGCCGCGCAGCCGCCACGCGCACGGCCATCACGGCGCTGGCGGTGGTGTGGCACGGGGTTGAAGGGGTGGAGTCGCGTCGATTGTGGCATAGGCTGCCGGCGACGTGTTGGGGCACGCGCCAGTCAGCGGCCGGCACGCAGGGCGCCCGCGGGCAGCTTGCCCGATTTCCTCGTCGCGACCCTTGAAAGCCCGCGCGGGCGCCCCATCTTCCGCACATCCCGGTTGCGGGACGTTTTCGTCCCAGGATTTGGCACTCGCATGGCGAGACTGCTAAAATCGCCGGGTTTTTCCCCTGTAATCAACCATTTATCGAGGTTGCTCATGTCCAACATCAAGCCGCTGCACGACCGCGTGGTCATCAAGCGCATGGAAGAAGAGAAGTTGTCCGCCGGCGGGATCGTGATCCCGGATTCGGCCACCGAGAAGCCGATCAAGGGCGAAGTGGTCGCCGTCGGCACCGGCAAGGTGCTGGACAACGGCCAGCTGCGCGCGCCGCAGGTCAAGGTCGGCGACAAGGTGCTGTTCGGCAAGTACAGCGGCACCGAAGTGAAGCTGGACGGCGTCGAGCTGCTGGTGGTGAAGGAAGACGACCTGTTCGCCGTCCTCGGCTGATCCGCGGGCGCGCCCTGCGCGTGACATCAACGATCCAAGGTTGCGGCCAGGGGCCGCTCCTACCGTAGACACATCACAACGATTTCGAGGAACTACTCATGACTGCAAAAGATATCCGTTTTGGTGAAGACGCTCGTTCGCGCATGGTGCGCCGCGTGAACGTGCTCGCCAATGCCGTCAAGGCCACGCTCGGTCCGAAGGGCCGCAACGTCGTGCTG
>RXIX01000210.1 GCA_003989075.1 Candidatus Competibacteraceae bacterium | reverse complement strand
AATACATGCTGCAAACCAGCCTGCTCTGCCTCGCCCGGGTCGGCTATCACCACGTGCCGACTGCCGACGATTGATAATCCCGATGATCACCTATCAGCTCACTTCTATGGCGATCGGCCTGGGCCTCGCCTTGGTCATTCTGATTCTGGTGCGCCGCGATCACCTGCATGGTCCCTATGCACTCTGGTGGATTGGCGCCGCAGCCACAGCCGCCGTGCTCGGCTTCTTTCCGCGCCTGTTCGATATACTCGCCGCCAAGCTGGGTATTAGCTATCCGCCGATCCTGGCGGTCGTGCTGGGCTTTTGCATGCTGCTGGTAAAAATCCTGACCATGGATCTGGAGCGTTCACGGCAGGAACGACTGATTCGCCGCCTGACCCAGCGTCTGGCGATGCTGGAGGCGCAGGCGCCGCTGGTCAACCCGGTGCATGCGTCGGCACCACCACCTGCCGATTCCCCTGAATCCTGAATAAAGCCATGCGCGTCCTGCATGTTGGCAAGTACTACCCGCCCTTCGCCGGCGGCATGGAACATTTCCTCGCCGATCTGCTGCCCGCACTCCACCAACAGGGCGTGCACGCGGCGGCACTGGTGCATGACGAACAACCACACCGCGGTGGCCAATGGCCAGCGGCGGATACGGACCTGCCAATCTACCGCGCACCCTGTCATGGCCGCCTGCTGTATGCGCCGCTCAGCCCGGCGTTTCCCTTCTGGCTGCATCGGGCGATCCAGGCGTTTCAACCCGACCTGCTGCATCTGCATCTGCCCAACACCTCGGCGTTCTGGGCGATGGCGGTGCCCGCTGCGCGCCGCCTGCCCTGGGTGATTCATTGGCATGCCGATGTCGTCGCTTCGACCATCGAGCGGCGGTTGGCGCTGGCCTACCGCTTATATCGGCCCTTTGAACAGCGTCTGCTGGCCGCCAGCCGCGCGGTGATTGCCACCTCGCCGCCCTATCTGGCCGCCAGCGCCGCACTTGCCGACTGGCGCGACCGCTGCCAGATCATTCCGCTCGGTCTCGATCCAGCCCGGATCACTGAACCCACACCAGACGCGCGGCACCGGGCCCATGCGCTGTGGGGTGATAGCAGATTCCGCATTCTGGCGATTGGCCGCCTTACCTACTATAAGGGTCATGAGATCCTGATCCAGGCCGCGACCGAACTGTCGGATAGCCGCGTCCTGATCGTCGGCAGCGGTGAACAGCGGCCACGGCTGGATGCGTTGATCCAGTCGCTGCAGTTCGGCGCGCGGGTACAGTTGCCCGGCTTTCAGACGGACGCCGATCTGACCGCCCTGCTGGCCAGTTGCGATGTACTGTGTCTGCCGTCGCTGGAGCGCACTGAGGCCTTTGGACTGGTGCTGCTGGAGGCGATGCGCTTTGCCCGGCCGGTAGTGGTCAGCGATATTCCCGGGTCCGGCACCGGCTGGGTGGTGCGCACAGGAGGGCATGGCCTGACTGTGGCGCCGGGCGATGCAGCGGCACTGGCAAGGGCATTGCGCGAATTGCACGCCGATCCAGCACGGCGGGCGCTGCTGGGCGAGGCGGGGCAAACCGCCCTGCGCGAGCGCTTCGGCATCGGCCCTGTGGCTACCGCCATCAAGACAGTGTATCGGCAGCTTCTGAGCCACTAGCCGGGCGCGGCGGTACGAATACGGTCAGCGCCCAGAACAGCAAGGCCGGTACGAAATCCAGAAACACCCGGTTGATGCTGGTGTATTGCTCGGCCCAGAGCTGGGCATCGGTCATGAAAAACAGCACAAACAGCGCCAGCAGACTCGCGCCGACAAAGGCCAGACCGGCCCAGCGCCAGCGTTCCGCCCGCTGACGCGGCAAGGTGACCACACTCACGCCCAGCGCGACCAGCATGAGGTACCAGAACAGATGCCAGTTGGCCAGCAGCAGGAAATTTTTCACCACTGGATCCCAGCCACCGCGATAGCCGAGCGTGAAGCGACCCAGATAGGGGATCTGGATTAGATCAGGTCTGAGCACCCACTCACCCAGGCCAGGAATTGTCAACACCACGCCACCGGCCAGCCACCAGAATGCACCCAGCGCAGTCAGCATGCCCAGCGTGGCCAGAAACCATGGCCAGCGCAGCCGGGCCGCCAGCACCACGGGAATGAACAGCAGCAGCCAGACCGCGCCTTCCAGCTTGATCCCTGGACCGGCCAACGCCAGCAGCAGCGCCAGGCCACCTTGCCAGCGACAACCCTCACGCGCCCACTGCAAGCCGGCAATCATGGCCAGGCTGAAGCAGGCCATCATCCATAAATCGGCATAGCCCGCCAGGGCCACATGGGCATTCAGCAGCGGCAGTGACAGCAACAGCCAGGTATAGAAAAGCGCGGTCAGTGGCAGCACGCCCCACAGTCGCGCCTGCCCATAAAAGCCCAGTCCCAGTGCCAGCGCCACACCCAGCCAGGGCAAATTGGCAGCG
>RXIX01000209.1 GCA_003989075.1 Candidatus Competibacteraceae bacterium | reverse complement strand
AGGCGTTGGCGCAGGGTGTTGTTGAAGCGCTCGATGTGATTTGTCGGGCCCCGTTTGGGGTAGCGGGCCTGATGTTGGCCGGCAGGCAAAACATTGTGATAGCTCTCTAGATGATCCGTATAAAGTAGGCTTTGGCGGTAAGCGGGCGGAATACGAGCCCAAAGGAGCCGGGCGGTGGCATCGTTGCGCGGACCCAGGGCGTAGGCGACGATCTGGCGGGTGCGCCGACAGAGGGCCAGCCACAGCCAGATCACGCCCCGACGGCGGTGGCCTACGAAGGTCCACAGTTCATCCAGTTCCAGGACATCATCCGGTTGGGCGGCCACCACAGTAGCCGCCAGCGGCGGCATATTCAGGGCTTTTTTTTCAGCCACTTTGCGACCGTGTTGCGCGACACGCCGAACACTCGGGTGAGTCCCCGTAGGGAGGAGCGTTCCTGATAAGCCTGCAGAATTTGACCCTTTGCCGTTTCCGTATAGCCCGATGTTTCAGGGTGCTCCCGGAAACTGCGCCTGCACGCACCGCACCAGTAACGCTGCTTGCCGTTCCTCGTCTTCCCATGCTTGCGTGTGTGCTCACTACCACAATGATAACAGTTCATCTTCTTATGATAACCCAACTCTTCTCAGTGAGCCACTACCTAAAAATATAAGTGATGCGCGAAAGAGCAAGCACCGGAGGAATCGGGATGCAGAAGTATAAGGGCGACGATTTCCGGCCGGCCGCGCGGGATACTGCTGAGCAGGTGGTGCTGATTGTCGAGTCATCGCCGGCGGTGCGCCGCGTCCAGGCTGCGTTGCTGGAGGGGTTATTGCTGGGTGGTGTCCTCGAAGCAGGCAGTAGGGCCGAGGCGGAGCGGATTCTGAGCGGTGCGACGGTCACGCCGATGTCCATTGAGCCGGTTCTGTTTGTGCTGGCCGCGCAGTTGCCGGATGGCGATGGCCTGGCGCTGTGCCGGTGGCTGCGTGCCGATGCCCGGATGCGGGATGCCGCGGTGTTGGTGCTGGGCGCGAGCGACGATCCGGCCATGCTGGAAGCGGCATTCGCGGCCGGAGCCAGCGATGGCCTGGTCTGGCCGGGGCAGGCGGCGCTGTTGCGCATCCGGGCCGCGGCTGCTCTGGGGCGGGCCCGCAGCGTGCGCGAGTTGCGGCGCAGCGAGCAGCGCCTGCGCGATATCACCGCGCAGCTCAGCGAGGGCCTGCTGGTGATCGATACCGAGGCCCGGCTGCATTTCATGAACGCCGAGGCCGAACAGATGCTCGGCTGGTGCGCGGCGGAACTGCTGGGCAGTGATATCGGCGTGCTGTTCAGGGGCAATGAGGGCGATACGCCGCTGGCGCCCGAGCAGTGTCCATTGCGGCAGAGCGCCCGGCTGGGTGTGCATTATCGCAGCGACGAGAGTCTGTTCTGGCATCGTGAGGGCCACCCGGTCACCGTGGCTTACCGGGTTAACCCGCTGTACGAGGGCGAGCGGCTGGTCGGTGCGGTGACCGTGTTTCACGACATCAGCACGCAGCGTCGTCACGAGACCGAGCGTTCGCTGGCTGCCAAGGCTCTGGAGTTCAGCCCCGAGGGTATCGTGGTGGCTGCCAACGATCCGGCGCATACCATCCTCAAGGTCAATCCGGCCTTTAGCGCAATCACCGGCTTTACCACCGAGGAAATGCGCGGGCGCAGTTGCCACGGCCTGTTTCACTGGCGCGAGGAGCCGGATTTCTACGCGCGCATGCTGGGCGAGTTGTACGCGCGCGGCGAGTGGCAGGGCGAGATCTGGACCCATCGCAAGGACGGTTCGACCTATCCCGCCTGGCTGCGCATCGCGGCAATTCGCGATGCCCACGGCCGGCCGAGCCAGTACATGGCCATTTTCAGCGATATCACCACCCGCAAGCAGGCCGAGCAGCGCCTGGAATATCTGGCCAGTCACGATGCCCTGACCGGGCTGGCCAATCGCGCCGCGTTCATCGAGCAGCTGCGGCGCGCCATTGAAAATGCCTGCTGCGGTGATCAGCGCGTGGCGGTATTGTTCATTGATCTGGATCGCTTCAAGCCGGTCAATGACCAGTACGGCCATGCCGCCGGCGATCGTCTGCTGTACGAGGTGGCACGGCGTCTGCAGGCCTGCGTGCGTTCCAGCGATTGCGTGGCGCGGCTGGGCGGTGACGAGTTCATCATTGCCCTGACCGGTCTGGCGGGATTCGCCGGGGTGCAGCGTGTGGCGGCTCAGATTCTGGAGATCCTGAAGCGGCCTTTTCTGCTGTTGGGTCACGAAATTCTCATCAGCGCCAGTGTCGGCATTGCACTGTTTCCCGATGATGCTGGCGATCTGAACGGGTTGGTCGAGTGTGCGGATCAGGCCTTGTATCGCGCTAAACAGGGTGGGCGTAATGACTATCAGTTTTACCAGGGCTGCAGCCTCGGTCCTGATTGAGTGATGACCGTGCTGCTCGGTGAATTTGAATGCCGCTTGGATAGCAAGGCGCGCATCGCCTTGCCGGCCGCGCTGCGCAAGCAGTTGCCAGCGGCGGCGGCGGGGCGGCTGGTGGTCAATCGTGGCTTTGAGCCGCATCTGGTGCTGTATCCGTTCACCGAGTGGCAGCGCATCAGCGCCGAGCTCAACCGT
>RXIX01000208.1 GCA_003989075.1 Candidatus Competibacteraceae bacterium | reverse complement strand
TTGATTATATCGTTGTTTGCACTGGCCTGAAAACCGGCTATCACGACCGGGTGGCGCAGCGTTGGGATCATGATCCGGTGCTGGACGCGCCGCTACCATTAGGTTAATCTAACGCTCCTCTTCATGGCGCCCGTAGCTCAGTTGGATAGAGCGTTGGCCTCCGGAGCCAAAGGTCGTGAGTTCGAGTCTCGCCGGGCGCGCCAATTCCGCATGTATCAAACCCCGCCTGTTCTCTCGATGCGTTCAGCATTCCCTGTTTGAAACGTGACCCGCTGGCATCAGCGCGACAGCATCACCAGTCGCAATCCATCTGCGCAGCACTGCGCAGAGCACAAATCACGCGCATTGCCGGTGCTGATCCACATGCCCTGCTGATAAGCGCTTGTCTCGCCCGGAGAACGACGGGCAGCCTCTGCATCGTCCTCCGAGTAAAGCGCCTGCACTAAGAAGCCGCTGCCGGGGCCGCTACATTCCGCGCGTTCTTGAGCCGCTCCAGACGCAGCCAGGCCTCCAGAGTACAGGCCACCGACCAGGCCTGCGCCGGCGTACCACGCGGCTGATGGGGTGGCGCGCCATCAAAGATTTCACTCACCATGCCCAGCCCGGCATCACTCAGGTGATCACCGATCGGCTCCAGCCAGGATTGCGCCAGGGCCGCATCACCATGCACCTGATAATCGGCCAGCGCGTAATGCCCCAGCAGCCAGGCCCACACCGTGCCCTGGTGATAGGCGCCATCACGCTCCTGCAGATTGCCGATGTAATAGGGACAGAACTCGCCGTGGCGCGGCGCCAGCGTGCGCAGGCCGTGAGAGGTCAGCAATTCGCGGCCACAGACCCGCACCACTGCCTTGCGCGCTGCCAGATCAAGCGGACTGTGATGCAGGCTGACCGCCAGCAGCTGGTTGGGACGCACCCGCGCATCATCGCCCTCGGGACCGTCGAGGACATCGAACAGACCTTCACCATCGGGACGCACGAAGCGGCGGAAACCGCAGCGCACCTCGGCGGCCAGATCAGCATAGAACATCGGCGATTGGCCCAGACGGCGCGCAAAGCTGGCCACGCTCAGCAGCGCGTTGTACCAGAGCGCGTTGATTTCCACCGGCTTGCCGATACGCGGCGTCACCACCCAGTCGCCAAGCTTGGCATCCATCCAGGTCAGTTGCAGGCCCGGCTCGCCGGCGCGCAGCAGGCTGTCATTCTCGTCAACGCCAATGCCATAGCGGGTGCCGGAGATGTGCCAGGCAATGATTTCCTGCAGCACCGGGAATACTTCGGCCAGGGTCGCGGTGTCGTCGCTAGCCTCCATATAGGCGCGCCAGGCCTCGATGTACCACAGTGCGGCATCGGCAGTGTTGTAGGCGAGCGGCTCGCCAGCAGCAGAGAATAGATTGGGCAGCATGCCCTGATCAGCGAAGCGGGCGAAGGTGCGTAGGATGCGCCGCGCAATATCGTAGCGGCCCGTGGCCAGCGTCAGCCCCGGCAGGGCAATCATGGTGTCGCGGCCCCAGTCGCCAAACCAGGGATAGCCGGCAATCACCGATTCGCCATCGGGCAGATCCGGTAAGGGCCGGGAGAACAGGAAACTGTCGGCGGCCAGCAGCAACTGCTGAATCCACGCGGGCAGCGCCGCCACGGCAGGCCGCACGGTAGCCGCCTGCCGCAGCAGATTCACATCCCGGGCCTGAAAACGCTCCAGGGCCGCATCCAGATCCGGCACGCACTCGGCGTGCAGGCTGCCCACCACGCCGCTCCAGGCATCGGCGCGCAGACTGAGCACCGCCTCACCGAGGCAGAAATGGTGATCGCGATGCGCCAGGCCACGCTCACGCTCGATGGGCAAGTCGAAATTCTCGAACCAGTTGACGCCATCGACGATCGTACCGCCAACCGCCAGCAGACGCAGGCTGCACGCCTCGGTATGCACCAGACGCTGCGCCGGATCCGGCGCCTCCAGTACCGGCTGGAAAGCGGCCATATGGGTGCTCTCGTGATGATCGCGGCCATTGACCAGCAGCCGCACGCGCAGTTTCAGCTCACGGTTCACCGTACCCGGCGCCAATCGCCACGCCACATAGGTGGTATGCGCGCCCGGCTCCAGCCAGATGCGCTGCTCCAGCACCACATCGCCGATGGCATAGCGCCAAACCGGCATCCGCCCTTCCAGCCGGAAGGATTCCAGATGCACATAGCCATGGGGACTGACCACGCCACCGGCCCAGCGATTGCTGAACAGCGCAATCTCACGCCCGCCATCCACCAGGGTGGCATCGGCCTTGGCGAACACCAGCCAGCGCCCGAGCGGCGGCCGCACCGGCGCAACCAGCAGGCCGTGATAGCGCCGGGTCAGCGTGCCGGCGACGGTTCCAGACGCATAGCCGCCCAGGCCATTGCTCAGCCACCACTCACGCCGTTCCGCCTGCACCAGGTCGCCGCACAAGGCCCGACCGCAGCGGATCAAATGGGGTAACGCGCTGTTCATCAGGATTCTCCGCGAGAGACCCCGTCCTTCAGGGCGGGGAGGAATAGCGGACGGCGCGGCAGTCCCCCTCGTGGGAACTGTTTAAGCACCGCTCTTTTCGGTAGCATCTTCAACGTCTCCTATTCAAGACCTACCGCCGGGCGGGCG
>RXIX01000207.1 GCA_003989075.1 Candidatus Competibacteraceae bacterium | reverse complement strand
GCGGGGTCACACCCGCTCCCCGGAATGCGCCTCAGACCGCCGGAGAGCGGCCTTTACGCCACGAACGGGGGTGACCCGCTACCCGTGTATTCCCGAGGGTGCGAAGTCGCCTGAAAACGCCCTCGAATGCCTGCGAGCGATCGGGTGCCCGGCCCACCTGCGATTCCGCACCCGCCGCCCGTCGCGAGCCCCACCCCCACCCCCCACCCCGGACCCGACACAGCGTCGGCGCGACCGGACGCATCCTGCCTGGAGCAGGACTGTAAGGATGTAGTGAGGCATGAACTGCAGCCTATGCAGGTGCAGGCTTACCGATGCCAATCCGTTCAGGGACATCAATCCGTAAAGGCTTAAAGGTATCGTGCACGTGACTGGCGCGGCGCGGTCTTGTGAAAGCGTATGGATCAAGCTACGCTTAGCGTGTTTTTGAGTATACAACATGCCCTTTGTGGTATGGGTGTGCGCTTCGTTCGCGATCCAGTATGGCAGTGTGCTTGAAATTGCTGCAATTTTCCGACCCGGAAGAAGAAGCGCCAGTCCTGTCTCTCCAATGCCGGAGTATGTATATTTTGTGTGGTATTAACGGTTTATTCGGCTATAGCTCCACGGCGCCGGTTATAGACCGGGATGAGTTGCGGCGTATGCGCGATGCCATGAGCGCGCGCGGACCGGATGGCGCCGGCGAGTGGTTCTCCAGCACAGATCGGGTTGCCTTCGGGCACCGGCGACTGTCGATCATCGATTTGTCCGCGCGCGGCGCCCAGCCCATGGTGAGCGCCGATGGTGCGCTGGTCGTGACTTTCAACGGCGAAATCTACAACTACCAGGCGCTGCGCCGGGATCTGGAAGCAGCGGGCCGGGTCTTTCAATCCGATTCCGATACCGAGGTGCTGCTGCACCTGTACGCCGAGCGTGGCGTGGCCATGGTCGACGCGCTGCGCGGTATGTTTGCCTTCGCCCTATGGGATGCACGCCGGGGTGGCTTATTGCTGGCGCGCGATCCCTATGGCATTAAGCCGCTTTACTATGCCGATGATGGGCGCAGCCTGCGTTTCGCCTCGCAGACGCAGGCATTGCGTGCGGGCAGCGTGGTGTCTGCGGAATGGGATCCGGCGGGCGAGGCCGGATTCTATCTGTTTGGCAGTGTGCCGGAGCCGTTCACGATCTATCGCGACATCAGCGCCTTGCCCGCCGGTTGCACCTTATGGGCGGATGCGCACGGTCTTGAACAGCCCCGCGCCTATTTTTCTATCGCCGATGTATTGCATCGCGCCGTGCAGGAACCGCGCGCGCTGACGGGTGCGGCGCTACAGGCGCAAGTCCGCGAGATCCTGCTGGATTCGGTGCGGCATCACCTGCTGGCCGATGTACCGGTCGGCGTTTTCTTGTCGGCGGGCGTTGATTCGGGGGCGCTGCTTGGACTGATGCGCGATACCGGACAGGCGGATATCCAGGCGGTAACCCTGGCCTTTGGCGAATTCCGCAACCGGGCCGATGACGAAGCGCCGCTGGCGCAGCAGGTGGCGGCACTGTACGGCGCCCGGCAGGTGACGCGGGTAGTCGAGGAAGCGGAATTTTACGCCGATTTGCCGCGCATTCTGGCAGCGATGGATCAGCCCAGTATCGACGGCATCAACACCTGGTTCGTCAGTAAGGCGGCGCGCGAGCAGGGTTTGAAAGTGGCGGTTTCGGGGCTGGGCGGTGATGAATTGTTGGGCGGATATCCATCATTCCGCGATATTCCGCGCTGGGTGCGTGTGCTGGGCGCACCCGCGCGCATTCCCGGCCTGGGCCGTTTGCTGCGCCGCCTTGGCCATGGCCTGTTTACAGCCGCCGGCAGGGCGCATCTCTCGCCGAAGGCGCTGAGTCTACTCGAATATGGTGGCAGCTACCCAGGTGCCTACCTGCTGCGGCGCGGGCTGTTCATGCCTTGGGAGTTGCCGGATCTGATGGGAGTCGAGCGGGCGCGGGATGGGTTGCAACGCCTGCGTCCGCTGCCGTACATCGGCGCGCTGCTGGCACCCGATCCGGGAACGCCGTTTAGCCGGGTTGCGACGCTGGAAGCAGCGCTGTACATGCGCAACCAGTTGCTGCGCGATGCCGACTGGGCAGGGATGGCGCATTCGCTGGAAATCCGGGTGCCGCTGGTGGATGTGGAGGTCTTGCGGCAACTGGCGCCGCTGCTGGTGGCGGAACGCCAACTAAGCGGCAAAATGCTGTTGGGCGGCAGTCCACGTTTGCCGCTGCCGGAGGCGATCCTGCAGCGGCCCAAGACCGGTTTTCGCACCCCGATTCAGCATTGGCTGGAGCGCTTGCCCAAGCTGGACGTGGAGCAGGGTATCGGGCATGACGCGCACGGGTCGCGGCGCTGGGCCTTGCGGGTTGGCGGCGCGGTGGCTGATAACCGAAATTGTTTACTTTCAGGACGTTCGCTGACCTGACTTTTTCCGTCATACCCGCGAAAGCGGGTATACATTCTTTTCAACAAGCTACTGGATTCCCGCATACGCGGGAATGACGAATAGCGAAAGTCCCGTATATTAGAAAATCAATGAGCTGAAACACCAAGCGAAAGTCCTGACCCGGTGCGCGGCAAGCCTCGTCCTTACTTCGGCTTCGCTCAGTACAGGTCAGTTTCAAGCGGCATAAAACGGCCTTGCGCAAAGCGCAGCAGGCCATGAGCCGCAAGACCAAATTCAGCAGCAACT
>RXIX01000206.1 GCA_003989075.1 Candidatus Competibacteraceae bacterium | reverse complement strand
GCTGCTGCTGACCGTGCCGCTGCCAGTGCCGACTTTGTTGACCGTGAGGCTGTTGGCCGGGGCAAAGTAGGCGGTGACACTCTTGGCGCCGTCAATGGTGACCGTGCAACTCAGGGCCGTTCCGGCGCTGGCGCAGGCTTCCGCCCAACCCGCAAAGATGGCGTTGGCACCCGGTGTGACACTGAGCGTGACCGTGGTGTTGGCGGCGTAGACTTCGGCGCAATCACCACTCGATGCCGTGCAGTTGATCCCCGGCGGTACGCTGCTGACCGTGCCGCTCGCTCCACTCGCTATAACCTTGACCGTGAGTTCGTTGGCCAGGTTGAAGCGGGCCTGGACGCTCTTGGCGGTGTCCATGGTCACCGTACAGGTGGCCGTGCCGCTGCAGGCGCCGTCCCAGCCGACGAAGGTGGAGCCGGGTTGCGCGCTCGGCGAGAGCGTGACCACGCTGTTGAGGGCGTAGATCTCGCTGCAGTCGCTGCCGCATTCAATGCCGATTGGGCTGCTGGTGACCGTGCCGCTGCCGTTGCCAACCTTGGTGACAGTCAGGGTGCGATCCGGGAGGAAGGTCGCCGTGACACTCTTGGCGGCGTCCATGGTGACCGTGCAGGGGTCGGTGCCGCTGCAGCCGCTACCGCTCCAGCCGGTGAAGATGCCGCTGCCGGCCGTGGCCGTGAGGGTGACGAGCGTGCCGTGGTTGTATTTGGCGGTGCAGGTTTCCGGCGCTGTGCAGGCCGTGCCCACTGGATCACGCGCAACCGTGCCCGTACCCGTGCCGGCCATGGTGATCGTCAGCGGGTAGGTGTCCAGCGTAAACGTGGCCGTGACCGTCTTGATAGAACTGACCGATACCTGACAGGTGGGGGCAACATCCGTGCAACGGCCATCGGTATCGCTCCAGCCGGTGAAGGTGGATCCCGTCTGGGCCGTCGCCGTGAGGGTGACCAAGGTATTGGCCGCGTAGGTCTCCACACAATCCACACCGCAGTCGATGCCGGCGGGGCTGCTGGTCACTGTGCCGCTGCCGGTGCCGGCTTTGTTGACGATGAGGCTGTTGGTCGGGGCAAAGTAGGCGGTGGCGCTAACGGAGTTATCCGTGGCGGCACTCGTTGGAGGAATGACTACGGTGCATGTCGGAGACGTGCCGGTGCAGTCCTGACCCCAGCCGACAAATATTGAATTGGCACCCTCGGGCACCGCCGTCAGTGTGACCGAGGTACTCGGACTGAAAACCTTGGTGCAGCCCGTGCCATAACTATTATCGCTGCATTTAATGCCTGCCGGAGCACTGGTGACTTGACCTGTTGATCCGGGCGCCGCATCAACGGCCACCGCCAATTCCTGTGGCAGGTTAAAGCGCGCCCGCACCAGTTTGGCTTTTTCCATGGTGACCGTGCAGACAGCCAAGTCTTCACCATCCGTCGGGTTATCGCCACCACACTCACCGTACCAGCCGGCAAAGTCTGAATTGCCCTTCGGGGTAGCGATCAGCGTCACAGTGCTATAGATCGGAAATACGCTTTCGCAAACGCTGCCGTTGGGTGGGTCATCAACGCCGTTAACACAGTTGATACCCGTCGGACTGCTGGTGATCGTGCCGCTGCCATTACCCTCTTTCGCCACCGTCAGGGTTTGAGGTTCCACGAAGGTCGCCGTGACACTCTTGGCAGCATCCATCAGCACCGTGCAGGGATCAGTACCCGTGCAGACGCCCGTCCAGCCGGTGAACACAAAACCCGATCCCGCCACAGCCGTCAGCGTGACCGACCCGCCTTGTGCAAAATCAGCCGCGCAGGTTGTACCGCAATCGATGCCTGTCGGACTGCTAGTGACGGTGCTGGTCGCGGCACCCGCGCCGGCTTTGGTCACCGTGAGGGTGTAGGTATTGAGACTAAACCGGGCCTTGATCACCGGTATATTGGCAGCAGTGACCGTAAAGGTGCAGGTCGTGGACGTGCTGCCATCACAGGGACCATCAACCGCAATCCAGCGGACGAAGCTCGATCCAGGTTGCGGGGTGGCCGTCAAGGTGACCTGGGTGTTGGTCGCGTAGGTCGCCATGCAATCCACACCGCAGTCGATACCGGCGGGGCTGCTGGTGACCGTGCCGCTGCCGGTGCCGGTCTTCTCGATGATCAGCGTGTTGGCCGGGGCAAAGTAGGCGGTGATGCTCTTGGCGCCGTCAATGGTGACCGTGCAGGTCGCCGTGGTGCCGCTGCAGGCACCGCCCCAGCCGGCAAAGATGGAGGTGGCGTTGCCGGCAACAGCGGTCAGGGTGACGACGGTGTTGACGGCGTAGACTTCGGCGCAGTCCGCGCCGCAGGCAATGCCGGCGGGGCTGCTGCTGACCGTGCCGGTCGCGCCGCCACTGGTCTGGACCGCAACCGTGAGTTCGTTGGCCAGGTTGAAGCGGGCCTGGACGCTCTTGGCGGTGTCCATGGTCACCGTGCAGAGGCCGGTGCCGCTACAGGCGCCGTCCCAGCCAACAAAGACGGAGTCGGCTGCGGGGGTGGCCGTGAGGGTGACGACGGTGTTGAGGGCGTAGGTCTCGTCGCAGTCCGCGCCGCAGGTGATGCCCGCCGGGGCGCTGCTGACCGTGCCGCTGCCGTTGCCAACCGTGGTGACCGCGAGGCTGCGGTTGCTGAGGAAGGTGGCGGTGAGGCTCTTGGCGGCGTCCATGGTGACCGCGCAGGGGTCGGTGCCGCTGCAGCCCGCACCGCTCCAGCCGGTGAAGATGTAGCCGCTGCC
>RXIX01000205.1 GCA_003989075.1 Candidatus Competibacteraceae bacterium | reverse complement strand
GCGCCCTTCTCATCCTGGGTGAAGTATTCCTGGGTCATGCTGGTGAAGTTCAGCGACAGGCTTTCAATCGGCAAACCCGCGCCTTCGCTGCCACCGGTCTGGTAGCTGCTGACCATCACTTCCTTGAACTTGAACTCCAGGAACTTCTTCTGTCCACCATCCTTGCCGGTCGGCTTGCGCATCACCAGCGTTGCCTCGGGATAGTGATGCCCCGAGCAGCAGGACAGCAGCAGTTGCGGCGAGGCCGCGCAGAAATTCATGGTGTAGCTGAAGTCATTCAGGCTCACCTTGCTCGCGCCCAGGCCGGTGCCATGGCCCGCCGTACCCAACTGCGACGCGCCCCAGCTCCAGCTCAGCACCTCGATCCATTCCTTGTACTCGGCATCCTTGCACTCGCCTTTCACATCGCCAATCTTCAAAAATGCATCAGCCATCGTCGTATCCTCGCAGTGTGGTCCAGTGAAACGGGTCATCCGTCGCTTCGCCCGACGGTCGCCTTGCCACGCGCTTTCGCGCAGGAAGAACCTGGGAAACTCCGTCGTCGTGAATCAGATGTTTGCAGCTTGCATGCCAACCCTGACACCCTGGTTTTAAGCCCTTTCAGACTCCCGGCAGCGGGCCGTTCATCCAGAATGAACCCGCGCGGGGTCCATTCTGGCCCAGCCCGGCCATGGCCCCGGCCTCAGCCACCCTTGATCGAAGGCAGCTTCGACACCAGGCGCAGCGACACGGTCAAGCCTTCCAACTGGTAGTGCGGGCGCAGGAAGAACTTCGAGGTGTAGTAGCCCGGGTTGCCTTCCACCTCTTCCACCACGACCTCAGCAGCGGCCAGCGGCTTCATGGCCTTGGTCTCATCGCTGGAAATGGCCGGGTTGCCATCGACATAGTTGTAAATCCATTCCTGCAGCCAGAGCTGTAGCTGGTCGCGTTCCTTGAAGGAGCCGATCTTGTCGCGCACCATGCACTTGAGGTAATGGGCGAAGCGGCAGGTTGCGAACAGATACGGCAGCCGCGCCGACAGGTTGGCGTTGGCGGTAGCATCGGGGTCGTCGTACTCAGCCGGTTTCTGCAGCGACTGTGCGCCGATGAAGGCGGCAAAGTCGGTGTTCTTCTTGTGGATCAGCGGCATGAAGCCATTCTTGGCCAGCTCCGCCTCGCGCCGGTCGCTGATGGCGATCTCGGTCGGACATTTCATGTCCACGCCACCGTCATCGGTCGGGAAGGTGTGGGTGGGCAGATTCTCCACCGCGCCGCCGGATTCAATACCGCGAATCCGCGTGCACCAGCCGTACATCTTGAAGGCGCGGGTGATATTGGTGGCCATGGCATAGGCCGAGTTGGCCCAGCAGTAGCGGCTGTGCTCGGCACCCTCGACCTCTTCCTCGAAGTCGAATTCCTCGACCGGATCGGACTTGGCGCCATAGGGCCGCCGCGCCAGGAAGCGGGGCATGGCCAGCCCGATGTAGCGCGAATCCTCGGACTCGCGCAGTGAACGCCAGGCGGCATATTCGGGCGTCTGGAAGATCTTGGTCAGGTCGCGCGGGTTGCTCAGCTCCTGCCAGGAATCCATCTGCATCGCCGTCGGCGCCGCGGCGGCGATAAACGGTGTGTGTGAGGCTGCTGCAATCTGCGACATTTCACGCAACAGCTCGACATCGGTTGGGCTGTGGTCGAAGTAATAGTCGCCCACCAGACAGCCGAAGGGCTCGCCGCCAAACTGGCCATATTCCTCTTCATACACCTTCTTGAAGATCGGGCTCTGGTCCCAGGCCGTGCCCTTGAATTTCTTGACGGTCTTATGCAGCTCCTTCTTGGAAATGTTCATCACCCGGATCTTGAGCATCTCGTCGGTTTCGGTGTTGTTGACGAGATAGTGCAGACCGCGCCAGGCGCTTTCGAGCTGCTGGAAATCGGCGTGATGGATGATCTGGTTGATCTGCTCGCTCATCTTCTGGTCAATGGCGGCAATCAGCGACTCGATCGACTTGATCACGTCATGCGAGATCAGGGTCGTATGTTGCAGTGCATGCTCGGCCAGGGTACGCACCGCGTGCTCGACCGCTTCCTTGGCCTGATCGGTCTTGGGCTTGAACTCGCGCTGCAGCAACGAGGAAAACTCGCTGACTTCCAGCGTTTCGGTGGCGCCGCCCTGGAGCTGGACGTTCGCATCGGTATCAGCCATGGCGCATCACTCCTCGGCAGGCTTGGCGCTGTCCTGGGGCTTGGGCGCGGCCACCAGCGACTGCAGCAGGGTCGGATCGTTGAGCACCTTGGCAATCAGCTCCTCGGCGCCGGTCTTGCCATCCATGTAGGTCATCAGGTTGGAAAGCTGCTGACGGGCCTGCAACAGCTTGTTGAGCGAATCGACCTTGCGCGCCACCGCCGCCGGTGAGAAGTCGTCCATGCTCTCGAAGGTGATGTCGATGCTCAGATCGCCCTCACCGGTCAGGGTATTGGGCACCCGGAACGCTGCCCGGGGCTTCATCGCCTTCATGCGGCTATCGAAGTTATCAACATCGACTTCCAGGAACTTGCGATCGGCCACCGGCGCCAGCGGATCGACCGGCTTACCGGACAGATCGGCCAGCACGCCCATCACAAAGGGCAATTGCACCTTCTTCTGCGAGCCGTACACCTCGACGTCGTACTCAATCTGCACGCGCGGTGCCCGGTTGCGGGCAATAAATTTCTGACTGCTCATCGCCATCGGAACATGACCTCTCTCAGTCCGCAATCGTCGCCACTGTCCACT
>RXIX01000204.1 GCA_003989075.1 Candidatus Competibacteraceae bacterium | reverse complement strand
GGCCAGCATCAGGCCGCGTACTCCAAAGGCCCCACCAACCACATCGAACGCTTCAACAATACCCTGCGCCAGCGCCTCGGGCGGCTCGTGCGCAAGACCCTTTCGTTTTCCAAATGCCCCAAAATGCACGAAATCACCATCCAACTCTTCTTGCATCGCTACAACTTGGAACATCAAAACATTCTAAATTAAACCACTACCATAATACCAGAGTGAGCTACCAGGTCGGGCCACTGGAAACTTTAACATGTGACAGTCATTTTGATCTTGTTGTATGTTGTGAAGTTCTTGAGCATTTATATGATCCTGATATTGGGCTGGATCGGTTACGTTCCTTTAACGCAAACTGGTACTTGCTCAGTGTTCCCAGAGAACCGATCTGGCGCGCTATGAATATGGCAAGAGCTACCTATCTGAGTCAGTGGGGAAATTCTCCTGGCCATATCCAACACTGGTCAAAACGGAGTTTTTTACGCCTGGTATCCAGATATTTTGAAATCGTCCAAGTCAAAAGCCCGTTGCCTTGGACTGTGCTGCTGTGCCGTCCTTATCGCTAGTCCCGCGCTGTGTCTCCCATTTTAAAACGTAGCTTGCACGGAGCCGGAGCGCTCCTGGCAATCACCGGGATCATCTTTGTCGCCATGCGACTGCGTGATCAAGCCGCCGAGATTGACCTTGCCCGCTTCAATGGCAGCGCTTGGCTGACTATCACCGGGCTGGCTTTGATCTACGGCTTGTCCAATCTGCTGCTGGCACTGGCTTGGTGGGATCTGCTTGATCAGTTTGGTGTCCGTCCATCACGCCGCTGGACGATCAAAGTCTATGGCATGTCCCAGATCGCCAAATACGTCCCCGGCAATATCATGCATCTGGCTGGGCGGCAGGCGCTGGGGCTGGCAGCGGGCCTGCCTGGTTGGCCCCTGGCAAAATCCACCGCCTGGGAACTGGGCTTGATTGCAGCAACCGGTGCCCTGTTTGGTACCTTGACGCTACCCCTGTTAGCGCCGGGATTTTCCACAACAGTGGCCCTGGTACTGTTTTTGGTGGCACTCGGCGGTGCGGCGGCCATGCTGTGGCATATTATCGGTCCGCCCGTCGCGCGCGCGCTGGGCTGGTATACGGTTTTTCTGGCAATCTCCGGCGCGCTGTTCGTTGCGCTGATCCGTCTGGTGGACGCAACTACCGCTGGATCAGAAACCCTCCTGCTCCCGGTGATCGGCGCTTATGTACTGGCTTGGCTGGCCGGTCTGGTCACCCCCGGTGCGCCCGCTGGCGTGGGCGTGCGGGAACTGGTGCTGCTGGCCCTGCTGAAAGGCAGCGTCGGCCAAACTGAACTCCTGCTGGCGGTGCTGCTGGGACGACTGGTCACCGTCGGCGGCGATGTGGCGTTTTTGGGTATGGCCTTGATGATGAATGTGAAGAATGAGACGGGTTGATGCTATTGAGTAGGGAATTCATGCCCGTAGGCATGCGTCCCGTGTCCCGGAATCAATCATTCGCAGCATCGGCGATGGTGTCTGGACATGAACAGCAGTATGGTCAACGAATATGGTTAAGGAACCCTGCTGAATGACCAAGATTGCCTTTATCACTGGAATTACCGGTCAGGACGGCTCTTATCTGACCGAGTTGTTGCTCGGTCAAGGCTACGACGTGCATGGTGCCGTACGCCGCACCAGTAGCCTCGAACGCAGCCGCCTTGCTCACCTGTACGCCGATGCGACGATCTACAATCGGCGCCTCTTTCTGCATTACGCCGACCTCGACGACCCCACTACCCTGCGCCGGGTGCTGTTCAAGGTCAAACCGCAGGAACTTTACCATCTCGCCGGGCAAAGCCACGTCGGCCTCAGTTTCGAAATTCCCGAAACCACCTGTGAATTCACCGCCATGGGCACCCTGCGCCTGCTGGAAATCCTGCGCGACCTGCCTGATCCACCGCGCTTTTTCCATGCCGCATCCAGCGAGCTGTTTGGTCGGCCAAGCCAGGTTCCGCAAACCGAAACGACGCCCTTCGCCCCGATTAACCCCTACGGCTGTGCCAAGGCTTTCGCTACACAGATGGTGCGCATCTACCGGGAAACGCATGGCCTGTTCGCAGTCAACGGCATTCTGTTCAATCACGAATCGCCGCGTCGTGGAGAAAACTTCGTCACCCGCAAAATTTGCCGCGCTGCCGCCGCGATCAAAAAGGGCCTGCAGAATGAACTGACCCTTGGCGATACCCGTGCACAGCGCGACTGGGGACATGCCCGCGACTATGTGCGCGGCATGTGGCTATCGCTGCAGCATGCGACCCCAGACGATTACCTGTTTGCCACCGGGAAACTGCATAGCGTCCAGGACGTGATCGAAACCGCTTTCGCCGCACTTGCGCTCGACTGGCGAAACCATGTCAAATTTGACGCCCACTTTCTGCGCCCTGCAGAACCGCTGCAACTGGTCGGCGATGCCAGCAAGGCCCGCACCGTGCTTGGCTGGTCTCCGCAGACCCCGTTCACGGCGCTGATCCAGGAAATGACCCGGGCGGAACTGGACACCTTAGCCTAATATCATGATGGAAAAAGTGATTATGTCTAACGCAAAAGTCGCGCTCATCACCGGCATCACCGGTCAGGATGGCGCCTATCTCGCCGAGTTTCTGCTCGCCAAGGGCTATATCGTCCACGGTATCAAGCGCCGCAGCTCGCTGTTCAACACCGATCGTATTGACCACCTCTATCAGGATCCGCACGAAGCCAACCGGCGCTTCATTCTCCACCACGGCGATCTGACCGACTCCAGCAG
>RXIX01000203.1 GCA_003989075.1 Candidatus Competibacteraceae bacterium | reverse complement strand
CACCGATGCCAGCTATCCCGACATCGTGCCGGCCCTGGTGCAGGCGCTCAAACAGGCCAAGCCCGATCTGAGCATCCTGCTGGCCGGCTACCCGGCTGAGCATGTCGAAGCCTTCAAGGCCGCCGGTATTGCTGACTTCATCCACCTGAACGCCAACTGCCAGGCGCTGCTGTCGAACCTGCAGAAGAACATGGGGGTCGCCCAATGAGCATGTCACCGGACTTCACCACCCTGGACTATGGCCTGAACTTCTCCAAGCCCAGCTTCGCCGAGTGGAAGGCGACGGTGGAAAAGACCACCGGCAAGACGCTCGAACACCTGGTCTCAGCGACCATGGAGCATATCGACGTCCAGCCCCTGTATACCGCCGCTGATCTGCAGGGCCTGTCGCATCTGGGCTATGTGGCCGGCGTAGCGCCGTTCCTGCGCGGCCCCTATCCGACCATGTACGTGGCCCAGCCGTGGACGGTACGCCAGTACGCCGGCTTCTCCACCGCCGAGGAATCCAACGCCTTCTACCGCCGCAACCTGGCTGCCGGCCAGAAGGGCCTGTCGATTGCCTTTGACCTGGCCACCCACCGCGGCTATGACTCCGATCATCCGCGCGTGGTCGGCGATGTCGGCAAGGCCGGTGTGGCCATCGATTCGATTCTGGATATGGAAATCCTGTTCGGCGGTATTCCGCTCGATCAGATGTCAGTGTCGATGACCATGAACGGCGCGGTGCTGCCGGTGATGGCCTTCTACATCGTCGCCGCCGAGGAACAGGGCGTTGCCCATGACAAGCTCACCGGTACCATTCAGAACGATATTCTGAAAGAGTACATGGTGCGCAACACCTACATTTATCCGCCGGAACCGTCGATCCACATCATCGGCGACATCTTCTCCTACACCTCCAAGGAGATGCCGAAATTCAACAGCATCTCGATCTCCGGCTACCACATGCAGGAAGCCGGCGCCACTGCGGATCTGGAACTGGGCTATACCCTGGCCGACGGGCTGGAATATGTGCGTACCGGCATCAAGGCCGGGATGAGCGTCGATACCTTCGCCCCGCGTCTGTCGTTCTTCTGGGCTATCGGCATGAACTACTTCATGGAAGTAGCCAAGATGCGCGCCGGGCGGCTGCTGTGGGCCAAGATCATCAAGCAGTTCGATCCCAAGAACGAGAAGTCGATGGCGCTGCGCACGCATAGCCAGACCTCGGGCTGGAGCCTGACCGAACAGGATCCGTTCAACAACGTCACCCGCACCTGCGTCGAGGCGCTGGCGGCAGCACTTGGCCACACCCAGTCGCTGCACACCAACGCCCTGGACGAGGCCATCGCCCTGCCGACCGATTTCTCGGCGCGCATCGCCCGTAACACCCAGCTCTATCTGCAGGATGAAACGGCGATCTGCAAGGTGCTCGATCCCTGGGGCGGTTCCTACTATGTCGAGGCGCTGACCAACGAACTGGTCAAGCGCGCCTGGGGCCATATTCAGGAAGTGGAAAGCCTCGGCGGCATGACCAAGGCCATCGAAACCGGCCTGCCGAAGATGCGCATCGAGGAAGCAGCGGCGCGGCGTCAGGCGCAGATTGACTCCGGCAAGGAAACCATCGTCGGCGTCAACAAGTACCGGCTGGCCAAGGAAGATCCGCTCGACATCCTCAACATCGACAACACCGCCGTGCGCGAAGCACAGGTGCAGCGTCTGCACAAGCTGCGCGCCAACCGTGACGAAGCCAAGGTGAAAGCCTGCCTGAGCGCCATCACCGAGGCCGCGTCCAGCGGTTCCGGCAATCTGCTGGAAAAGGCGGTCGAAGCGGCGCGCGCGCGGGCTTCGCTGGGCGAAATCTCCGACGCAATGGAGAAGGTGTTTGGCCGGCACAAGGCGGTGATCCGCGCCATTTCCGGCGTCTACAGCAGCGAGTTTGGCGAAAATGAAGAAATCGCCAAGGTCCGGCAGATGGCCGATGAGTTCGAAAAGAACGAAGGCCGCCGGCCACGCATCCTGGTCGCCAAGCTGGGTCAGGATGGCCATGACCGCGGTGCGAAGGTCATTGCGACCGCATTCGCCGATCTTGGCTTCGATGTGGATATCGGCGCGCTGTTCCAGACCCCGGAGGAAGTAGCCCGACAGGCGGTGGAAAACGACGTGCACGTCGTCGGCATGAGTTCGCTGGCTGCCGGACACAAGACCCTGCTGCCGCAACTGGTCGCCGAGCTGAAGAAGCTGGGCCGCGAGGACATCATGGTGGTGATTGGCGGCGTTATCCCCGCCCAGGACTATGAGTACCTCAAGGCCAATGGCGCCGCTGCCATTTTCGGCCCCGGCACGGTGATTCCGGTTGCCGCACAGAAGGTGATCGAGGAACTGAACCTGCGCCTCGCGGCGTGATCCTGCTGTAGAAATGGTGAACAGCAGGGTGGGCAATGTCCACCCTGCTTCGCCGCATGAAAACTGCTCGTTCCTGAATAAAATTGCAACACGTCAATCAGTTGTTACTTCGGTGAAAAGCCTGTGTATATATAGCGCACTGATTCAACCATGACGGTAAACAATGCATGGCCAAACGCTTCCACCAGAACAACAATGAAGAAAAGGACACGCTTATTGCCTTGCTGAAATACAGGCGTGATCTTGATCTTTTATTCAGGGAAAAATGGTATCGGATTCCGGTTAAATATGCGCCAAAAATGGTCAGGGAAGGCACAATACGCTACCTGGCTTTTTATCAACCAGCCACTTTTAAAGAGGAAGCATTCAAGATCTGCTGGTATGGCCCAGTACAGAGCATTTCCAAATTAAAACGTCGGGATCTACTGCCTG
>RXIX01000202.1 GCA_003989075.1 Candidatus Competibacteraceae bacterium | reverse complement strand
CGCATTGAGATTGAGCAGCAGATCATCGTAGGACTGCAGTTGCTGCTGACGCTTGCGGCTGGCCAGTTCACGATTACACCAATCGAGCAGCCGGGCCAGTATTTGATGTTGGCAATAGTCCTGCAGTGCTGTGATAACCGTTTGCAGCGTTTCGCAGGCATCGAAAAATGGATGCGCAGGCGTCGTCTGGTTTTTTTTGGTCTTGTCGCGCAACTCGGTTGTGGTGAAATGACCGAATTTTTCAAATACGATCAGCGAGGGCGGCCCGTTCAGATAGACGTCCATCTCCGCCAGCCAGTTTGGAATATCGTTCAGCTTATAGGTGTTGCGATTCAGGGCCGGTGATTGCAGCGCTGCTTCAATCGCGCCGCGCTGTTGCTGCCACAGAGTCTTTGCCGCTTCAAAGGCTGCACTAAAGTCACGTTGCAGTGTTGCGTCATCCAGTGTAATGCTCGGCGTGACTACTTGCAGATAGGGCTTGCCTAGATAGCTTTCAATTTCCCGGCGCAGGCGGTCCGGGCTGTATTTCTTCTCCAGCAGATAGTCGACCAGAAATGGCGGAGCCGTATAAAACTCACGCCGCCAGAAATCTTCAATGATTTCCTGCAACAGATCGCTGATATCGGCGCGCAACTCGGTTTCAAAAGTCAGGCCGCTTTCAAAGGCGTTATCGCCAAGCGCGCGCTGGCAAAAGCCGTGGATGGTGTAAATGGCGGCCTCATCGAAACCGCGCACGGCATTGTGTAAGCGACGTAGTGCAATTTCGCGATCCGGCTGTAAATCCAGCAGGCGCGTGGCCAATTCATCATCGAGCGCATGGCCGCGCAGAAACGCGGCGCGAATTTCACTGAGCCGAGTGCGAATGCGATCACGCAATTCCTTGGTCGCTGCCCGGGTATAGGTGACCACCAGAATACGCCTGACCGGCAATGCTGCCTCGACCACCAGCCGCACATACAGCGCGGTAATGGTGTAGGTTTTGCCGGTGCCGGCACTGGCTTCAATCAGGTTGACGCCGCTGAGTGGCGTATATATCGGGTCAAGCGGTTGCAGGCTCACGCGTGTTGTCTCATTTGCATTGTGAAGCGAGGATACTGCGCCCGGCCCTGCAGGCAGGTGCAGTACACAATCTGCACAGGGTGCAGCGACTGTTGCAACGACGGGCTGCGTGCGGGAACTTGCGCGGCCGCGAAACCCTCAATGAAAACGCAATCCGGGCGCTGACCGGGTGCGCAACAAACCCCGCCTACGGCCTAATACCGCAATGCGCGCTGGCGATGCGAATAAAGAGGAACAACCATGTCAACTCCGACTTCTGCAGACCGCTTCCGGGGCGCCCTGTGGGGCATGCTCGTCGGCGATGCGCTGGCGATGCCGGTGCACTGGTACTACACCATAGCTGCCCTGCAACGCGATTTCGGCACAATCCGCGACTACCAGGCTCCCAAGGATTTCCACCCGAATTCCATCATGGCCCTGGCCAGCACAGCCCGATCCGGGCGCGGTTCGCAGGAAGGCGACGTGATCGGCGGGGTGATCCTCAAAGGCAAAAAGCCCTATTGGGGGCGGCCCAATACCCACTACCACCGGGGAATGCAGGCCGGTGACAACACCTTGAATCTGTTGTGTGTCCGGGTACTGATCCGGGCCATGAATGCGGCCGGGCGCTACGATCCGGCCGATTTCCTGCGCGATTACATCGCCTTCATGACCGCGCCGGATAGCCACAACGACACTTACGCCGAATCCTACCACCGCGATTTCTTTGCTCATTATGCCCGTGGCCTGCCGCCCGAGCGTTGCGCCGGCGCAGAAGGCCACGACACCGCCTCGATCGGCGGGCTGGTGTCGCTGCCGCCGGTGATCTTCGCAACCGTGCGGACCGGCGACCGGACGGCACTGGATGCGGCGCTGCTGACCCAGTTGCGCTTGACCCACCGTTCTCAGAAGCTGGAACGCTATGCGCGGGCACTGGGCGAACTGCTGGCGCGGCTGGTCGAGGATTCCGAACCTCAAATCGGCATGCTGGCCAGCGCCCTCGCCGAACGGCTGGGATTTCCAGCGGCGGCGGTGCTTGCGCAGGTCGAGCGCGAGCGCAAATCCGATCTCGACGTGATCGGCGGCCGCCTGAGTTCCGCCTGCTATATCGATCAGTCCTTCCCGGCGGTTCTGTATCTGGCGGCGCGCTATGCGGACGATTTCGAGGCGGCGCTGATCGCCAATACCAACGCCGGCGGCGACAATTGCCATCGCGGTGCCGTGCTGGGGGCCATTCTGGGCGCAGCGCTGGGCTATGAGGCGATTCCCGAGCGCTGGATTCACGGCCTGCGGGCGCGCGCCGAACTGGAACAGGAAATCGAGACCTTCATTGCCCGATTCGCCTGTTGATCGTTCCCACGCTCCCGCGTGGGAATGCAGCTTGCACCGCTCAGGCGGTGCAGACTGGCCACTGGAGTGACTGGGGATTGGGTTCCCACGCGGGAGCGTGGGAATCAGTGGATGTGTCAATCGCGATTTAATTTGTATTCCAAATTTTGGAGATTTCTGCTTTTAATTGAGGAGCGTTCTCTGCATCATCAACATAATCAATTGCTTTGTCATAAAACTTCCTACCTTCTGCTGTATCACCTGTTGCATAATAAGCATTAGCAAGTTTGACACAAAGAAAACCTTTTTGAACATCATCATTAAAATAACCTGTTTCATTCCAAGCTAATTTATAAAAATGTAACGCATTGTCATTCCTGCCATGAGATCTAGATATATCTCCAAAGAGGGTATAAGCAGTTGCTTTAGAATTTGGTGTAGAGTAGTGATTTTTCTTAAATT
>RXIX01000201.1 GCA_003989075.1 Candidatus Competibacteraceae bacterium | reverse complement strand
CGTACCGGATGAGCCGGTCACTCGCACAGTACGGACAGCGTAAGGTGAGGGTTACCATGATCGTACCTTTCGTGGATCAGCTTGATCCTTTCAGTCTATAACATCCAAATTTGAACCACTACCGGACTTTCGCTTACCTGACTTTTTCCGTCATACCCGCGAAAGCGGGTATCCATTCTTTTCAACAAGCTACTGGATTCCCGCATACGCGGGAATGACGAAAAGCGCAAATCCCGTATATTAGAAAATCAATGAGCTGAAACACCAAGCGAAAGTCCTGACACTGTAGACATGCCGCCCGCGCCGTCGCTGAGTTTTCCCGCCTGGCAGTGCGTCGCGGCTCCTGGTAGCGCTTAACGCCGTCCAATTTCGAGGTGATCCGCATGCGCATATCGCAAAGCCCGATTCTGCCGCTTGCCGGTGTTCTGGCAGCGTTTCTGCTGGCCGCCTGTTCACCAAATTCCAGTCCACCCGGCACGCCAAAAGCCGAACAGGCCCCGCCGCCGGGTCCATCGCCGGCCCAGATCGCCACGACGCCACCGCCGGTTCCGGTATCGCCGCCACCGCCGCCGGTGGCCGAGATGCGTGCCCAGGCTGCCAATTCGAACGCCAGCCCAATGAGCACTGTGCCTGTCGCGTCGAGTCCAGAACTGGATGCCCTGCGCGCCGCCAGCACTGCGACGGATCGTGAGCAGTACGCCCATCAGGAAGATAACCCGGTCAAGCGTGTCGCCGAGCAGCCGGTATCGACGTTCAGCATCGACGTGGACACCGGTGCCTATGCCAATGTGCGCCGCATGCTCAACGCCGGCCAGTTGCCGCCGCGCGATGCGGTGCGCGTCGAAGAGCTGATCAATTACTTCGATTACGACTACCCGCTGCCGGACAGCCGTCAGCCGCCATTCCGGGTCAATACCGAATTGGCCCCGGCGCCGTGGAACCCGAAAACCGTGCTGCTGGCCATTGGCATCAAGGGCTACGATCTGCCAAAAACCAGGCTGCCGCCGGCCAATCTGGTGTTTCTGATCGACGTGTCCGGCTCGATGGAAGCGCCCAACAAGCTCGGTCTGCTCAAATCATCGTTCAAGCTGCTGCTGCAACAGTTGCGCCCCGAGGACAAGGTAGCGATCGTGGTGTATGCCGGTGCGGCGGGCGTGGTGCTGGAACCGACCGCTGGCGATCAGAAGGCGAAAATCGAAACGGCGCTGGAACAGCTCAGTGCGGGCGGTTCGACCCATGGCAGCGCCGGTATTCAACTGGCCTACAGTCTGGCCCGCCAGGGTCTGGTCAAAAACGGTGTCAACCGGGTGATCCTGGCCACCGATGGCGATTTCAATGTGGGTACGGTCAGTTTCGAGGCGCTGAAGAATCTGGTGGAAAACGAGCGCAAGAGCGGTGTCGCCCTGACCACGCTCGGCTTTGGCACCGGCAATTACAATGATCAACTGATGGAACAGCTCGCCGATGCCGGTAATGGCAACTATGCCTATATCGACACCCTGCAGGAAGCCAACAAGGTGCTGGTCGAGCAGATGAGCGCTACGCTGCTGACCATCGCCAAGGATGTGAAAATCCAGGTCGAGTTCAATCCGGCGCAGGTCGAGGAATACCGGCTGATCGGCTATGAGAACCGGCTATTGCGCCGCGAGGATTTCAGCAACGATGCGGTGGACGCGGGTGATATCGGCGCTGGCCACACGGTGACGGCGCTGTATGAACTTGCCCTGAAGGGTAGCGGTGGCGCCCTGACCGAACCTTTGCGTTATGGCAAGGCGGCCGCCGATGACGCGCCGCGCAGCGATGAAATCGCCTTTCTGCGCCTGCGTTACAAGCAGCCGGACAGCGAGGCCAGTCAGTTGCTGGAGTGGCCGATCCGCCGCGCGCAGATTGCCGGGGATTGGCGCGACACCAGCGAGCGTTTCCGTTTCGCAGCGGCGGTAGCGGGTTTCGGTCAATTGCTGCGTGGCGGGCGCTATACCGGTACGTTCGGATATGGGGATGTGCTGATGCTGGCCCGTGATGCCCGTGGTGCCGATCCCTACGGCTATCGCGGTGAGTTTCTTAGCCTGGTGGGATTGGCGCGGTCGCTGGATGCGGGTCAGGGCAGCGCGGGCGGACAGGCGCTGCGCTGATTGGACGGCACGATCCCGACCGAAGCGGCGCTGCAGGCGCTGGAAGCCCGTTTGCTGGCGCTGCTGGTGGCGTATCCGGCCGGTTTGAGTGAGCACGCGCTACTGAGCCTGCTGCGCCGCGAAGAGCCGCTGTTCGCGACGTTCAGCGCCCGTGAACCGCTCAGTCTGTTTCGTGGTCATTACCTGCTGTTTCACGCTCTTTACCGGCTGCGGGAGCGCCGCTTGCGCGCAGGACAGGGCAGCGTGCGTGTCGATCCGTTGCGGATCGCCCTGGAAGCACGGGCGGATGCCAGTAGTGCGCTGGTGGCAGGCGCGCCGGATATGGGGTTCTGGTATGCCGATATCCGGCGGCTGGCGACGGTGACTGCCGCCGAAGTGGCCGCGCTGCTGCGCGAGTTTCACACCCAGCGGCTGGTGGCTGGACAACGGGCAGCGGCACTGGCGGTACTGGGCTTGCGCGACCCGGTCGATGCGGCGTGTATCGAAGGCCAGTATCGGCGACTGGCCATGCGCCATCACCCGGATCGTGGTGGTGATGAACAGCACGCGCGCGAACTGAACGCGGCGATTGCCGTGCTGCGGCGCGGCTACCGGCGTGGCTGCAGGACTGTCGACGCGGCTACTTCGGCAGGAACTGACGGATCGCCTCGATGAGCTTATCTTCCTCGACCGGCTTGAGGATGTAGCCCTTGGCGCCCTGCCGCTCGCCCCAGATCCTGTCGGTTTCCTGGTCCTT
>RXIX01000200.1 GCA_003989075.1 Candidatus Competibacteraceae bacterium | reverse complement strand
GAGTCGACGTAGGCGTTCTGGTTCGGCTTGCCGGGTTGGATCAGACGTAGTTGCACACCGCGTTCGTGCGCCCAAGTGGCCATCGCCTTGCCGCAGAACTCCTTGCCGTTGTCGGTGCGGATCACCTGCGGCAGGCCACGGGTGAGGGCCAGACGGTCGAGCACGCGCGTCAGGTTCAGTCCGGAGATCGCGCGCTCGACCTCGATCGCGATGGCCTCGTGGGTGGCGTCATCGACGATCGTCAGGCACTTGATGACCCTGCCTTCGGCGGTGCGGTCGAACACGAAGTCCATCGACCACACCTGATTGGCCGCCAGCGGCCGGATCAGCGGCTGGCGCTCGCCCGGCAACACCTTCTTGCGCTTGCGGCGACGCACCTGCAGCTTCGCCTCCTGATACAGCCGTTCAACGCGCTTGTAGTTCACGAGCAGCCCCGCTTGCCTGAGTTTGAGGTGGATCATCCCGACGCCGTAGCGCGTGTGCCGCTGCGCCAGCGCCAGGATCCGCGCCCGCAACTCAATGTTGCGATCCGGACGCGGCGCATAGCGGTAGGCGCTGGCGCTCATGCGCACCACCGCCAGCGATCGCCGCTCGCTCAGCCCCTTGTCCACCAGATGCCGCACCAGCTCGCGTCGAGCCGGTGCAGTCACCACTTTTTTCGCAGGGCGTCCTTGATCACGTCGTTCTCGAACATCTGCTCGGCCAGCAGCTTCTTCAGCCGGGTGTTCTCCGCCTCCAGCTCCTTGAGCCGCTTGGCGTCGGGCACGCTCATGCCGCCGAACTTGCTGCGCCACAGGTAGTACGAGGCTTCGCTGAAGCCGTGCCGGCGGCACAGGTCCTTGACCGGCAGGCCGGCCTCGGCCTCACGCAGGAAGCCGATGATCTGTTCTTCGGTAAAACGCTTCTTCACGTCCAATCTCCTTGTCGTTGGGGATTGGACTCCAGATCGCGGCGCTACTCAAAGGTGGGGGGACGTCGCCGTACCACTCGAAGCTAGGTAGAGTCCGTCATCCAGAGAGGACGGACATGCGCAAGAGTCGATTCACCACGGAACAGATCATCGGGTTCATCAAGCAGGCCGAGGCCGGCATGGCGGTATCGGAGCTGGGCCGGCAGCATGGCTTCAGTCAGGCCAGCTTCTACGCGTGGCGTGCGAAGTACGGCGGCATGGAGGCCGAAGACGTGAATCGCCCCGGGTTTTGAGGAGGCTCCAACCTCTGAGAAGATGGAGCCATGAACAAATCAAACAAGTATTCCCCTGAAGTTCGCGAGCGCGCTGTTCGCATGGTGCAGGAGCACCGCCATGAATACCCGTCACATTGGGCGGCGATTGAGTCGATTGCTCCGAAGATTGGATGTGCTACCCAGACCTTGCACGAATGGGTACGCAAACATGAGATCGATACAGGAACACGCGACGGTGTTACCAGCGAAGAACGAGATCGCATCAAGGCGTTGGAGCGCGAGGTCAAGGAATTGCGTCGGGCCAATGAAATCCTGAAGCTGGCCAGTGCGTTTTTTGCCCAGGCGGAGCTCGACCGCCGACTCAAATCCTGAAAGGCTTCATTGATCAGCATCGCGACACCTATGGGGTCGAGCCGATCTGCAAGGTTTTGCAGGTTGCCCCGTCAGGCTATCGACGGCATGCGGCTTGTCAGCGCAACCCGGCACTGCGTTGTATCCGTACCCGGCGTGATGATGGCTTGATGCCGCAGATCCAGCGGGTCTGGCAAGCCAACATGCAGGTGTACGGTGCCGACAAGGTCTGGCGCCAGTTGAACCGAGAAGGGCTTGAAGTGGCCCGCTGTACGGTTGAGCGGCTCATGAAACGTTTGGGATTGGCCGGTGTCAGGCGTGGCAAGGTGGTGCGAACCACGATTCCTGACAAAGCCGTGCCCTGTCCGCTGGACCGGGTCAATCGTCAATTCAGGGCGGATCGTCCGAACCAGTTGTGGGTGTCGGATTTCACCTATGTCTCCACCTGGCAAGGCTGGCTGTATGTGGCGTTTGTCATCGATGTCTTCGCCCGGCGCATCGTTGGCTGGCGCGTCAGCCGTTCCATGCGTACAGACTTTGTGCTCGACGCGCTGGAGCAAGCGCTATATGCCCGGCAGCCAGAACTCTCGGACGCCTTGATACATCACAGCGATCGAGGATCGCAGTATGTTTCCATCCGCTACACCGAGCGCCTCGGCGAGGCGGGCATAGAGCCGTCTGTAGGCAGTCGTGGCGACAGCTACGATAACGCGCTGGCGGAAACGATCAACGGCCTCTACAAGGCAGAATTGATTCACCGCCGTGCCCCTTGGAAAACGATGGAGGCCGTCGAACTGGCCACGCTCGAATGGGTGTCCTGGTTCAATCACCATCGCCTACTCGAACCAATCGGCTATATCCCGCCGGCCGAAGCTGAGGCAAACTACTACCGGCAAATCGCCATGACGGCAGATGCCATTTAACTTAAACCAACCGGCCTCCATGAAAGCCGGGGCGATTCAATAGTTGTGGTGCGGTAATCTTTGATAAGCGACATAACCTGCTCCTGCGGCCTAACGCCGTGTTAAGCCGCCGCGGCCTGTGTGGCGGGTCGAAGCGATGGCTGGATCCGCGGTCGGCTTGAACGCATAGTTAGGCCCCAACACGATAATACGAACTCACTTCAAGATGACTTCCCTGATCAACTCAGTGCCTAGACGCTTTCGATAGGCGCTACGCGCGATCCTCGCGGCGTCCTGTTCCTTTGCAGTACCGATCATCTCTGCAGCGATGGCATCCTCCTCGGCTCTTCGATCAAGAGCAGCCATGTTCGGATACGTAATCATGAAGATGACATTCGGCTCCTCGGGCTTTCTAGGGCTCGCGGTGTATTCCCGGTAATCGACGATCAACCCAGCCTTCTTTTTCGCCTCATTTAAGGGCTTCCAAGTTGAATTG
>RXIX01000199.1 GCA_003989075.1 Candidatus Competibacteraceae bacterium | reverse complement strand
GCTTCGTTAAAGCCCAGCGTATCGCGATGCACCTCGCGCTGATTGACCAGGCAGCGCTGGCTCTGGTGGACGAACTCGATCGGATCCTCAATGGTCAGGATATGGCCGTATTCGCTCTTGTTGATGTGATCGATCATCGCCGCCAGGGTCGTTGACTTGCCCGAACCAGTCGGACCGGTGACCAGGATCAGGCCACGCGGCACATTGATCAGGTCGCGAAACACCGCCGGGCAGTTCAGCTCGTCCAGGGTCTTGATCAGGGTTGGAATGGTGCGGAACACAGCGGCTGCACCCCGGTCCTGATTGAAGGCATTCACGCGAAAGCGCGCCAGCTTGGGAATCTCGAACGAAAAGTCGCACTCTAAAAACTCGTCGTAGTCCTTGCGCTGCTTGTCGTTCATGATGTCGTAGATCAGTGCATGCACCTGCTTGTGCTCCAGCGGCGGGACGTTAATCTTGCGCACGTCACCATCCACACGGATCATCGGCGGCAAGCCCGCCGACAGGTGCAGGTCCGAGGCGTTGTTCTGCACCGAAAAGGTCAACAGTTCGTCGAGGGTCATGAGGGCATCGCTCCCGCGAGGCTGAGCTAGGAAAAACCCGGTGCGCCGGGTGTCGTCACGTTCGGTAGTATATATTCGCAAGGCCGCGCCGACCGTGTGGCCATTCGTCAAGGATACGTTCATGGATCACGCCCCCGCTGAACGCCTGCAAGCCCTGCTGGCACGCATCCGCGCCGCCGAGCAACAGTATGGACGCACGCCGGGTGCGGTGCGGCTGCTGGCGGTCAGCAAGACCCAGCCGGCGAGCGCCATCACCGCCCTGGCCGCCGCCGGCCAGCACTGCTTTGGCGAAAACTACCTGAACGAAGCACTCGACAAGTGCGCCGCGCTGGCGCATCTGGATCTGGAATGGCACTTTATCGGCCCAATCCAGGCCAACAAGACCCGTGGCATCGCCGAACATTTCGCCTGGGCACACAGCGTCGATCGGCTGAAAATCGCCGAACGCCTCAGCGCGCAGCGGCCCGCGTCCCTGCCACCGCTGAACATCTGCCTGCAGGTCAATATCGACCGTGAACCGACCAAGCACGGCCTGGATGCCTCTGAAGTCGCAACGGTTGCGCGGGCAGTCGCAACGCTGCCCAGGCTGCGCCTGCGCGGCCTGATGGCCATTCCGGCGCCGGCGAGTGGTTTTGCCGCCCAGCGCGCGCCCCTGAGCCGCCTGCGCGAACTGTGGCAGCAACTGAACCATGCCGGGCTGGCGCTGGACACCCTATCCATGGGCATGTCCGACGATCTGGAAGCAGCCATCGCCGAGGGCAGCACCCTGGTGCGGATTGGCACCGCCCTGTTCGGGCCGCGCCCCTGAAGCGGACTTTGCGGTATGCTTTAACAGGTCCAGCACGCTATTGACTCCTTGATCCACCAGGCAACGGGCCTGCCACTGGCCCTACTGACTGCCCCAACACCAAGAGACCGCGCATGCCTGTTATGCCCGCCCTGTTCACGCGCACCGCGCGCCGTGCCGGGTCCGCCAGCGTCCTGCTGCTGGTCGTGCCCCTGCTGCTCGGTGCCGATGACGACAATGACCTGCGCGCCATTGAGGATGAGGCCAAGCGCCAGGCCGTGACCCTGAATCTTGGTCCGCCACCGGTGGATGCGGCGCGACCGGCCGACAGCAGCGCCGCATTGAGCACGGACGGCGAGCGCCTGCCTGCGGGCCTGGATGCGGCTGCCTTCGCGCGCGCCCTGCGCGAGGGTTCGCCAGCCATCTTCACCTTCTATCAACGGCTCGATGCCGCCAGCCAGCAGCGTGTATACCAGTCCTACCAGAACGATAGCCGGCTGAGCAACGTCAGCGCGCAGATTGCCCAAGCGCTGAGCAACGGCAGCGGGAACCGCAAGCCCTGAAGGAGACCGATGACGCGACGCGCGCCACGGCCCTGCCCCATCCTGAATGAACCCTGATCAATCCTGATCAACGCATCCCTTCACACCGAGGTGGCAATGAAAGACATCCCGATTGCCTTCATTGGCGGCGGCAACATGGCCCGCAGCCTGATCGGCGGCCTGCTGAGCAGTGGCAGCAACCCCGATAACATCTGGGTCGCCGAACCCGATGCCGGACACCGCGAACTGCTGCGCGGCCGCTTTGGCGTGCATACCGGCGCCGATAACCGTGAGATCGCCGCGCGAGCCACGCTGGTGGTGCTGGCGGTCAAGCCGCAGGTGCTGCGCCCGGTCGCCGAGGAACTGGCCGCGACCGTCCAGGCCCATCAGCCGCTGGTGCTGTCGATTGCCGCCGGGGTGCGTGAGCCGGATCTGCGCCGCTGGCTGGGCGCGGAGACCGCCATCGTCCGCACCATGCCCAATACGCCGGCGCTGGTCGGCAGCGGCGCTACCGCCCTGTTCGCCAACCCGCGGGTCAGCGAGGTGCAGCGCCAGATGGCTGAATCGGTGATGCGCTCGGTGGGGCTGACGGTGTGGGTGGAACAGGAGCGGATGCTCGATGCGGTCACCGCGCTGTCGGGCAGCGGTCCGGCCTATTTCTTCCTGCTCATGGAGGCTCTGGAAAAAATCGGCGTGCAGCTTGGCCTGGATCCCGAAGTTGCCCGCCTGCTGACCCTGCAGACCGCCTTTGGCGCCGCCAAGATGGCGCTGGAAAGTCCCGACAATCCCACCGCCCTGCGCGCGCGGGTCACCTCGCCGGGCGGCACCACCGAGCGCGCCATCAGCGTCTTCCAGGATGAACAGCTCGATAAGCTGATCGCCCGTTCGCTGGCGGCATCACTGGCGCTGCTGGAAACACCGTCGCTGCTCACCGAGGAGCTCGATTCGCTGGTTGCCAAGGCTCTGGAAGCGGCCCACCATCGATCCGAGGAACTGGGCAATCTGCTCGGAGGCCAGTCGTGACCGCGTTTGTCTTCCTGATCCAGACGGTTTTTGGCTTCTACATCCTGGCGGTGATGCTGCGCTTCCTGTTGCAGT
>RXIX01000198.1 GCA_003989075.1 Candidatus Competibacteraceae bacterium | reverse complement strand
GCCATTCGTGCAGGTCGGAACTTACCCGACAAGGAATTTCGCTACCTTAGGACCGTTATAGTTACGGCCGCCGTTTACCGGGGCTTCGATCAAGAGCTTCGCTTGCGCTGACCCCATCACTTAACCTTCCGGCACCGGGCAGGCGTCACACCCTATACGTCGACTTTCGTCTTGGCAGAGTGCTGTGTTTTTAGTAAACAGTCGCAGCCACCTGGTCACTGCGGCCCGCTTCCGCTCCCGCCGCAAGGGCGTTCACGTACCGCGGGCGCACCTTCTCCCGAAGTTACGGTGCTAGTTTGCCGAGTTCCTTCACCCGAGTTCTCTCCAGCGCCTGAGGATTTTCACCCTGCCCACCTGTGTCGGTTTGGGGTACGGATAACGTGAACCTGAAGCTTAGAGGCTTTTCCTGGAAGCTGGGCATGGGCCACTTCGCCCCAAAGGGCTCGTTGTCGCATCTCGGCATTGAACGGCCGGGTTTTCCTGGTCGTTCTGCCTACCTGCTTGAACCGGCACTACCAATCGCCGGCTGGCTTAGCCTTCTCCGTCCCCCCATCGCAGTTCACATCAGTACCGGATTATTAACCGGTTTCCCATCGACTACGCCTTTCGGCCTCGCCTTAGGGGCCGACTCACCCTGCGCCGATTGACGTTGCGCAGGAACCCTTGGGCATTCGGCGTGCGGGGTTTTCACCCGCATGATCGTTACTTATGTCAGCATTCGCACTTCCGATACCTCCAGCACCCCTCACAGGATACCTTCACAGGCTTACGGAACGCTCCCCTACCATGCTTTACAGCATCCGCAGCTTCGGTACATGGCTTTAGCCCCGTTGAATCTTCCGCGCAGGCCGACTCGACCAGTGAGCTATTACGCTTTCTTTAAAGGATGGCTGCTTCTAAGCCAACCTCCTGGCTGTCTGGGCCTTCCCACATCGTTTCCCACTGAGCCATGATTTGGGGACCTTAGCTGGCGGTCTGGGTTGTTTCCCTCTTCACGACGGATGTTCGCACCCGCCGTGTGTCTCCCGTGATTGCACTTCCTGGTATTCGGAGTTTGCCTCGGGTTGGTAAGCCGGGATGGCCCCCTAGCCGAAACAGTGCTCTACCCCCAGGAGTGAGACACGAGGCGCTACCTCAATAGCTTTCGGGGAGAACCAGCTATCTCCGAGCTTGATTAGCCTTTCACTCCGATCCACAGCTCATCCCCGTCTTTTTCAACAGACGTGGGTTCGGCCCTCCAGTGGGTGTTACCCCACCTTCAGCCTGGCCATGGATAGATCGCCCGGTTTCGGGTCTACTCCCAGCGACTCGTCGCCCTTTTCAGACTCGGTTTCCCTTCGCCTCCCCTATACGGTTAAGCTCGCCACGAACAGTAAGTCGCTGACCCATTATACAAAAGGTACGCCGTCACCCCAAAGGGCTCCGACTGCTTGTACGCACACGGTTTCAGGGTCTATTTCACTCCCTTCACCAGGGTTCTTTTCGCCTTTCCCTCACGGTACTGGTTCACTATCGGTCAGTCAGGAGTATTTAGCCTTGGAGGATGGTCCCCCCATGTTCAGACAGGGTTTCACGTGCCCCGCCCTACTCAATTTCATCGATCAGGCCCTTTCGCATACGGGGCTGTCACCCGCTATGGCCACCCTTTCCAGAGTGTTTTGCTAAAACAAGATCGACTTTTGGGCTTGTCCGCGTTCGCTCGTCGCTACTGACGGAATCTCGGTTGATTTCTTTTCCTACGGTTACTTAGATATTTCAGTTCACCGCGTTCGCCTTGCATGGCTATGTATTCACCATGCAATACCCTTGCGGGTGGGTTTCCCCATTCGGACATTACCGGATCAAAGCTTATTGCCAGCTCCCCGATACTTTTCGCAGGCTGTCACGTCCTTCATCGCCTCTGACTGCCAAGGCATCCACCGTGTGCGCTTATTCGCTTGACCATATCACCCCAAGTTGCCTCAGGGCGATACGCATACCAGCGAATGGTACGACTATCACTTGATAAAGATGGCTTACGCCATCTCGCCTCAGCCTCGACACGTTGTAAGACTTACGTCTCAAACGCTCGTTTGACTCTTCTTCCCGATTTTCAAAGAACATGACCAGGCCACAATGCCTAGCCATTTCAAAGTGTGTGTGCGCAGATCATTCAGAGTTACATCGTGGTGGGTCTGGGAGGACTCGAACCACCGGCCTCGCCCTTATCAGGGGCGCGCTCTAACCACCTGAGCTACAGACCCAATGTGTCGCGCTTAGTGGTGGAGCCTGTCGGGATCGAACCGACGACCCCCTGCTTGCAAAGCAGGTGCTCTCCCAGCTGAGCTAAGGCCCCATTAATGCTTAAAAGATTAAGGGACACGGCCCCTTGCGGGTCGCCGTTCTCTGAATGCAGGTCACTTGTGCGGACGCCTGGCAACTTCTGTTGCCATGTCTCAAAAGGAGGTGATCCAGCCGCACCTTCCGATACGGCTACCTTGTTACGACTTCACCCCAGTCATCGGCCACACCGTGGCAAGCGCCCCCCCGAAGGTTAAGCTACCTGCTTCTGGTGCAACAAACTCCCATGGTGTGACGGGCGGTGTGTACAAGGCCCGGGAACGTATTCACCGCAGCAATGCTGATCTGCGATTACTAGCGATTCCGACTTCATGGAGTCGAGTTGCAGACTCCAATCCGGACTGAGATGGGGTTTCTGGGATTGGCTCACGCTCGCGCGCTTGCAGCCCTCTGTCCCCACCATTGTAGTACGTGTGTAGCCCTGGCCGTAAGGGCCATGATGACTTGACGTCATCCCCACCTTCCTCCGGTTTGTCACCGGCGGTCTCCTTAGAGTTCCCACCATTACGTGCTGGCAACTAAGGACAAGGGTTGCGCTCGTTGCGGGACTTAACCCAACATCTCACGACACGAGCTGACGACAGCCATGCAGCACCTGTGTCACGGTTCCCGAAGGCACTCCTCTATCTCTAAAGGATTCCGTGCATGTCAAGGCCAGGTAAGGT
>RXIX01000197.1 GCA_003989075.1 Candidatus Competibacteraceae bacterium | reverse complement strand
CCTCGCCACGCAACCAGATACGCGAGTCCGATTCGGCTGCTGCGGTACGGTTGAAAATCCAGACACGGCGCACGAGAAAAAGGGCCTACGTTTTAAGTAGGCCCTTCATCTGCAACACTCTATATTGGCGTCCCCAAGGGGATTCGAACCCCTGTTACCGCCGTGAAAGGGCGGTGTCCTTGGCCTCTAGACGATGGGGACGTAAACAGAAGAAACTTAGGATAGGCAGTGGTTTGGTGGAGCCAGGCGGGATCGAACCGCCGACCTCCTGCATGCCATGCAGGCGCTCTCCCAGCTGAGCTATGGCCCCGTCAACCGGAGACGCGCACTTTAGTAGACTAGCGCGCCCCTGTCAATTTTTATTTTTCCGCCAGCGGTGAATGCCGCTCGATATAAGCCAGCGCCCGCTCAATACGCGCCAATGTACGCGCCTGGCCGAGCAGTTGCAGGGTGATATCAATCGGCGGTGACACCGCCGTCCCGGATATCGCTACGCGCAGGGGTTGCGCGACCTTGCCCAGCGCCAAACCGGCCGTAGTCGCAACCTGCTTGATGACCTCATGAATCGGCTCGGCCTGCCACGAGGACAACGCCCGCAGCGCCGCGTGCACTTGACGCAGCGGTTCGAGCGCAGCAGGTGTCAGGTTCTTGCTGGCAGCCTTGGCGTCGTAGTCATCAAACTCGCGGTAGAGGAATACCGCAGCCTGCGCCATATCGCGCAGCGTATCGGAACGCTCGGCAAAAGCCCTGACCACCTCCGGCAACGCCGGTCCAGTGCTTGGATCAATGTCCAGTTGCCCGATGTGCCAGCTTAGATGGCGCGCGACATGCGCGGGATCCAGCGTTTTCAGGTAATGCTTATTCAACCAGATCAGCTTGGAAGGATTGATCGCGGAGGGTGCCTTGTTGCAGCCGCCCAGATCGAAGGCGCTAACCATCTCATCCAGCGAGAAGATTTCCTGATCGCCATGCGACCAGCCCAGCCGCACCAGATAATTCAGCACCGCTTCCGGTAAATAGCCCAGGTCGCGATATTCCATGACACTAGCGGCGCCGTGGCGCTTGGACAGCTTCTGGCCATCCGGCGCCAGGATCATCGGTACATGGCCATACTGCGGCACCGGCGCACCCAGGGCCTTGAGGATGTTGATCTGCCGGGGTGTGTTATTGATATGGTCATCACCGCGAATCACATGGGTGATGCCCATATCCATGTCATCGACGACCACGCAGAAGTTATAGGTCGGCGTGCCGTCGGCACGGGCAATGATCAGATCGTCCAGTTCGCTGTTCTGGAAGATGATATTGCCGCGAATCAGATCCTCGACCACCACGCTGCCGCTGAGCGGATTCTTGAAGCGCACCACCGGTTCCACGCCGGTGCGCGGTGGTCCCTGGTAGTCGCGATAGCGGCCGTCATAGCGTGGCTTTTCCTTGCGCGTCATCTGCTCGCTGCGCAGCGCTTCCAGCTCCTCACGCGTGCAATAGCAATAATAGGCCTGACCGCTGCGCAGGAGTTGTTGCAAGACTTCGCGGTAACGGTCGAAGCGCTGCGTCTGGTAGAACGGCCCCTCGTCGTAATCCAGGCCCAGCCA
This sequence comes from Candidatus Competibacteraceae bacterium, assembly GCA_003989075.1. Taxonomy (GTDB): domain Bacteria; phylum Pseudomonadota; class Gammaproteobacteria; order Competibacterales; family Competibacteraceae; genus RXIX01. The sequence continues at coordinate 1,476 of RXIX01000197.1, read as the reverse complement.
GTTCATACCTTCGAGAATGGCGTTGACCGCTGCCGGCGTGGAGCGCTCCAGGTCGGTATCCTCGATGCGCAAGACGAAGGGGCCGCCGTGATGGCGAGCGAACAGCCAGGAAAACAGCGCCGTGCGGGCGCCGCCAATGTGCAGATAGCCGGTGGGGCTGGGGGCAAAGCGGGTCTTGACCATGGCATTCTTCAAGGGGCGAATAGGAGAGAAAAACAGCCCGCGCCGCCCAGTGCTTACACCAGGGAAACAGCCGGGGAACGGGCGTTGCAAGCCAGCGGGTGGCGATCAATCCTTTTTGGGCTTGACCGGGCGCTGCCAGTCGGCAATCTCCTTGCGCGGCGCACGGGTCAGGCACAGGCTGCCGGCGGGGATGTTGCGACTGACCGACGAGCCCGCGCCCACAGTCGCGCCCTTGCCGATCCGTACCGGTGCCACCAGTGAGCTGTTGGAGCCAATGAAGGCGCCATCCTCGATGACGGTCTGGTGCTTGTTGGCACCATCGTAGTTGCAGGTGATGGTCCCGGCACCCACATTGACGCCTGCGCCGACTTCGGCATCGCCCAAATAGCTCAGGTGATTGACCTTGGAGCCAGGGCCAATGTGGGTTTTCTTGGTCTCGACAAAATTGCCGATATGCACGCCGGCGTCCAGCCGGGTTTCAGGACGCAAACGGGCAAAGGGACCAATCTGCGCGCCAGCACCCACCCTGGCGCCTTCGATCCGGCTGTGTGACTGAATCACCACATCATCGTCAATCACCGCATCGCGCAGCACGCAGAACGGCCCGATTCGCACCCGATGACCAAGGCGCACTTCGCCTTCAAACACTACATCGATATCGATTAGCACATCCTTGCCGGTGCTGACCGTGCCGCGTACCTCGACCCGCGCTGGATCAATCAGGGTCGCGCCATTGGCAAGCAGCTGCTCCGCCTGGCGCTCCTGATAAAAGCGTTCCAGCGTGGCCAGTTGCCGCCGGTCGTTCACGCCCAGTACCTCCTCGGGCGCGCTCACCGTGGCCGGCGCTACCGGCACACCGTCGCGCACCGCCAGGGCGATGATATCGGTCAGGTAATATTCACCCTGGGCATTGTCGTTGCGCAGTTCGGCAACCCAGCGCCGCAGCCGGGCAGTTTCCACCGCCAGAATCCCGGTATTGACCTCGGACAGCGCCCGCTCAGCCGGCGTCGCATCCTTTTCCTCGACGATACGCTGTACCTGATCCTGATCATCGCGGACGATGCGGCCATAGCCAGCAGGATCGGCCAGCACCACCGTCAGCAGCGCCAGGCAGCCCTGTTGCGCGGCGGCAACCAGCGGCTGCAGGGTCGCGGCCTGGGTTAGCGGCACATCGCCATACAGCACCAGGGTGATGCTGCCATCCTGCAGAGCAGGCAGCGCCTGGGCTACCGCATGGCCGGTACCGAGTTGCGTAGCCTGCTCCACCCAGAGCAGATCCGGTTCATCCGCGAA
>RXIX01000196.1 GCA_003989075.1 Candidatus Competibacteraceae bacterium | reverse complement strand
AATGACCCCGGTTTCGTGCATAACGGGCCGCTGGCGGGTCTGGTGGCGGTGTGTGCGGGCTCGGATGTGATGCACCCGATTGGGGCGCTGATCGTGGGCGGTGGTGCGGGGGCGCTGTTTGTGATTCTGTTCACCCTGACCCAGAACCGCTGGAAGATTGATGATGTGCTGGGCGTGTGGCCCCTGCATGGCCTGTGTGGGGCCTGGGGCGGGATTGCGGCCGGGATCTTCGGTTCGCCGGCGCTGGGTGGTGCGGGCGGTGTGGCGTTCATGCCGCAATTACTGATGACAGTGCTGGCAATCGTGATCGCGCTGGGCGGGAGCCTGATCGTCTATGGTGTGTTGAAGAAGATGTTTGGCCTGCGTCTGGAGGCGGAACAGGAGTTCAACGGCGCTGACCTGACCATTCACAAGATCACTGCAACGCCGGAGCGTGAGCCGCATTGGTGATCGCGCGGTGCGAGAGACTGATTGTTGTTCTTCTCCCCGTCGTCACTGACGGGGATGCCTGACCTGCTTTTACGTTCTCGTGCCCATGCGGGAGCGTGAAACCAGTGGCCTAACACGCTTGGGTTCAGCGGCATGTGTAGCGCGTCCGCTGGAATGAGTTGTTAGGCATGTCGCGAATTATGCAACGCTGGCTGCTTGGCTTTTGGTGCCAACCGGTGCGGTATTCGATTAACAACTATGCGCCCCGATGTTTGTTCTCTTTCCTTGAGGGCTTTGCAGATTGCCTCGATGTTATTGCCATATCGAGCCGCTAACGCTAGACCATTGTTTCTGACTTCATCAACAATAGGGTCATTCTTCATAATTATTACCTCCAAGTTCCTCGGGTGAGCAGAGAACAGGACATACCCAGCCATCGCCTTCAACAACATGGGCGATGAGTTTTTTTGTTTCGGCATTGTTGATATGTTTAAAGTTCCAAGTGAGAAGGTAGTCAATCCCTTGCGTGGCTGCGATTGCAATATGTAATGCATCCCGGACGCTGTTGTCTGGAACAGCTTTTGACACCACGAGGGCATCGGCAAGCAGCTGTGCTTCGGAAGTGATAAGAATATTTGGGATGTTGGCAACAGCCTCAAGGCGCTTAGCCGCTGCTGTCGGATCGCCGCCCGAAATTTCCTCTTCGACCAATGCAGAGATATAAACCTCGTATTGGCTCTTGGAATTGAGCCACCAATCAGAAGTGATAGCTTGGCGCCCAGCCTTGACCACGTCCCGGCTTGGCCGCGATGTGAGGTAGCTGATGATTGAGGATTCGATATAGACCGATGCAGGCATAAGTCGGGCTCTTGTGCTAATATGGTTGAATGAAAGGTTTCAACAGTTGAAAGAAACGATCATCCAGTTTGTCAAACTGGCCGGTAGTGGTTCAAATTTAGATGCCCTACCTTACGCTAATCCTGAAACATAATCTCAGCAAACACTGACTCATCAGAAATATTTAATACAATTTTCCCGCTTTCTGCTGTCACATTTCAATCCCCATTTTTCAGAAAAAACCCGAAAAGTGCGTCCTGAACGACATCATTTTTAGCCCTATCCTGTCTCATTCTGATACAGCCCTTTCCCAGCGTCGCCCACAAAAAAGCCGGCACTATCTGATCCTTAAGCTTTCGGCGCTGTAACCAGCCCCTGATGAATTGCGTCTGATTTTCCTGTTTCAGCCCCAGGGATCCCGCATTCTGGCCCTATTCCGCATTGTTCGCGGCAGGGTGCGTATAGAAACCCACCGCGCTGCGTCAAGCCCACGCGCGACATATCAAGCCCCGACGCTGTAATGGCCCTGAACAGATCAGATTTATTAGGGGTCACAACACAACAGCAATAACATTCGCTGCAATCACCATATGACCTAACGCGCTGGGCGCTGTGGATGTGCTGGGGTTGCTCTCGGCAGGGTGCATCCGGCGGTGCTGATGGGTGGCGGATGTGGGGTGAGCGGGTGGCAACGGGTGGCAGATGCAGGGTCGGGGCCTGTGCTGAGCGCAGTCGAAGCAGCGTGATGCGCCCTCCCCACGCGATTCAGGCACGAGGGCGTTTTTGGGCGCTTTTGCCCCTTCGGGTAGGACAGGTAGCGGGGTGATGCCGTGCGTGGCGTAAAGACGCTCTCCGGCGGTCTGAGGGGCATTCCAGGGGTCGAGTGTGACCCCGAGATTCTGCACCTGGCTGAAAACCAGCTCCGGGAACTCCTCGACCAGGCCGGGATCGACCCGGCCCCGGTGTACCGACCCGGCGAAGTGTGCCGCCTGCTGAAGATCAGCCCCACCACCCTGCGCCAACTCTGCACCCTGGCTGAGCATCCAGCGGTCAGAAATCCCAATCCCCGTGCGCTGGAATCATTCCTGGTCGGCTGCCATCACCGGATACGCCATGCAGCGCTGTTGAGCTGGCTGGTGCGGAACCAGACGTTTCAACGGGAAAGCTAATCAGCGGCTGTTTTCGTAGCTGGAGGGATTGCCCGGCAGCATCGACCGGGCTAGCTGATTGTGGGTTTGCTGCGTTGACTATTGCGCGGTCTCCGGTACAGCGGTGGGTTAGCTATTTTGTGTAAGAATTGGCTTAAAATCATTAATCCTCTGAGATTTAACAACAAACCTCCGAGGTTATTCGGAATTTTTTAGAAACTTATGGAACTTGGGCTAAAAGGACATCATCCGGTTGGGCGGCCACCACAGTAGCCGCCAGCGGCGGCACATTCAGGGCTTTTCTTTCAGCCACTTTGAGACCGTGTTGCGCGACACGCCGAACATTCGGGTGAGGCCCCGTAGGGAGGAGCGTTCCTGATAAGCCCGCAGAATCTGACCCTTTGCCGCTTCCGTATAGCCCGATGTTTCAGGGTGCTCCCGGAAACTGCGCCTGCACGCACTGCACCAGTAACGCTGCTTGCCGTTCCTCGTCTTCCCATGCTTGCGTGTTTGCTCACTACCACAATGATAACAGTTCATCTCATAACCCCACTCTCCTCAGTGAGTCACTACCGATAGTTAAAAATATCTGTAGGGGTTTCTACGACAATCTCTGACCCATCAAATTCAGGGTTAATTTGATATTTTGACTCTTTGCCATTATTACAAAC
>RXIX01000195.1 GCA_003989075.1 Candidatus Competibacteraceae bacterium | reverse complement strand
TCATCACCGGCGGCAGCAGCGGCATCAATCTGGGCATCGCCCGCAACTTTGCCGCAGTCGGGGCGAACCTGGGTATCGTCGGTCGTTCACAGGACAAGCTGGATGCAGCAGCGGCAGAACTGCGGGCGCTCGGCGCACAGGTCGCAACCTATTCCGCCGATGTGCGCGACTACGCGGCGCTGGACAGCGCGATGCAGCAGTGCCGCGAGACCCTCGGCCCCATACACACCCTGGTTTGCGGTGCCGCCGGTAATTTCCCGCTGCCCGCCGAACAGCTCAGCCCAAATGGCTTCAAGTCGGTGATTGATATTGACCTGATGGGCAGCTTCCACGCCTGCCGGGCAGCTTTCGCGCAGTTGCAGGACACCCAGGGCAACATCATCTTCATCTCGGCCGGCCAGGCCTTCATGCCCTACGCCTTTCAAGCGCACGTCGGCGCGGCCAAGGCCGGCATCGACCAGATGATGCGCAATCTGGCGCTGGAATGGGGCCGCTTTGGCATCCGCTGCAACAGCATCGCGCCCGGCCCCATCGAAGGCACCGAGGGCGTGCGCCGGCTGGTGCCGGAAGGCAGCATCGGCAAGATGAAGAAGATGATCCCGCTGGGCCGCTTTGGCACGCCGGACGACATCGGCCAGCTCAGCGTATTCCTGGCCTCACCCTTGGCGTCCTACATCACCGGCACGCTGGTGGTCGCTGATGGTGGCCAGAACCTGGGCGGTTCCGGGGCGTGGACGCAGATGATCGTGGCGGAAATGGCCAAGGCGGCCAAATAAGGTCCGGGAGCGCGCGCGCCGGCGCCTTCGGGAACGCAGACAGGTACAATAGCGGTCATATCGTCACCTTTTCCGCGACTCCCGAGGATGTTCCCGATGCGCTATATCAGCACCCGAGGCGGCATGGCCCCCGCCACCTTCTCCGATATTCTACTCGGTGGTCTTGCTCCCGATGGTGGTCTGGCGCTGCCGGAAACCTATCCAACCGTGACGCCGGCCGAACTGGCCGGCTGGCGCGGTCTGTCCTATCCGGAGCTGGCCTTTGCCGTTCTGCGCCCGTTCATTGACGACATTCCCGCTGATGACCTGCGCACACTGATCCATAAAACCTACACGGTCGCAGCCTTCCGCACCGAGGCGATCACGCCGGCCACGCCGCTGATCGAGGGTGTCTGGCTGCTCGGGCTATCCAATGGCCCAACGCTGGCGTTCAAGGACATTGCCCTGCAACTGCTCGGCAATCTGTTTGAATATGCACTGCTGAAAAACAGCGGCCAGCTCAACATTCTCGGCGCCACATCTGGCGATACCGGCTCCAGCGCTGAATACGCCATGCGCGGCAAGCGTGGCATCCGCGTATTCATGCTCTCGCCCCATCAGAAAATGAGCCGCTTTCAGACCGCGCAGATGTTTTCACTGCAGGACCCCAATATTTTCAATATCGCAGTGCGCGGGGTGTTTGACGACTGCCAGGACATGGTCAAGGCGGTCAGCAACGATGCCGAATTCAAGGCCCGCTACGCGATTGGCACGGTCAATTCGATCAACTGGGCGCGGGTCGCGGCGCAGATCGTCTACTACTTCAAGGGCTGGCTGGCAGTCAGCACGCATGATGATCAGGAAATCTCCTTTGCGGTCCCATCCGGCAATTTTGGCAATATCTGCGCCGGTTATATCGCCAAGCGCATGGGCCTGCCCATTCGTCGGCTGATCCTGGCCACCAACGAAAATAACGTGCTCGACGAATTTTTCCGCACCGGTATTTACCGGGTGCGGGCCACCGATCAAGTCGCACAGACCAGCAGCCCATCGATGGACATTTCCAAGGCGTCGAACTTTGAACGGTTCATCTTCGACGCCGTTGGGCGCGATCCGGCCGTGGTGCGCGAACTATGGCGGCAGGTGGATACGCAGGGCTATTTTGATCTGTCCGACACGCCGTATTTTCAGACCGTGCGGGAATCCGGTTTTATCACCGGCTCCAGTACGCACCAGAACCGCATGGCAACGATTCGCCAGATCCATGCAGAAACCGGCATGATCATCGACACGCACACCGCCGATGGTGTGAAAGTCGGGCTGGATTATCGCGAGCAAGGCGTGCCGCTGATCTGTCTGGAAACCGCCCTGCCGGTCAAGTTCGAGGATTCCATTATCGAGGCGCTCGGCCGGTCACCGGAGCGGCCGGCCGGTTATGAAAATATCGAAGACCTGCCGCAGCGTTTCGAGGTGATGGATGTCGATGTCGCGGCAATCAAGCAGTACATCGCCACGCACGCTGCCTGATTGAAGGACGGCTCAGGCGAAGCCTGATGGTAGCGCGCAGAGGCGGATTTTCCGCCTTACTGAACATGACCGATACACCCTTGCTCTTTGCGGATAAACGCACAACCATAACAGAGCCGTGACCACGGCTCTGCCAAGGAGCACCAGAGCAATGTCTGAAAAAAATATCGAACGCACGCCATCTGCTTACGCTTATCCGCTGCTGATCAAGCAACTGCTCAGCAATCCGGTACGCCAGTTTCCCAACCAGGAAATTGTCTATGGCGACTTCAAGCGCCAGACGTATCGCGACCTCGGCGAGCGCGTCAGCCGTCTGGCCAGCGGCCTGGCCGGACTCGGTGTCAAGCGCGGCGATACCGTAGCGGTCATGGACTGGGACAGCCATCGCTATCTGGAAGCGTTCTTCGCCGTGCCGATGATGGGCGCCGTACTGCACACCATCAATATTCGCCTGTCGCCGGAACAGATTCTCTACACCATCAATCACGCCGAAGATGACGTGATTCTGGTCAACACCGAGTTTCTGCCGATCCTGGAAACCATCCGCGACCGCATCGAGCCGGTAAAAAAGCTGGTGCTGCTCGACGACACCGGCCAGACCCCGGCCACCACCCTGGATATCAGCACCGAATACGAAGATCTGCTGGCCGCCGGCGATGCTGACTATAAATTCCCCGATTTCGCCGAGGACACCCGCGCCACCACGTTTTACACCACCGGCACCACCGGCCTGCCCAAGGGGGTGTATTTCAGCCACCGGCAACTGGTGCTGCACACCCTGGCCACCCGCGCCGCGCTGGCCGGCACCGGTCAGGGCCGCTTTAA
>RXIX01000194.1 GCA_003989075.1 Candidatus Competibacteraceae bacterium | reverse complement strand
CCTTGCCCTGCCCGCCCTGCTGTTCTGCGCCGCGATCGGTGCGGGCTGCGCCACACCCGCCGCTGATGAGAAACCCACCCAGAGCGGCTTTCTCGGTGACTATTACTCGAAAATGCAGCCGGCGCCGGATGGCAGCGGCGCGATGGTCTACCGCGCCCCGAATCTGGACCTGAGCAAGTACAACAAGGTGATGTTCGATCGCGTCCTGATCTGGATCAAGAACGATTCCGATTACAAGGGCATCGACCCGACCGAACTGAAGCAACTGACCGACTACTTCCAGCAGGCCATCGTCAAGGCGCTGCAGCCGACCTATCCGATTGTCACCAAGCCCGGCCCCGACGTGCTGCGCCTGCGCGTAGCCATCACCGACCTGGTACCGACTCAGCCGGCCATGAGCGTGGTTACGCTGGTGGTTCCGTATGCCACAGTGGGTGACCTTGCCGCCAGCGGCGGCAGTGGCAGCCCGCCCTATCTGGGCCAGACCGCGATCGAAGCCCAGATCCTCGACAGCCGCAGCAATGCAGTACTGGCCACCTATAGCGATCGCAATATCGGCAAGAAGTACAATATCGACGTGAATCAGGGCGTGGGCACGGCGATTGAGAAGGGCGCTTCGTCCTATGCCGCCGCCTATAGCACCTGGGCCTATGCCGAGGCGGCCTTTGATTATTGGGCTGGCCTGCTGCGCAAGCGTCTTGACGAGGCCCACGGCCGCCCCACGCCGACGCCCTGATCGTCATAGGCAGTTTCGCTGGACGGGAATATCCGCAGCTTGGACCAGGATGAACAGGCGCTTGAGTCTCCAATCAAGCGTCCTTTCCCCTGCCTCTCGCCCGCACTCGGGTGCAGGGAGTATGCGCACAGTGCCTCATCCGCTCCCACCACTACCAGAGTTTCACCCAGTATGAATGCCTTCCCAAGCCACCTCACCCTGCTGCTCTGCGCCGCGCTCGCGAGTGGCTGCGCCAATACACCGGCGCCCAGTCGCAGCGGTTTTCTCGATGACTACACGGTGCTGCAGCCCGATCCCAGCGACAGCAGCGCCGAACTGTATGTCAAGCCCGGTATTAGCCTGAAGGCATATGACAAGGTCCTGCTGGAGCCGGTCGCGGTGCGCCTGCCCAGCGGCGATGAACGTCCGGCAATCGACCCGGCCGATCTGGAAACACTGCGTACCACCTTTCAAAATACCCTGACCGAGACGCTGGAACCGGATTATCCGCTGGTCAACGCACCGGGGCCGGGCGTGCTGCGTATGCGGGTGGCCATCACCGATCTAATGCCAACCTATCCGGTGGTCAGTCTGGTGGTGCTGGCACTGCCGTTCAGCTTTGGCGTTGATTTCATCGCCAGCGGCGGCAGTGGCAGCCCACCCTATCTCGGCCAGACCGCGTTTGAAGGTGAATTGCGCGACAGCGAAAGCGGCGATCTGCTGGTAGCACTGACCGACCGGGATATGGGCAAGAAGTACAGCCTCGGCGCCAGCGAAGGCAGCGCCACTGAGCAGAACATCCTATCCTCCTACGCCAGCGCCTACAGCACCTGGGCCTATGCCGAAGCCGCGTTCCGCTATTGGGCGGGCCGCTTGCGCCAGCGCCTCGACGAGGCCCATGGCCGCACACCGCCAGTGCCAGCGGCTCCCGCAGACAATCTGGAGCCCGACAACAGCAGGCAAGGCTGAGGTTAAGCCTGAGCACCCGGCTGCTGCCGGGCAAGCAGCGCGGCGAACTCTGCTGCTGGCAGGGGCCGGTCGATGTAATAACCCTGGACCTGATCGCAGCCCTCGCCGCGCAGAAATTCAAACTGTGCGGCGGTTTCCACGCCCTCGGCCACGGTGATCAACTGCAGGCTGTGCGCCAGTTGCACGATGGCGCGCACGATGGCCCGGCTATCGCCATCCTCAGGCAGGGCGCGCACAAAGGACTGGTCAATTTTCAGCTTCTGCACCGGCAGTTTCTGCAGATAGCGCAGGCTGGAATAGCCGGTGCCAAAATCATCGATCGACAGCTTCAAACCCATCGCCCGCAACTGCTCGACCATCTTCATGGCGCTATCGGCATCCTGAATCAGGATCGACTCGGTCAGTTCCAGTTCCAGGCAGCCCGGGTTCAGGCCGCTATCGGCCAGCGCCCGGGCCACGGCATCCAGCAGATCGCTGCGATTGAACTGCAATGCCGACAGATTGACCGCCATGTTCAGCTGCGGCAATCCGGCCTGCTGCCAGGCATAGGTCTGCCGGCAGGCCTCGCGCAGCACCCATTCACCCAGCGGCACGATCAGGCCGCTATCCTCGGCGATGGGAATGAACAGCCCCGGCGGCATGGGGCCGCGTTCGGGATGCTGCCAGCGCAACAGCGCCTCGGCACCGATCAGGCGACCGCTGGCAACATCGAGTTGCGGCTGGTAGTAGAGCATGAATTCGTCGCGCTCCAGCCCCTGGCGCAGGTCGCTTTCCAGGCGCAGCCGCTCGACGGTATTGACGTTCATGGCCGCCGAAAAGCCGCGAAAGGCATTGCCACCGCTGTTGCGGACGTACTGCAGGGCGGTGCCAGCCTGCGTGAGCAGGGTCGCGCTGTCCTCGGCCAGAGCCGGATAGACACTCAGGCCGATGCTGGCGGTGATGCTCAGAGTATGGCCGGCGATGCTGCAGGACTGGCGGTTGAGACAGGCAAGCAGATCGCTGGCCAGTTGCAGACCGCCGGCAAGATCGGTATCCGGCAGCAGCACCAGGAACTCGTCGCCACTCTGGCGGCTGAGGGTATCAACCTCGCGCAGGCGCGCATGCAGCCACAGCGCCACCATCTGCAGTAGTTGATCGCCGACTTCATGGCCGAGCGAGTCATTGATCAGACTGAAGCGGTCCAGATCCAGCGCCAGCAGGGTCACTGAAGAACCCTGCCGTTCGGCCTGGACCAGGGCCTGCTCCAAACGGTCACGGAGCAGGATGCGATTAGGCAGGGCGGTCAGCGGATCGTGATGGGCCAGAAACTCGATGCGGTCGGCGCTGGCCTTGCTCTCGCTGATATCAGTGAAAATACCAATGTAGTGGCTCAGATCGCCCTGTTCGTCGCAGACCGCGCTGATGCCCAGCCATTCCGGGTAAATCTCGCCATTCTTGCGCCGATTCCACA
>RXIX01000193.1 GCA_003989075.1 Candidatus Competibacteraceae bacterium | reverse complement strand
GTGATCAGGCCGCGATCGATGCCCCGTTCACGGCGGCCAAGCGCCAGCGCCAGGCAATCGCGCAGATGCTCGCGGCGCACCGGTTTGGTCAGGTAGGCGGCAAAACCGAGCTGTTCCAGGCGCTTGGCATCGCCCCGTCGCCCGAGCGAGGTCATCATCACCAGGACGGTATCGCGCAGTTGCGGATCACCCTTGATGCTGCGGCCGAGGGTTTCGCCGTTCATTTCCGGCATCTGCATGTCGAGCAGCGCCACGCGATAGGGCGCGCCATCGGCGGCGGCCCGGCGCAGTTCGGTCAGGGCACGTTCGCCATCGGCGGCTTCGCCATAGCGGCAGCCCCAGGACTCCAGCAGCATGGTCACCAGCAGGCGATTGGTGTCGTAGTCATCGACCACCAGTACGCGTACGCCGCGCAGATCGGCCGGGCTTTCAGCCAGCAGCGGGTTGGGCTGCTTTTCAAAAACGGCGCTGAACCAGAAGGTGGAGCCTTGCCCTTCGACGCTCTCGGCACCGATCTGGCCGCCCATCAGCTCGCTGAGCTGCTTGGAAATGGCCAGACCCAGCCCGGTGCCGCCATAGCGGCGGGTGGTGGAGCCATCGACCTGGGTGAAGGGCGTGAACAGGCGGTTGAGCCGGTCGGCGGGGATGCCGATGCCGGTATCGGTGATCGAGAAGCGCACCGTGACCGTGTGGGCGTCCTCGCGTTCGCGCTGGGCGCGGATGGTGACTTCGCCATCGTGGGTGAACTTGACCGCGTTGCCGGTCAGGTTGACCAGAACCTGGCGCAGCCGGCCCGGGTCACCGCGCAGCAGGTAGGGCACGTCCGGAGCCAGGAAATAGGTCAGCTCCAGATTCTTTTCCTGCGCCTTGATCGCCAGCATCTCGGCGGTGTCTTCCAGGGTCGAGCGCAGATCGAAGTCGAGGATTTCCAGATCGAGTTTCTTGGCTTCGATCTTGGAGAAGTCGAGGATGTCGTTGAGCAGCGCGAGCAGCGATTCGCCGCTGGAGCGGACGATTTCGGCAAACTGGCGCTGTTCGCTGCTCAGTTCGGTGTCGAGCAGCAGGCCGGTCATGCCAATGACGCCGTTCATCGGCGTACGGATTTCATGGCTCATATTGGCCAGGAATTCGCTCTTGGCTGCATTGGCCTGTTCAGCCTGGGCGGTCATCGCCTGGGCGTGGGCGATGGCCTGTTCCAGATCGCGGTTGGTGGCGCGCAGGGTTTCCTCGACCCGCATGCGCTCGGTGATGTCCTGGTCGGAGCCGCGATAGCCAAGCAGGGCGCCGGATTCGTCGAGAATCGGCACGCCATTGGTGGACAGCCAGACGATGCGATCGTCGCGGGTCAGCGCCTGATGGGTGAGGTTGCGCAGGGTGGCGCGCGCGGCGAACAGGGCCAGGATCCGTTCGCGGGTGGCGGCCCGCTCAGCGGGTGGCGGCAGATCGTAAAAATAGCGCTGGCCGATCAGTTCCTGCGGCGCGTAGCCGAGCACGTCCAGCGAGGCGGCGTTGACGTAGGTGTAGCGGGCTTCGGCATCGATTTCCCAGACGACCTCACGGCTTTGCTGGGTGATCTGTTCGAAGCGGGTGTTGCTGGCGCGCAGGTCGGTGGTGCGCGCTTCAATTTCCCGTTCGAGCAGATCGCGGTGCCTGCCCAGCGCGCCGATGGTCAGGGTCAGGGCTGCCGTCAGCAGCAGGCCAAACAGCGCGGCCATGCGGTCGGCCCGTGAAGGGTTGAAGGCCAGGAAGGCCGGTCCGGGCTGAATGAGCAAAGCATAGCTGCGGCCAAAGCCGAAGAATGGATAGCTCTGGATAAGCTGGGAAAGCCGGGGCGTGCTCTGGAGAATCGAGGTGGCTGCCTGGGCGGCCGGGGCCTGGTGCGGATAGGTGGCCAGCCAGTGCAGTACCCCGTCCGTGCCGGCTTCGAGCAGGGTGATGGTACTGATCGCGCGGTTGTGGTAGTTGCTGGCCAGGGTTTCTTCGAGCAGCGACTTGGGGCTGAGCAGTGCCAGGGCAAAGCCACCAACCGGCGCTGCTACCGGGTAGAAAGCGAGCAGGCTCAAGGGTGCGTTCGGCCCGGACAGAATCAGGGGCGGCGTGATGGTGGGCAGTCCGGTGCTCGCGGCCTCGGCGAGAGCGGCCCGGATCAGCGGGTCCTGGCTCAGATCGCTGCCAATCGTCAGAGGCGTGGACTCGCGGGCTGCCAGGCAGCGCAGCGGATAGACGGGGCCAGGTTCCGTGGCGACCCAGCCAAAGGCATGGGTGGCGGCGGCGTCGGTGAGGGGGATGGCCAAGGTTGGAAACCAGGTAGCGGCACAGGTCTCGTGACCGGTCAGGGCGCGCGCCAGACTGGCCAGTTGCAGGTCGCGCAGGGTGCGCAGTGCATTGCTGATGCTGGCGGCCTGGCCATCAGCCAGCGAGGCGAAGATGGCGCGGCGGGCCCGGGTTTCCGCTTCGTGGGTCAGCAGGACCATGCAGGCGGTCAGCAGCAGGCCACCGACCGCGGTCAGCAGGGCTTCGGTATGGCGCCATCGATGCTGGCGTGCGGCGGGCAATCGGCGTCGCCAGCGCAGCAGGGCGTGGCCAGCCAGAAGCAGGCTGCTCAGCAGCAGGGTGCACAGGATGGGCAGCAGGCGCTGCTGGGCGATGAGCTGCTGCCAGTCGCCCGCCTCGATATCCAGACCGACCATCAGCAGCACCGTGCCACTGCGCGGGTCGATGACCGGCGCCAGAGCGCTGACGAAGAAGCCGTATTCATCATGCACCGGACCCTCGGTGAAGGGCTGGCCGGTGCGGAAGCTGTCCAGCAGCGCGGGCGTGGGCTGTTCGAAAACCGTGCCCGGCGGCGAGGCCAGCGGATCGTCGGGTTCGAGGTTTTCCGGACCGAAGATCAACTGGCCGTTGCGCAGCGCCAGGGTGTAGAGACTGCGCAGCCCGATGGAGCGGGCATAGGCGGCCAGTTGCTGATGCAGGCGCTGATAGGCGGGATGATCGGCGTCGGCAGCGCTGAACGACAGGGCGGCGATCCGTTCGGGATTGAAGGTTTGGGCAATGGTGATGACCTGGCGCAGTAACTGGCTGCGCATTTCCTGATCGGTGACTTGGCTTTGCCAGTAGGTCAGTCCACCGCCACTGGCCAGCAGCAGGAGCAGTGATCCAGGCAACAGGCTGCGGCGCAGCCAACTATTGGCCTGCTGT
>RXIX01000192.1 GCA_003989075.1 Candidatus Competibacteraceae bacterium | reverse complement strand
CTGGAAGTGCTGCAGGGCGGTGCAGAAATGCCGGTTGCACAGGTCGGCGCGCATGTCGCGCGTCAGGCCGCAGCCCCCGGCCTGATGGTAGATGCAGGAGTCCTGATAGCTGCGCGGGCCGATCCGATCCAGATAGGTGGCCAGGATGTGCCGGGGACGCTGTTCGGGATGCAGGGTCCGGTAGCGCTGCATAGTGGCTATATCCAGATAGGCCTGGTTGCCACCGCCGGTGCAGCAGCGACCCCGGCAGCAGGCGCAGGCCTGGGCCAGGACCGTCTGCAGGCAGTCGGGTGGTGCGGGTGTGGCGGCGCTGAATGCCGGTTCTGGCATCCGGGGGCGCGGCAGGGCGTGGGCGGCGCTGATCAAACGGTTGAGATGATCGCGGAATGCCCGCCAGCGACGTTGTGGCAGTGGTGTCAGGCGGGCGGTGCAGGCCGGGATGACGACCTGTGGGAAACGCGCGGCATCTTCGGAGGCAAAGGCGCGCATGACCCGCTGACGCAGCTGGTCCGCTAGGGCGATTTCCTGGGCGATCAGCGCGGCGTTGTGCGCCTCGTTGCGGGCCTGCACACGGCGTGCGACCGGGGCAATCGCAGCGCGCTGGCAAGCGGGTGTCGCACAGCTCTGGTTGGGCCATTCCGCCACTGTCAGTGGCCGGCCGCAGACCAGGCAGGTATGCCGCTGCTGTTGCAGCAGGGCATAGCGGGTCTGGCAGGGCGCGCGCTGGCACAGGGAGCCGGCCCGTGCCTCCAGCGGCGACAGTGGCATCTGGCAGATCCAGCAGCGGGGTGGGCCGGGTGGGGACGCTTGGGCGATCTGGGACATGGCCGGCGCAACCTCGTGCGGGTAGCCGATGGGGCGATTCACCCTGCAGCATAGCAGCCGCACCGGTCCTGACCGGCCTTGGCGGTTGCTAAATCTGGCGCGCAAACGCGGTCAGCGTTGATCGGCTCAGCCGATACATCTGGGCCGGCCGGTGCGCGCCGGTGCGGAAGCTGCCGGCAATCGGTTCGATGATGCCCTGTTCGATGATCTTTTGCCGGAACGAGGCCTTGTCGAGGCGCGTACCGATGCTGTGTTCGTAGATGCGATGCAGCTCGTTCAGGGTGAAGGTTTCCGGCAGCAGGAAGGCCGGCAGCGAGGAATAGGTGGCCTTGTCGCGCAGCCGCTGCACCGCCCGGGCCACGATCCGGTCATGGTCGAAGGGCAGCGCCGGCAGCGCATCGACCGCAAACGCCTCGGCCATCTGGCTGGCATCAAGCAGCGTCGCTGGCACCAGCGCGTAATAAGCCACGCTCAGCGACCAGCCGCGCGGGTCGCGGTGCGCGCCGGAGAAGGTGAACAGTTGCTCCAGATAGGGCGCGTCAAACCCGATCTTGGCACGGATCACCCGCCGCGCCGCACTCTCGGTGTCGGCGTCCTCGTCGATATGCACAAAGCCGCCCGGCAGGGCCAGCGCCCCAGCGAACGGGGCTTCGCGGCGCCGCGCCAGAATCAGGCACAGCCGCTCATCGTGGATGGTGAACAGTGCGGTATCGACCATGACCAGAGCCTGGGGATGGGCCGCTTCCGTCGCAATCGTGCTGGCGTTCATCATGCTTTTTTGTCATCGGCAAATAAGGTTGATCATTCTAGGAAAAGCTGCAGACCAGTGCCATGCGGGCTAATTAAAATGTAAGTTGCAAAAAACAATTAAGTGGTCTAGTCTAAGGCTCGTGGCAGGGCGATGCGTCTCGCGCGCCACATCCCGATACCGCAACCGAGAAGGAGCACGCCATGGGCAGCGCACGCTGGAGTTCCGCAGACTGGACCCGTTACGCCGACTCGACCGCGCATCGCAGCACCGAAAAGGTGTTCACTGCGCGCAGCATCGATCCCGATCTTGATCCCTTTGGTGTTGAATGGCGTGAATCGCGCGATTCGGCCCTGAATCCAAACTCGACTGCCCTGATCGTCGGTCTGGACGTGACCGGTTCGATGGGCATGATTGCCGACGCGCTCGCCCGGCGTGGCCTGGGCATTCTGGTGGAAGAGATTCTTGCCCGGCAGCCGGTGCCCGATCCACACATCATGCTGATGGGTATTGGCGATATCCTGCATGATCAGGCGCCGCTGCAGGTGACCCAGTTCGAGGCGGATATCCGCATTGCCCGGCAACTGGAGCGCCTGTGGCTGGAGAAGGGCGGCGGTGGCAATAACTGGGAATCCTATAACCTGCCCTGGTATTTCGCCGCCCTGCACACCTCGATCGACTGTTTCGAGAAGCGCGGTCGCAAGGGCTATCTATTCACGGTCGGCGACGAAGAGCCACCGCCGGGCATACCGGCCCGGGGCCTGGCCCGGGTATTCGGCGATCGGGTGGCGCGAGATTTGAACTCGCGGGAATTGCTGGCGCTGGCCAGTCGCCAGTATCACGTCTTTCACGTCATCATCGAGGAAGGCAACTACGCGCGTCATGACCCCGCCGGAGTGCGCGCGCGCTGGGCTGATCTGCTCGGGCAGCGGGTGATCAGCCTGGCCGATCATCGCCGTCTGGCCGAGGTCATCGTCTCGACGATCGCGATTAACGAGGGCGCCGATCGTGAGGAGGTGGTGGCGAGCTGGGCGCGCGCTACCGGTGCGGTGGTGCGGCGTGCAGTGGCGACCGTGCCTCGCTCGGCCCGGCGGCTCTAGGGGAGGCGGCGCATGGACAGGACTGCTCAGGTGGTGATCGGCGCCCAGTTTGGCGATGAGGGCAAGGGCCGCATCACCGATGCCCATGTCGCCGCCGGTGGCGCGCGGCTGGTGGTGCGCTTTAACGGTGGCGCTCAGGCCGGGCACACGGTGGTGACGCCGGAAGGTCGCCGGCATGTGTTCGGTCATGTGGGCAGCGGTGCGCTGGCCGGTGCTCCGACCTATCTGTCACGCTTCTTCGTCTGCAATCCGCTGCTGTTCCTGCGTGAACAGGCGGCGCTGGCCGGTCTGGACACGCGACCGGTGGTGATGGTTGATGCGCGCTGCCCGGTGACCACGCCCTATGACATGCTGATCAACCAGTGGCTGGAACAGGCGCGCGGCGCGGCCCGGCATGGCAGTTGCGGGGTTGGCTTCGGCGAAACCCTGGAGCGTCAGCGATCAAATCATGCGCTGACGGTCGCCGATCTGGCCGATGCGGCGACGCTGACACGGCGGCTTGACGCCCTGCGTCGCGATTACCTGCCGGCGCGGCTGGCGCGGCTCGGGTGCGCGGCGCTGCTGGCGGAACCGGACAAGGCAGCCCTGCTGCAGGCGGATGCGCTGCTGGAGCACTTTGTTGCCGATGCGCGGCGTTTCCTGGACAGCGTCAGCGTCATGCCGCTGTCGGTGGCGGCGCGCGGGCGGCACCTGCTGTTCGAGGGTGC
>RXIX01000191.1 GCA_003989075.1 Candidatus Competibacteraceae bacterium | reverse complement strand
TTGACCTGGCCGCTGATGCTGGGAGCGACGCTGGCGATCTGGCTGGAATCGGGCTGCCGCGGGCCGATTCTGTACCGGCAAACCCGGGTCGGGCGTGGTGAACGACTGTTTGATGTCATCAAGTTCCGCAGCATGCGCACCGATGCCGAGCGGGATGGCGTTGCCCGCTGGGCGCAGGCCGGCGATAGCCGCATTACCCGGGTCGGTGCAGTGCTGCGCGAAACCCGCATCGATGAACTGCCGCAATTGCTTAACGTGCTGCGCGGTGACATGAGCTTTGTCGGGCCGCGCCCGGAACGGCCGCAGTTCGTCGAACAGCTCCGCCAGACCATTCCCTTCTACTCAATGCGCCACCTGGTCAATCCGGGCATCACCGGCTGGGCACAGATCTGCTACCCCTACGGCGCCTCGGATCAGGATGCCTATGAAAAGCTGCAGTACGATCTGTACTACATCAAGAACTACAGCTTTTTTCTTGATGTACTGGTGCTGCTGCAGACCGCGCACACCATCCTCTGGGGCCAAGGCGCCCGCTAGCCCATCACCATGCACCTCATCGGAACCGTGGGTTATAGCGTCGCTGCCTTCTGCTGGCTGATTCTGTTTCTGCTGTTGCTGACCAGTTGGCGCGGTCGCCTGCGCGGCGGCCTGCTGCTGGCGGCGGTGCTGGTCAATCTGCTCTGGGCCTTGCGCGCCGCGTATTACGCCTATGCCGGCGCCAGCGGCATCGACTGGCTGTATCAGGTGCTGGAAGTGGCGCGCAGCGTGGCCTGGCTGCTGTTCCTGGCCGACTTGCTCGAGCCATTGCTGCACAGTGACGAGGGTACTGGGATGCACCGCCCCGGCCTGTGGCTGGCGCCGCTCATGGCTGGCCTGCTGTTGATCGTGATCGAGTTGCAGCCGGTGCTGGAGATAGGGCTGGCGCTGCCGGCGGATGCAGCGAATCTGGGCCATATTGCCCTGGCCATCGCCGGGCTGGCGCTGATCGAGCAATTATTTCGCAATACCCGCCCGCAGCAGCGCTGGGCGACCAAGTTTTTCTATCTCGGGTTGGGGCTGACTTTCGCCTACGACTTTTTCCTGTATGCCGATGCCTTGCTGTTCAAGCGCCTGGATGCGGCGACCTGGGAGGCGCGCGGCCTGGTCGGGGCCATGACGGTGCCGCTGATAGCCGTGGCTGCGGCACGCAATCCGGCCTGGTCGCTGGATGTATTCGTATCGCGGCGGCTGGTGCTGCACTCGGCGGCGGTGGTGGGCGCGGGCGTTTACCTGCTGGCGATGGCCGGCGCCGGTTATTACATCCGTGCCTATGGCGGTGACTGGGGTATTGCCTTGCAACTGGCATTTCTGGCCGGCGCCGGCGTCCTGCTGGTGGTGCTGATGTTTTCCGGGCAGTTGCGCGCCCGCTTTCTGGTACTGCTTAACAAGCATTTTTTCAACTACAAGTATGATTATCGGGAAGAATGGCTGAAGTTTACCCGCACACTGTCCAGTGGCGCGGCTGGCGAACCGCTGCGTGAGCGGGCCATTCGCGCCACCGCCGAGATTGTGCACAGCACCGGTGGCCTGTTATGGACCCGGCGCGAGCGCGACGTGTTCACCCTGGTGGCCCATTACAACATGCGCGAGCCGGCGCTGCGGGCACTGGCGGCCGATGCGCCACTGGTGCGGTTTCTGGAACAGCGGCAATGGGTGATACAACTGGATGAATACGCCGACACCCCGGAATTGTATGGTGATCTGGTGCTGCCTGACTGGCTGCGTGAGGGCTTGCGGGCCTGGCTGGTGGTGCCGCTGCTGCACGGGGAGCAACTGGAAGGCTTTCTGGTGTTGGCCGAGGCGCGCGCCCGCCAGCAGCTCAACTGGGAGGATCGCGACCTGCTCAAGACCGCCGGGCGGCAGGCAGCCAGTCACGTTGCCCTGCTGGAAACCGCCGAGGCCTTATGGGAAGCGCGCCAGTTTGAAGCGTTTCATCGGCTATCGGCCTATGTGGTGCATGACCTGAAGAATATCGCCGCGCAACTGGCCCTGGTCGTGGCCAATGCCAGCCGCCATCGGCATAACCCGGCCTTTGTCGATGATGCCTTTGAAACCGTGGCCAATGCCACCGAGCGCATGAACCGGCTGCTTGGGCAGTTGCGCAAGGGCAGCCTGCCCGGAGCGGGACTGGCGCGACCGGTTGCGGTAGCAGATGCCGTGCGCCAGGCGGTGACGGCGCGCGCGGGACAGGCGCCGGCGCCAGGGCTGTGCATTGAGGCTGAACCCTGGGTAGCAGTGGAGCGCGAGCGTTTGGTGGCGGTGCTGGAACACCTGCTGCAGAACGCCCAGGAAGCGACCCGTGCCGATGGTCTGGTGGCGGTGACGATCAGCCAGGCGGATACGATGGCCGTGGTGGCGGTGCGCGATACTGGCTGCGGTATGGATGAGCGTTTCGTGCGTGAGCGGCTGTTTCGGCCGTTCACGACCACCAAGGGCAACGCCGGCATGGGCATCGGTGTCTATGAGAGTCGTGAGTTTGCCCGTGCTGCTGGTGGTGAGCTGACGGTGCAGAGCCAGCCTGATCAAGGGACGACGTTCTGGTTGCGCCTGCCGTGCTGTCCACGGCCGGCGGCCATTGGTGGAGAGGAGACCGATGAATGGACGGATTCATCCGGAAATTGTTGATCGTTGAAGATGATCCCGGCCTGCGCAGTCAGTTGCGCTGGTGCTTTGACGGCTACGAGGTGCTGGTAGCCGAGGACCGTGAGACGGCACTGAATCAGGTGCGCCGGCATGCGCCGCCGGTCATGCTGCTGGATCTGGGTCTGCCGCCCGATCCGGCCAATGCCTCGGAAGGTCTGTTGGCCCTGGAGCAGATTCGTGCTCTGGCTCCCGAGACCAAGGTGATCGTGGTCACCGGTAATGATGAGCGCGAGAACGCCCTGCGGGCGGTGGCGATGGGAGCCTATGACTTCTACCAGAAGCCGGTCGATGCCGACGTGCTGCGCCTGCTGGTCGATCGCGCCAGTAATCTATATGCCCTGGAGCGCGAGAATCGGGAATTGCTGGCCTGCCAGATGCACACGCCGCTGCGCGGGGTGATCACGGGCAGCGCAGCGATGCTCAAGATCTGCCGCAACATTGAAAAAATTGCCCCGACCAATGCCAATGTGCTGTTGCTGGGGGAGAGTGGCACCGGCAAGGAACTGCTGGCGCGGGCGCTGCATGAGCTGAGTCCACGCAGCAGGAACAGCTTTGTCGCCATCAACTGCGCCGCGATTCCCGATGCGCTGCTGGAAAGCGAGCTGTTCGGCTACGAGAAGGGTGCCTTCACCGGTGCGGCCAAGCAGACCCGCGGCAAGATCGAATACGCCAGTGGCGGCACGCTGATGCTCGACGAGGTCGG
>RXIX01000190.1 GCA_003989075.1 Candidatus Competibacteraceae bacterium | reverse complement strand
GGCCGCCTTGCACCTGATCCAGCAGATTCGCGATGAAGCGCACCGCTTTGCGATCACCGGCCACCGCCAGCTTGACATCATTGAAGGTGCGCGTCGCACCGACCTTGACGTAGATCGGCTTTTCCCAATCGGTCATCTCGCGCAGTTCCTGAATCTTGATCGCCAGATCATCAGGGCCGGTCCAGTCCGGATGACGGCAGGCGGAACGCTGATCCACACCCGCCGGCAGGGTACGCATCCCGGCCACCCGCGGCGATACCTTCTGCCCAAGCAGCATGCCGCCGCCGCCGGGCTTAGCGCCCTGACCAATCACCACTTCGATGGCATCGGCGCGGCGCACATCGTCCGGATTAAAGCCATAGCGGCTGGGCAGGCACTGGTACACCAGAGTTTTCGAGGACAGACGCTCCTCCGGAGTCATGCCGCCATCACCGGTGGTGGTCGAAGTACCCATTTCGCTGGCGGCGCGGCCAAGGGCTTCCTTGACATTGGCCGATAGCGCCCCAAAGCTCATGCCCGCGATGGTGATGGGAATGTCCAACTCGATCGGTTTCTTGGCAAAGCGGGTACCGAGCACGGTTTTAGTGCTGCACTTCTCCCGGTAGCCTTCCAGCGCATAGCGCGACAGCGAAGCACCAAGAAAAACCAGATCATCGAAACCGGGCAGCTTGCGCTTGGCGCCCATACCCCGGATCTCGTAAAGACCGTGGGCGGCAGCGTTGCGGATGTAGTCCAGGGTTTTACGGTCATAGCCGTAGGACTCTTCCCGGGACAGATGCTTGACGGGCAGCGGCTGGGTGTCCATGGTCGGACTCCTTAATATTCCTGGTTGGCGTCGGCATTCCAGTGGTACAGCTCCCGCTTGGAAGCTACCCGCTTGAACGTGCTCGGATCATGGTGCAAGCCGGCCTCGGCGAGCAGCGCAGCGACGGTACTCAGATCGGCCTCGCTCATCGCCTCGATTTGCGCATCGGCGCCGAGCGACTTGATAGTGCCGCGCACATAGAGCACCGCTTCATACAGCGAATCCCCCAGGGCATCGCCGGCATCGCCACAGATCACCATGCGCCCGGCCTGGGCCATGAAGGCGGAGAAACTGCCCACCGAGCCGCCGACTACGATATCGCCGCCCTTGAGCGAGATACCACAGCGCAGGCCGGCATCGCCCTCGATCACCAGCAGGCCGCCATGCGCCGAAGCGCCGGCCCCGTTGGAAGCAAAGCCCTTCACATGCACCTTGCCGCTCATCATGTTCTCAGCGACGCCAGTGCCAGCGCTGCCGGTGATAGTGATCGAGGCCGCCTTGTTCATGCCGCCGGCGTAATAACCGGCGTGGCCCTGAATCTCTACTTCGATCGGACTATCCAGACCCACTGCGATGTTGTGTGCGCCATCCGGATTGCTCACCACGACCCGCTGCACCTCGCCCGCCCTGACAGCAGCGCCGTGCAGAAACTGGTTGAGCTCGCGCAGGGACTGCCGCGCCAGATCAAAAGTCAGGCTGTCCATACATACATCTCCTCAGGAGCAGGCTCGAACACCCGGGCGTTCTTCACCCCGGGCAGGTGCGCGAGGGAACGGAATTCGGAGGCAATGGCCACGTAATCATCGGTCTCGGCCACGACCGCCGGCTTGCAGGCGAAGGGATCGCGGATCAGGGCCAGCTTGTCCGGAGTACCCATCAGGAAGGTGTAGAAACCGTCCAGCGCCTCGAAACCCTGCTGCAGCGCCTGTTCCAGATGATCGCCCTCGCGCAGCCGCCATTCGAGAAAGCGGCAGGCGGCCTCGGTATCGTTGTCCGTGTCAAACTGGATACCGCGCGGCTCCAGCATGCGGCGAATGCCGTTGGGATTGGACAGCGAGCCATTGTGCACCAGGCAGAAATCCTCGCCAGCGGTGAAGGGATGGGCGCGATCCGGAGTCACCGCCGACTCGGTGGCCATGCGGGTATGACCAACCAGATGGCTGCCCTTGAGCCGCTTAAAGCCGTAGCGCTCGGCCACGGCAGCGGGCGTGCCAATGTCCTTGTACAGCTCGATGCTGCGCCCGGTGGACAACAGGTGCAGCGCCGGATGCTGGGTCTTGATCCAGCGCTTCACCGGCGTCACCGCGCCATCCACGGTCAGCACCGCATGATTACCCTGGGCCTCGACCTGCACCGCGATGCCCAGATGACTGCGGATGCCGTGGCCAAGGGCCTGCCAGTTGAAATCCGCCCCATCCTCGGTCAGCCCGGAATAAATGCTGATCTTGCGCGCGCCTTCCGCCAGTGCCGCGGTGAATACCGCCAGCCCAGCGGAATCAGGCCCGCGCTCGGTCATGCCGATCAGCATCGGCACCATCAATTCGCCCAACTGCTCGCGCAGCGCGGGCGTCTTGACCAGTAATCCAACAATGCCACACATGCCGCGTACCTCTCAGAAGAATTCCAGATAGGAGTCGATTTCCCAGTCCGAGACATGGCGCATGTACTCGACCCATTCCATATGCTTGAGCTTGAGGAATTCACCGGCAACCGGACCGAGAGCCTCGCACAGAACACGGTCGCCTTCGAGGGCAGTCAGGGCCTCGTGCAGATTCTGCGGCAGAATGCCGATGCCTTCGGCCTGCAGTTGCGCCGGCGACAGCTCATAGAGATTCATGTTATGCGGCTCACCGGGATCCAGATTCTTTTCGATGCCATCCAGACCGGCGGCGATCACGGCGGCAGTGGCCAGATAGGGATTGCAGCCGCCATCGGGCAGGCGCAGTTCCAGACGGCCACCGGGGATGCGCACCATGGAAGACCGGTTGTTATCGCCATAGCTGATATAGGCCGGAGCCCAGGTGGCACCGGTCAGCGAGCGCCCTACCACCAGCCGCTTGTAGGAATTGACCGTCGGCGCGCACAGTGCAGCCAGCGCCGGCGCATGGGCGAGAATACCGCCGAGGAACTGGTAAGCCAGCCGGGACAGACCCAGGCCACGTGGGTCGCTGTCATCAGCGAACAGGTTGCGCTGGCCATCGCCAAGCGACATGTGCATGTGCATGCCATTGCCCGGCCGGTTGGCGAAGGGCTTGGGCATAAAGGAACAGATCAGGCCCATCTCGCTGGCAATCTCGGAGGCGGCCATCTTGAACAGCAGGTAGTGATCGCAGGAGGTCAGGCAGTCTGCGTAGGTGTAATTGATCTCGAACTGGCCGTTGGCATCCTCGTGATCGATCTGATACACGTCGATGCCGACCGCCTTCATGCTGGCGACCAGCTTTTCCAGATAGCCGCGCACCCGCGACAGCCCCTTGTAGTCGTAGCAGGGCTTGGCCAGGGTATCGCTGGCATCGCAGGGCATGATCCTGCCGTTGGCATCCTTCTTCAGCAGCGAGAATTCCGGCTCCAGACCGGTATAAAAGATCAGCCCCTGTTCCTTGAGCCGTTGCACCTGCTGTTTGAGGACTACGCGGGTGTCGTACTCCCAGGGCTTGCCGGTCACATGGCCATC
>RXIX01000189.1 GCA_003989075.1 Candidatus Competibacteraceae bacterium | reverse complement strand
GGTCACTACCGGATCAGCGAGCAGCTTGACAGCACCGAGCGTGGCAAGCCGATTCAGGTGTATTTGCAGGATGACCGCTTAATGATCGAACCGCTGATTCGCTAAGAGTCGCGGTTGCGCCGGATGAGGGTCGGCAGAGCTGATCAATCTTCAAACATAACTACCGTGAGATAATCGCTTGGCAACCGTTATCGTTGTGACCTCCGGCAAGGGGGGTGTGGGCAAAACAACCACCAGCGCCAGCTTTGCTACCGGCCTGGCGCAGCGCGGTTACCGGACTGTCGTGATCGACTTCGATGTCGGGTTGCGCAACCTCGACCTGATCATGGGCTGTGAGCGCCGTGTGGTCTATGACTTCATTAACGTCATCAATAATGAAGCGAATCTGAACCAGACCTTGATCCGCGACAAGCGTGTCGACAATCTGTATGTGCTGCCAGCTTCGCAGACGCGCGACAAGGAAGCCCTCACCCGGGAGGGCGTGGAACGGATCCTTGACGAACTCAAGCAGAATTTTGACTATATTGTCTGTGACTCGCCTGCGGGCATCGAACGCGGCGCACTGATGGCCCTGTATTTCGCCGATGAAGCGCTGGTGGTGACCAATCCGGAAGTATCATCGGTACGCGATTCCGACCGGATTCTCGGTATCCTGTCCAGCCGTTCACGGCGCGCCGAGCACGGTGACGAACCGGTCAAGGAACATCTGGTACTGGCCCGCTATGCGCCTGATCGTGCGAGCCGCGGCGATATGCTCAGCGTTGATGATGTGCTCGAAATTCTCGGTATTCCGCTGCTGGGCGTCATTCCCGAATCGCAGACTGTTCTGCAATCCTCCAACGCTGGCGTTCCGGTGATTCTGGAGGAGGATAGCGATGCGGGCGCCGCCTATAGCGATCTGGTTGACCGTTTCCTGGGCAAGAATCTGCCGCACCGCTTTCTCACGAGCCAAAGAAAAGGATTTTTGAAACGCCTGTTCGGTGGGAGCTGAGCCATGAGACTGTTCGACTACTTCCGTTCACCGCAGATCAAGTCGGCCGCGCTGGCTAAGGAGCGCCTGCAGATTATTGTGGCGCACGAGCGGGGCAATCGTCATAGCAGTCCTGACTATCTGCCGGCTCTTAAAAAGGAACTGCTGGAAGTGGTGCGCAAGTATGTGCCGATCGATCAGAGCCAGATCAAGGTGCATCTGGATCGTGAAGGCGGCTATGAGATCCTGGAACTGAACATCACCCTGCCCGATGAAGAGCAGCGCTCCAGTCGCCGTTAGTTGCCGTCCGGGTAGCAGGCTATGAACGACGGTGGGCGTGGTCCGCAATCCGCAACGTTCGAGCGGGTGCGGATCGACAAGTGGCTGTGGGCGGCGCGCTTTTTCAAGACCCGCACCCTGGCCGCCGATGCGGTGAGTGGCGGCAAAGTGCATGTCGATGGCCAGCGGGTCAAGCCGGCCCATGGTCTGCGCCTGGGAGCACTGCTGCGCATCCAGCGCGGCTTTGACGAATACACGGTCACGGTTACTGCGCTGGGAATTCAGCGTGGGCCGGCTGCGGTCGCGGCAACACTGTACGCGGAAACCGCCGAGAGCCGGCAGCGGCGCGAAGCACTGGCCGAGCAGCGCCGCCTGCAGCGAGCCGCAGCCCCAGCGCCCGTTGGCCGACCGACTAAACAGGATCGGCGGCGTATTGTCCGTTTCCTGACCGGCGATGATTGCTAGCCAGCGGGAGAGCAGAGGTGCCTGGGTGCGTTGCGGTGGGTTTCAGAGCGAACGGCGCTTTGTGCACCTTAGTATGTGAACTCTAATTTTCTTTGCTACGGTTCCGCCTGATTGATGCGCATGGCGCGCTTACCAAGAACGTGCGAAGAGAGGCTCCCGCGATGAAAGCCGATATGTCCGAAAAGCAGTTTACCCTTAATGTCCGGGAGTTTGCCCGGCAAATCTGGCTGGCTGGTCTGGGCGCCTTTGCCAAGACCCAGGAAGAGGGCAACCGCCTGTTTGACACCCTGGTTCAGGAAGGCGAAGCGGTGGATGCCCGCCTGAAGCAGAACGCCGATGCAAAAGTGACGCAACTCAAGGAAGGCATTAGTGCTGTCGAGGACACCGTGGGCGCGCTGCAGGGTCGCGCGGTCGAGACCTGGAGCAAGCTGGAGCAGGTGTTTCAGACCCGAGTAGCGCGTGCCCTGCATCGCCTGGGCGTGCCGACCCGCGACGATATCCAGCAGCTGTTCGCCCAGATCGATGCCCTCAGCCACAACGTACAGGAACTGGCCCGGATGACGGAGGCGGAGACTAAAACCCGCAAGCCCCGCGTCGCCAAACCGGCTGAAACCAGCGCGGAAACCCATCTGAGCGATTCACTGGTCTGATCTGCGAGTTCCACGCTTGCGTTGCGCCGGAGCCATCTTCCATTCCGGCGCACGCTGCTCAAATTGACCGTTTGCCGGCTGCAAGGTAACGTAAAGCTTTACCAAAACGGACGGGCAGGCATGACGGCTCACAGCAATTCTCCACCGGCGCGGGCAAGTGCCCTGGCGTTGCGCGCACAGAGCAAGCTGGTTTGCGTGGATGCAACGCTATGACAGCGGAACTGATTGCCCACTATCAGGCCCGTATCAATCAGGCACTCGACCAGCGCTTGCCGGCGGCGGACCTGCATCCGGGCGACCTGCATCAGGCCATGCGCTACGCGGTGCTCGGCGGTGGCAAGCGTCTGCGTCCGGTTCTGGCTTACGCAGCGGGCGTGGCCGCTGGTGCCGAGCTGGACGTACTCGATGCGCCCGCCTGCGCCCTGGAATGCATTCATGCCTATTCCCTGATTCACGACGACCTGCCGGCCATGGACGACGATGATCTGCGCCATGGCCAGCCGTCCTGTCACAAGGCCTATGGCGAGGCGCTGGCCATTCTGGCCGGTGATGCGCTGCAGGCCCTGGCCTTCCAGATCCTCGCTCAGGATACGAGTCTGAATGTGCCGCCTGCTGTGCGCCTGCGCATGCTCGGTGTGCTCATCCAGGCCGCCGGTTCGCGCGGCATGGTCGGTGGACAGGCCATCGACCTGGCGGCGGTTGGCCGGATGCTGACCCTGGCCGAACTGGAAAATATGCATATCCACAAGACCGGGGCGCTGATTCGCGCCAGCGTGCTGCTCGGCGCCCTCAGCCAGCCAGCGGTGGATCCGATCCTGCTGGAGCGGCTGGACCGCTATGCCAAATGCATCGGTCTGGCCTTTCAGATTCGCGACGATATTCTCGACGAGATTGGCGATGCCGCCACGCTCGGCAAAACCCCCGGCGCCGACCGGGTGCGCAACAAGCCAACCTATCCGGCGCTGCTGGGTCTGGATGGTGCCCGCGAGCATGCCCGGATCCTGTACGATGAGGCCCGTATGGCACTGGATACGCTTGGTGCCGAGGCGGATCCATTGCGCTGGATTGCGGCCTACATCGTCGAGCGCGCCTACTGATTTGCCTATCGTGCCGGTGCAATTGCCCGATACGATGATTCCGCCGCACGCTCTCTTATAACGAT
>RXIX01000188.1 GCA_003989075.1 Candidatus Competibacteraceae bacterium | reverse complement strand
CGATCCAGCACCGTCGCCACCAGCAGGCCACCCATGATGGCTACCGCCATCGGCGCCCAGAACGTACTGGCCGTCAAGGGGATCAGCGCCAGGATCGCAGTCAGCGCGGTCAGCATGATCGGTCGGAACCGCCGCACTGTCGCGCCCATCACGGCATCCCAGGGCGACAGTCCCGCTTGCAGATCCTGCTTGATTTGATCCAGCAAAATGATCGCATTGCGAATAATGACGCCCGACAGTGCGATCACGCCGAGCATCGCCACGAAACCAAAAGGCTGCTGAAAAATCAGCAGGAACAGCGTGACACCAATGATGCCCAGAGGTGCAGTGAACAGCACCATTAGTGTAAGTTGGAAGCTGTGCAACTGGATCATCAGCAGGGTCAGAATGACCGCCGCCATCAGTGGCATGACCACAAAAATGGACGCCTGAGAATTCACACTGGCTTCTGCGGCTCCACCCACCTCAATGCGATAACCGTCTGGCAAGCGGGCCCGCACCGGTTCCAGATTGCGGTCAATCCGGGCGGTCACATCCAGGGGTTGCACCCCTTCCGGGATATCGGCGCTCACCGTGATTGCCGGCAGGCGGTTGCGTCTCCACACCACGCCATCCTCGAACGTCGCGTCAATATAGGCAAGCTGGCTCAACGGGACGAAGCGATGATGATCGGTATAAATATTCAAATCCTTGATGTTCCCTAGATCGCCGGGCATATCCTGGCGGGCACGCAACACGACATCAAGCGTTTGATCACCTTCCCGATATTGGGTGATGGGCAAACCGTTCAGGATTGTATTCAGATTGCGTGAGAGATTCTGCGGGTTGATTCCCAAAGCCCGCGCCTTATCCTGATCCACCCGCAAGCGCGCGTTCAGAATCATACCCCGCCAATTAATGTTGACATCCCGGGTGTGGGGATTGGCGCGCATGACTTCAGTGACTTCTGCGGCGATGGTCCGTAGCCGTTGCGGGTCGGATCCCACTACCCGGAATTGCACCGGATAGCCGACGGGTGGCCCGTTCTCCAGGCGAGCCACTCGCCCGCGCACCAGTGGAAAGTCGCTTGCAAACGCGCGATTTAAACGCCGAAATAAGCGCTCACGGGCCGCTTCATCCTGACTCATGACCACCAGTTGGGCGAAATTAAGGTTCGGATGCTGTGGCTCCATTGCCAGATAAAAATAGGGAGAGCCACTGCCGACGTAACTCACCACACTGACCGCGTCCGATTCCCGCATCAACAGCGCTTCCAGTCGCTGGACTTCAGCCTCCGTCGCTGTAAAGATCGAGCCTTCCGGTAGCCACATATCGACCAGCAACTCAGGCCGGGCTGATGAGGGAAAGAACTGTTGTGGCACAAAACGGAAGCCCACCACCGCCACGATAAACATTACCACGGTGAGCGCGATTACCCACCAGCAATAACGCAGACACCACTCCACCAAGCGTAGCAAACCATCGTTAATCACTTCTTCCCAGCGGATTACCCACGCTTCATAACGCTGACGCCAGAGTTCCCATCGACTGTGGCGCCGGATGGACGCATCACCGGTTTGCTGATCACCGCTTGGGCGTCCACCTTTTTCCAGCAGCAGGGCATAGCCCAGATAGGGAGTAAACAGGACCGCCACTACCCAGGATGAAACCAATGCGATCCCAACCACCGCGAATAGGCCAAAGGTGTACTCACCCGCCGTGGATTGAGCCAGTCCAACCGGCAGGAAGCCCGCCACTGTGATCAAGGTGCCGGTTAACATCGGCAAGGCAGTGCTGGTATAGGCAAAAGTGGCTGCTTTCAGCGGCTCCCAGCCCTGCTCCAGTTTTCGGTCAATCATTTCCATAACGATGATGGCATCATCGACCAATAAACCCAGGGCAATAATCAATGCCCCTAGGGAAATCCGGTTGAGATCGATACCGAAAAATTTCATGCTGAGGAATGTCATGGCCAGCACCAGCGGAATGCACAGCGCTACGACTACTCCGGCACGCCAGCCCAGACTGAAAAAGGTTACGCCGAGCACAATGATCAGTGCTTCGACAAAGCTCTTCATGAACTCATTGACCGCCGCCTTGACGACTCGAGGCTGGTCGGTCACTTGATGAATATCGATGCCGATCGGTAGCTCAGCCTGCAGTTTTTGGAAGACGCGACGCAAATCGGCACCCAGTTCCAGAATATTGCCACCCTTGACCATCGATACCGCCAGACCTATGGCTTCCTGACCTTGGTAGCGCATCTTGACCGTTGGTGGATCTTCATAGTCACGGCGGATTTCGGCAATGTCACCCAGACTGAAGGTTCGGCCATTAGTGGCGCGAACGCCAATAGCGCGGAGACTGTCGAGAGACTGGAAGTTTCCCTCCACCCGGAGTGGTACACGGTGGCTGGATGTGATCAGGACTCCGGCCGATTCCATGGCATTCTGAGCCGCCAGCAGGGAAAAAATGGGCATCGGATCAATGCCGAGGGCCGCAAGTTTCCGGTCCGACATCTCGACATAAATTCTTTCATTCTGGGCGCCAATAATGTCAACCTTATTGATATTGTCTAGCTGTAACAATTCATGGCGCGCCTTGTCAACGTAGCGTTTGAGTTCAGCATAACTAAAACCGTCGGCGGTGAACGCATAAATAGAGCCAAAAATATCATCGTATTCGTCATTAAAAAGTGGTCCCTGCACGCCTTCTGGAAGTTGATAGCGTATATCGCCTGTTTTCTTGCGTACCTGATACCAGATGTCTGGTACAGCTTTGGATGGAGCCGATTCTTTCAGATGAACGGAGATCAATGCTTCGCCAGGTTTTGAGTAACTGCGGATGAAATCCAGCCAGGGCGTTTCCTGCAGCTTTTTCTCGATTTTATCGGTGACTTGCTGCTCCATTTCATGGGCGGTTGCACCCGGCCAGTAAACCTTGAGGATCATTACCTTGACCGTAAATTCGGGATCCTCCATCTGCCCGAGCGTGAAGTAGGCATATGCCCCACTGAAGAGTAGCAAGCCAATAAAATAGCGAATCAGCGGGGGATGATTGATGGCCCAGGCAGACAGGTTTGGACCTTTCATGGTGCATCGTCCAGTAAGCGAACCTGTTGCTCCGGATAGAGTTTGTGGACTCCGGCGACAACCACCCGCTGGCCGGAAACCAGACCATTGGCGATGATGACCTGATCGCCATGGAACTCGCCGAGCTGGACCGTGTGCCGCGTGACTTTCAGCGTCTGGGGATCTACCACCCATACTGCGGCTTGACTGTTTTGTTCAGTCAGGGCAGTCAAGGGCAGGCGAATAGCCGCCGCTTTCAGTCGCCGGCTGACCTGTACCGATGCGGTCATGCCGAGTTGCACGTTAGTGTCGGGATCGATGAATGCCACTTTGGCGGCATAGGTGCGGGTGAGCGGATCGGCTAGCGGTGCGATTTCCCGTACCTGACCACGATAGATCTGGCCCGGCATCGACCATAGGCTGATCTGCACGTCTTCCCCAACCTGCAATTCATCATGGCGATTTTCCGGGATGCTGATAGCGACTTCCTTTTCACCGGGTAGCGCTAGA
>RXIX01000187.1 GCA_003989075.1 Candidatus Competibacteraceae bacterium | reverse complement strand
GAGCGAGAAGAGGGGAACGCTTCGCGTTCCGCGCTATCCCTCCCCGCCCTAAAGGACGGGGTATCTCGCGCAACATCTGATGAACCTGCCGCAACCGGCTGCCGTCGTGATCGGTATCGAAATCAATGGCCTGGGCGTCCTGCGCAGCCTGGCGCTGGGCGATGTGCCGCTGATTGCCGCTGATGTCGATCTGCGCCAGGCCACCCTGCGCACCCGTTATGGCCGCAAAGTCAGGTTGCGCGCGCTGTCGGGTCCGCACCTGATCGAGGATCTGCTGGCCCTGGCGCCGACCCTGGGGCCGCGCCCGGTTTTGTTCATGACCCGCGACGAAACGGTCGCTACCGTGTCGGCCCATCGCGAAATACTGGCTGCACATTACCGTTTGCAACTGCCGCCGCCCGACATCACTGCAGCGCTGAACACCAAGGCCGGTTTCCAGGCGATTGCCGCGCAGGGCGCTTTTCCGATTCCGCCCGGCGCGCACATAGTTACGGAAGCTGATTTACCCCAACTGGCAACCCTGCCCTACCCCTGCGCGCTCAAGCCCGGCGAGCGCAATGAGGCCTACGATCGCCAGTTCTCCAAGGCCTACCGGGTGGAATCGGCAGCGGAAGCGGAAGCGCTGTGCCGGCGCATTCTACCGACCATGCCCGATCTGCTGGTGCAGCAGTGGATCGAGGGCGCCGATGACGCGATCTATTTTGTGCTGCAATACCATCCGGGTGGCGGGCGGCCACCGCTGTCGTTCACCGGCCGCAAGGCGCACGCTTGGCCGGTGCAAATCGGACCGACGGCGCGCTGTGGGCCGGCGCCGGAAGTCGCGCCGGTTTTGGAACCGCTCACCACGCGCTTTTTCCAGGAGTGCGGCTTAGAGGGTTGGGGTGCAATGGAGTACAAGTGCGATGTTCGCGACGGTCGCTGGCGGATGGTGGAGCCGACGGTTGGGCGCAGCGACATGCAGATTGAAGTCGCCACGCTGAACGGTGTCAATTTGCCGCTGGCCGCCTATCTCTGGCAAATCGGCCAGGAACCGCCACCGCAGCAGCTACGACCCTGCACGCTCTGGCGGCGCGACTGGCTGGCCGATGTTGCCGCTGCCCGCGCCCAGCCCGAGGTGGGCTGCTGGCCGCCGGCAGATGCACCGGTGGTGGATGGCTATTGGCGGCGCGATGATCCACTGCCGGCGCTGTTCGCCTATCCGGCGCGGCTGGCCGGCGCGTTTTGGCGGCGCTTGCGCGGGGCAGAGCATTCCTAGCGACCTCTGCTAGACTCAACGGAAATAACAACATAACAATACAATCTTGTTTATGGGCAAGGCCGTTGTCTATTCCGCTACCGGGACGGGAATCCCGAAGCCGGAAGCGGCCTGCCTGGCACCTGCGTCTGCGGGTGTTCCAAGTGATCCGTCGAGGAATTGGGAGGGTTTTCCCGTGCGAACCGGTGTCGTCATCGATTCGGCCTGCGATCTGCCGCAGAGCTATCTCCAGCAGCACAACATTCATATCATGCCGATCAGCCTGCATTTCGGCTACGACACCTTCAAGGACGTGCGCGATCCGGATGCTACCCAAGCCTTCTATCGCCGCTACCTTTCGGAAAAAACCCTGGATGCCGAGACCGCGCCGTTTTCGGTCGAGCAGATCAAGCAGTTGTTCCTGGATGAACTGGTGTTGAAATACGACCGGGTTCTGGTAATCACCATTTCCCATGCCCGCAGTCAGATCTTCGCCAATGCCAGTGAAGCCTCCTTCGCCATCCTCAAGCAGTACCGGGAAAAACGCCAGCAGGCCGGTCTGAACAGCCCGTTCTATTTGACCGTGCTCGACAGCCAGACGCTGTTTACGGGTGAGGGCGTACTGGTGCATGAGGCGGTGCGCCTGCTGGAGGGGCACAACCTGGCGATTGGCGCATTGCGCACAGTCATCGAACAGCTCAGCCAACAGGTACACGCCTACCTGATTCCCGAGGATCTGTTCTATCTGCGTTATCGGGGAAGCAAGAAGGGTGAGAAAACCATCGGCCTGTTCGGTTATCACTTCGGCTCGCTGCTCGACATCAAGCCGGTGATTGGTTTCCATCGTGGCGAGAGCGCGGTGGTGCACAAGGATCGCGGCTTTGACCGGGCCTTGACTAAGCTGCTGGAACTGGCTCAGCAAGCGATCGCGGCCGGACTGGCGACGCCAGTGATCAATATGAGCTACGCCGGCAATCCTGAGGTTGTGCGCCGCAAGCGCATCTTCACCGACTTCGAGCGCTATGCCCAGGCGCACGGTGTCGAGCTGATGCTGTCGGTGATGAGTACCACGGCCGGAATCAACGTGGGTCCAGGGGCGTTCGCGCTGGCCTACATCGCCGGCCCGCCGGTGGCCCTTCCCGCGGCCGCGACCGTCAGTGGTAACGGCCGCGAGGCGAGTCTGGCGACGATCGACGATAGCCCGACTGACTGGAGTATCTGAGCGCCTCTCACCGACGTGTCGGCGAGAGGTTGCGGGTGAGGGCGGCTTGTCGGGGCCGTTTGCGCTCTTTAATTCAGGACTTTCGCTTACCTGCCTTTTCCCGTCATACCCGCGTATGCGGGTATCCATTGCCGCCAAAACTGCCGCAAAAGAGGCGATCATCGTCATACCCGCGTATGCGGGTATCCATTTTTCAACACGTTACTGGATTCCCGCATGCGCGGGTATGACGAAAAGCGAAAGTCCTGTCATTAATTCTCTCGCCGATCTGCAATCCCGGCATGCCACGAGAGACGTAGTCAATTCAACATCAGCGGTGCCGGTTTGAGCACCTGCGCGCTTAAAGGTGGCAGATTCAGCACGATCGAGAAGGGCTGGCCGTGGCTGGCGTGCTCTACAGCGGGCAGCGGTGGCGCAGCGCTCGTGATGCTGGAGCCACCATAATCGGCGGCATTGCTATCCAGCAGCGTTTCATAAGCCACCGGATAGGGCACACCAATGCGGTACTCCGGATAGGCGGTATCGGCGAAGTTGAATACCAGCACCAGTGCATCGCGCGGATCGCGGGCCTTGCGCTGAAATACCAGCACCTTGGTCTCGGCGCCATTTGGATCGAGCCAGTCGAAACCGGCACCGTGAAAATCCACCTC
This sequence comes from Candidatus Competibacteraceae bacterium, assembly GCA_003989075.1. Taxonomy (GTDB): domain Bacteria; phylum Pseudomonadota; class Gammaproteobacteria; order Competibacterales; family Competibacteraceae; genus RXIX01. The sequence continues at coordinate 645 of RXIX01000187.1, read as the reverse complement.
ATGCAAGGCCGGCTGCTGCGCGTATAGGTGATTGAGATCGCGCACGAAGCGCTGCAGACCCAGATGTGAGGGCTGGCGCAGGCACGGCCATTCCAGTTCGCTATCGTGATTCCATTCGCCAGGCTGGCCAAACTCGCCGCCCATGAACAGCAGTTTCTTGCCGGGATGCGCGTACATGAAGGCATACAGCAGGCGCAGGTTGGCGAACTGCTGGCGCGCAGTGCCGGGCATCTTGCCGAGCAGCGACTTTTTCAGATGCACCACTTCATCATGCGATAGCGACAGAATGAAGTTCTCGTTGAAGGCGTAGACCAGGCCAAAGGTCAGCTTGTCATGGTGGTGGCGGCGATGCACCGGCTCCTTCTGCAGATAGAACAGCACGTCATGCATCCAGCCCATGTTCCACTTGAAGCCAAAGCCCAGCCCGCCGATGTCGGTCGGCCGCGATACGTTCGGCCAGGCGGTGGATTCCTCGGCGATCATCATGACCCCGGGGAAACGGGCATGGACCACGGCGTTGGTGTGGCGGATGAATTCGATCGCTTCCAGGTTCTCGTTGCCGCCGTATTTGTTGGGAATCCAGTCCTTCTTTGAATAATCCAGATACAGCATCGAGGCTACCGCATCGACGCGCAGCCCGTCGAA
>RXIX01000186.1 GCA_003989075.1 Candidatus Competibacteraceae bacterium | reverse complement strand
TGCATCTGGATCAGTACATTGCTCGGCCGGCCGCTCAAGGCGAACGGCGCGCTGCTCAGCAGCTTGTCCTGGGTACTGGCATCGAAGGTAAAGGTCTGCTGATGCACACGCTGATCGGCGCACAGCAGCAGCGTCAGCACCTGCGCGATCAGCAGCAGACCCAGAAAAAGCCGGCGCAGCCGACGCAATTTCGGTCGCTGCGCTTCGTAAGGCGAGGGCTGGCTGGCGGCGATACCGACGCGCGGCGGCAAGGGCCCGCTCAGTTGAAAGGCGATCTGGACGGTTTGCGCTTCGATGTAGCGGCCCAGCGACCAGACAATCTCGCGTTCACTGCGCTCGCAACTCAGTTGCAGCGGCGGGGCGATATAGTCGCTGACCTCGACGCTTTCCCCAACCGCAACCCGCCAGTAAAACTCGCCGAGTACATAACTGACCCGGGCCTGGGCAGTCTGGAAATGCCGATAGCGGTGTTCCTGATAGCGTGCCTCGGCCTTGGCACCCAGACCGCTGACCTGCGGCAGATCACTGAGGGTGTGCACCTGACTCCAGTGGCCGTTGTATTCGACCAGCCAGCAAAAGCCCTGCTCGCGATGAAACAGCAGGTATTCGCTCCATTCGTAATCGATGCCCTCGACGCTGACGCAGCGCCGCAGGTAACCGATGGCCTGATAGTCGATCCCGTCCAGGGTGCCATGCGCGCCCAGCGGAATCAGCGGCTCATAGGTGAGGCGGGACTGGAACGTGGAGAGGATGCGGAAGTTGTCATCGCTCAGGTCGATGACCGCGCCGCAGCTCCCGCAGGCCAGGCTCTCACTGCGTCCCGGCGCACGAATGGTCAAGCTGCTGGCACAGTTTGGGCATTGAAACGCACGTGCGTCCAGGCTGGCATCCGCTTCCCAGCCGACCGGCGGCACCGGGCGCAACTGCTCCAGTCGCAACTCATCAAAGCGCACCGGCTCGCCCATGAAGACCAGCGGCGGCGTTTCGCTGTAATCCAGGGTGGCGAAGGCCTTACCGCTGGCCTGCAAATCGACCAGCGCCGCGTCATAGCCCGGGCCAACGCGAATCGGCAGCTCGCCCTCGCCGCCGATACAGCGGGTGTTCTCGATATTGGTGACCTGGAACACCCGGCCCTTGAGCGTCACCGCGTCTCCGGCGCGCAACCCGGCCAGGGCTGGCAGCGGCTCGGGCGGTGTGATGTTGAAGGTCAGCGCGTACTGGCCGAGGGTTTCGCCCAGCCAGCCACCACGCTGGTTGTCGAACAACAGGTACCACTCATTCCACAGACCCTGGCTGTAGCGCAACTGGATGCGCCCGACCACGGTAAAGCGGCTCTTGCGGTAAACGCCCGTGGTGCCAAGCTGGATCGGCGAAGGATCAGGCAGCAGCTCGGCCATCCTGCCGACGTTTTCCAGATCCAGATCGTGGCGGATCAGGGTGCTCCTGCAATAGGCGCACACGGTCAGGATCGACGCGGCGGACTGGAAATTGATTGCAGCGCCACAGGAGGGGCAGTTGGTAGTTTTCATGGGCGCTCCGATACCCACTCGGGGCCGCGCCGGCCAAATGGGCTATGCAGGCTGTCCAGAAGCGCAGGCGTCATCATATTCTCGTTATAGCGGCTGGCGGTGGAACGGTTTTGATCATACCCGATGCCCGGGCCAGCGAACACTGCGGGCAAGGATTAGAATAGGGCTTAACGCCCGCGCGCAGGAGACGACCTTGAGCACACAGCATCCCCATGCCATCACCACGCTGGACACGCCCGCGCCAAAGGTGCCAGCCGCCCTGCCAGGCACAGTCGCCGATTACGTGCATCAGGCCCTGGCCGCGCGCACCCGGCAGAGCTATCAGGACGATCTGCAGCGTTTCCTGAACTGGGGTGGCACGCTGCCCTGCTCAGCGGAACAACTGGCCACCTATCTGGCCACCCACGGCGCCAGCCATGCTCCGGCCACGCTGGGCCGCTGGGCGGTCAGTCTCGGCCGCGCCCACACCACACTCGGCTATGAAAATCCGGCGCGCAGTGATCTGGTCAAGGCTACCCTGCGCGGCATCCGCCGCCAGCGCGGCTGCGCGCAACGTCAGGTTGCACCAGCACTGCGCGATGACCTGCTACGCATGGTCGCCACATTGAGCGATTCGCCGCGCGATGTCCGCGACCGGGCATTGCTGCTGCTGGGCTTTGCTGCTGCGCTGCGCCGCTCGGAACTGGTGGCGCTAACCACGGCGGATGTGGCCTTTGATACCGTCGGCCTGACCGTCAGCGTGCGCCGCTCCAAGACCGATCCCGAGGGGCGCGGCCGGCGCATCGGCATTCCCCGGGCGCGCGGCCCAATATGCCCGGTGCAGGCACTGGAAACCTGGCTGGCGCGGGCGCTGCTGCTGCCAGGCACGCCGCCTTTGGGACCGGCGCCGCTGTTTCGGCCCATCAACAAGCATGGCCAGATCAGCGCACAGGCCCTGACCGGCCATGCGGTCGCCGTCATCGTCAAGCAGCGCGCCACCGCGGCCGGACTGCTCGCCGAAAACTACTCGGGCCATTCGCTGCGCGCCGGCTTTTGCACCGCTGCTGCCCTCAACGGTGCACCCTATTGGCAGATTCGCAAGATTTCCGGCCACCGCAGTCATGCCGTGCTCGACCGCTATATCCGCGACACGCAACTGTTCCAGGATAACCCCTTGAACCAGCTTTTCTAGGATGCAGTCCGCCCGCACCCGCCATTGGCCAGGAACGTTTTCCCGTAACAGTGGTATAGTGTTGGAAGAGTTCCAGCCCGGGGCGGCCCGGGTTGCCACCGTTCGTCGATGCTCTCACCCGGACACCTCCTGCTTGCTCCATCCATGAAACTGTTTTTCCAGCGCTATCTGCCCGATCCGCACCAGTTGCGCAGTCACAGGAGTCTGCGCTTCCTCGGTGAACTGCTGCACGATCCCTGGCTGTGGCATTTCAACCGCCGTTCGACGGTGCGCGGCCTGGCGATCGGTGCGTTCTACGCCTTCGTGCCGTTTCCCTGGCAGATGCTGCTGGCCGCAATCACCGCAGTCTGGCTGCGTTTCAACCTGCCGGTCGCGGTGGCGATGGTCTGGATCACCAACCCGCTGACCATGGCGCCGATCGCCTTCGTGAATTACCGCCTGGGTGAATGGCTGCTGGGCCGCCCGCCAGGCGAATGGAACTTTGAACCCTCGCTGGACTGGCTGCTACGCCAGGCCAGCGAAATCGGCCTGCCACTGCTGGTAGGTTCCATGGCCATGGCCGTCATCGCCGGCATTGCCACCTTCTGCACTGCTCATCTGCTGTGGCGCTGGCATATTGTTAATCGGTTCCGGCGCCGCCACCGGTTCGCCGTCGGTTAAGTGCCCCGCCTGATAACCGCTGTCCAGCCCGGAACTCCGTTTCGGGCCTTTTTCACTTCAAGGTAGTGTTTCGCGCATGTCATCTCCAATTCCCTCCTTCGAGCAACTGGCCCTGTCGCCGGCGCTGCTGCACATCCTGCAGGACATGGGCTACGAAGCCCCCTCGCCGATCCAGGCGGCCTGCATCCCCTACCTGCTGGACGGCCGTGACCTGATCGGTCAGGCCCAGACCGGCACCGGCAAGACCGCCGCCTTCGCCCTGCCGGTGCTCGAACGGCTGGATCTTGACAACCGCCAGCCACAGGCGCTGGTGCTTACCCCAACCCGTGAGCTGGCCATCCAGGTCGCCGAGGCGTTTCAGGGCTACGCGCGCCATCTGCCGGGCTTCCACGTCCTGCCGATCTA
>RXIX01000185.1 GCA_003989075.1 Candidatus Competibacteraceae bacterium | reverse complement strand
CAGTGCATTGCCTGTCCTGACAATGTCATATTTTAAAGACTATACTTGATCATACTTGTCACTGCGGATGGAGGGACATCGGTAATGATCAGTAAGCCTTCCGGTTTTTCTCTTTTTGAACTTATGGTTAGCGTTGCGCTCGTGGCCATTGTGCTGGCGTGGGGCATCCCATCCTTTCAGGCACTGATTCGCGACATACGCCTCACCACAACCGTCAATGAACTGATAACCGCGATTCAGTTGACCCGCTCCGAAGCGATCAAGCGCAGTTCGCGGGTTACATTGTGCAAGAGCATGGATGGGTCGAACTGCGCCACGAGTGGCGGTTTCGAGCAGGGCTGGATCGTATTCACCGACCCCAACAACAACGCATTGCGCGATAACGGTGAGGATCTGGTGCGAATTCATGAGGCGATTCCCGCCCACTACGGCATCACGCTCAGCGGCAACAGGAACGTTGCCCAGTACCTGTCCTTCAGTCCGATTGGATTCAGCCAGATGATCTCCGGGGCCTTTCAGGCCGGGACGCTGACGGTCTGCAGTGCACCCGAGGCACGGCAGATCGTGTTGAGCAGCGTCGGTCGCGTGCGGACCGTCAAGGCAACATGCCTGTAGGGGGTCGGGTCTTGCTGGACCGCTGTGCCACTGGTCCATAAATCGCTACCGCTGATCCGGAGCACCGTGCATAAGGCGCGGCACAGGGCTAGGCTTAGGGTCACCTTCACTTGGCCTAGAGAATTCCGATGAAGCCGAATGGTTTTACGCTGATGGAACTGATGGTGACCGTAGCCATCGCGGCTATCGTGATGACGATCGGCATCCCATCCTTTCAGGACACCATCCGCGAAAATCGCCTGACCGCCAACACCAACACCTTCGTCTCCAGCCTGAATCTGGCGCGTTCGGAGGCCATCAAGAGCGGTCGGCGGGTGGTGATGTGCATCAGCGCCGGCAGCACCTGCGCCACTTCGGGGGGCTACGATCAGGGCTGGATCGTGTTCCGCGATACCAACGGCGATGGGCAACCGAATGCTGGCGAGATCATCCGCATTTTCGAGAAGATGCCAGAAGGCATGACCCTGACCGGAGCCTCGGCTGTTGATAAATTAATTGCTTTTAATTCGGACGGCACCTTTACCGGCAATGATGGTAACCGCATTCCGCCCAATACGGTCTTGACGGTGTGCAAGAGTGGCAAGGCGCGCACGATCACGCTGAATAATCCTGGGCGGATTCAGGTCGAGAGGCCAGCCAGCCCGACCTGTCCATAGCTCTTTCCAGTACAGGATTCCTTTCCATGTCCAGACTCCCTTTAAATAAGCCCGGCGGAGCACAGCACGGTTTTACCCTGCTGGAAATACTGATCACGGTAATCGTAGTGGCGATTGGCCTGCTCGGACTGGCGGGTTTGCAGGTCACCAGCCTGCGCTATAACCATCAGGCGTATTTGCGCGGGCAGGTCACCATGCAGGCCGCCGATATCGTTGACCGGATGAGGGCCAATATGGCTGGCGCTGACAGCTATCTGTTTGATGACGCCCGCAAGAGTTTCGCACAATTGGGCACCGCAAAGGCCAATTGCGAAAAGCTCGATAGCTGCACCGCGCAGGACATGGCGCTAAACGACCTGTATCGCTGGAACCAGACGAACCGGGCGAATCTACCGGGCGGCGCGGGCATTGTCTGTCGCGACAGCACGCCACAGGATGGTGTATTCGATGTAGCAGGCGACAAGGTCAGCAGCAGCGGTTGCGATAATGCCGACAATGCCTGGGTGGTCAAGATCTGGTGGATTGAAGATGAGCGCCGGGCTAATGCTGATACCAGCACGCCAAATGTCAGGTTCTATGCGACCAGTCTCGGAACGCTAGGGAACTGACCATGAACAAAACACACAGCCGCTTTTCTTTTCGCCCTCAGCGTGGTTTGTCGCTGATTGAAGTCCTGATCGCCTTAATGCTCGGCGTCTTTTTGCTCGGTGGCGTCATTCAAATCTTCATTATCAATCGGCAAACCTATCGCACCCAGGAAAACCTGTCGCGCCTGCAGGAAGATGGCCGATTTGCCCTTGATCTATTGAACCGCTATGTGCGCCTGGCCGGTTATCTGAGTTCGGAAACGGTCTATAGCACCCGCTACTATGACCAGAAGTGCGAAGATCGCATCGACAATGTTTTCGGGCAGCGTGTTTATTACAAGGGCAGCGTACCAACCATGCCTCCGCTGGCGGGTACCAACAATGACAGCGGTGATGCCAAGTATAAAAGCGACACCATCAGTGCAGCTTTTCAAAGCCCTCGCAAGCCAACCACCACGGCGGGTGTTACTGATCTGCGCCTGCCCGATTGCCTGGGCAATTCGGTAGGTCAGGCCGGCGCGGCGCGGGATACCCTGGCGAACAACCGGTTCTATATCGCGACTAATCCAGCAACACAACGGCTGGCGCTGTATTGCGATCCCGTGCATAGCGATGGCACCGATCCTACTGCACAACCCCTGCTGGATGGCGTCGAAAACATGCAGGTGCGTTATGGGCGCAAGATGGCCGGTGGCAACCGGGCTTATCTGAGCGCCAATCAGGTCACCAACATGCGCGAGATCGATACGATTCAGGTGCGGTTGCTGATGAGCACTGCCGATGAAATCAATACCCAGCCGCAACCCTATACCTTCGATACCGATGACAACGGCATCGATGAAACCATCACGCCGACGGATCGGCGTTCGCGGCGGGTCTTCACCAGCACGATTGCCTTGCGCAATACCCTGGGTTGCACGCAATGAACGCTCAATACTGCTTCCATGCCCATGTGCATACGGTGAGTGCCATGTCCAGCCACGTCCCGCAGGGATTGTCGCGCGCGCAACAGGGCGCCGCACTGGTCGTCAGCCTGATCATTCTGGTGATCATGACACTGCTGGGCGTGACAGCCATCCAGGTGACGACCAGCGAGGAAAAGATGGTCGCCAATCTGCGCGAATTCAACATCGCGTTCCAGGCTGCCGAAGCGGCACTGAATCGCGGCGAGGAGGTCGCCAAGAATCTGGTTAAACCCAACCCCAGTAACAACTGTGCCAATCAGGGTTTGTGCAACCCGGTGTGCAGTACCGCATTGGGTAATGTTCCACAGTGCCAAGGCAAGCTCGACGATCCACCGATCTGGGAAAGCATCGACTGGGGGCTTAACAAAGCTGATGGCAGTTACACCGGACCGGCATTGATCTATGGCGCGGAAAAATTCAAGGATGAAGACTTCAGAAGCAAGAACCGGGTGACGATCGCATCCTTTCCCACCGATTCAGTCGCCCGGCAACCGCGCTATATTATTGAGGATATCAGTCCCGGCAATGTGCCCAGCGCGACGATCTATGATGGTCTGTATCGCATCACTGCCCAGGGCTACGGCCAGACCCTTGACAGCAGCGGTCAACCCATCGCGCGGGTGACCCTGCAGAGCATTTACAAGAAATGAATCCGGTTTCCCGACTTGACCGTGCGGCAAACTCTATTCCACTGTTAGCAGCGCAACCGCGGAGGCCTGATGTTCAGGACAATGACATGAAACGATACCCACTCTTGCGAAAATTCCAGCTTTGGCTGGGAGTATTTCTGCTGGGCTTGACTGCATCTCCAGCTACACAGGCGGTCTTGCTGGATATCTCCCAAGTGCCGCTGTTTCTCGGTGGTGGCAGCACACCACTGGTCATGCTGGTCATGGGCCGTGACCATAAGCTTTACTACGAAGCCTATAATGATGCCTCCGATCTGAATGGCGATGGTGTGCTTGACACCAAATACAAGCCCAATGAGATCGACTACTTTGGA
>RXIX01000184.1 GCA_003989075.1 Candidatus Competibacteraceae bacterium | reverse complement strand
GGTCGGGACGTTCGGCAGAAATTTCCGCCACTTCCCCGGAAAGGACACCGTCGGCAACAGTAACAAAACCCAAAACTCGACACTCTCTGACTCGCTCGCATCGTCTGCATGCACGGTCACGTCCGAATAACCGCCGCTGCAATCGTCTGTTTTCCGGATTTGTAACTGCGCATGCGGATTAAACAGCGCGTAGGCAATAACCCAGCGGTCAGGCTGCCAGTTGAACCGGTCGACCGCACCAGGGATGGCGATGCTCAAGCGTGTACCGGTCGCCGCGTCGGTCGCTTCCGTGCTGTGCTCACAGCGTACCGCGCCCGTGGGCGATGCCTGAACCCGCAGGCGGTGGCGCACTCCGCAGGCGATGATCTCGGTGGTGCTGCGCCTATCGTCAGACAGCGCAACCGGCATGCCCAGCAGGGTTTTTATGGCGTTGCCTTGTGCTCCGCGCAGCGGTGCCCGATACGCCGCCTTATCGCTGATAAACGCGGTGAAGTCGGCCAGGCGCGCCACAACGTCGGCAGGGATACCGCTGCCGTTGTCGGTCACAGCCAGGGTTAAACCCGTCGGGCTCTCGGTGATCTCCACAAGAACAGCGGGTGCAATGCCGGCGCTCTCGGCAGCATCAAGGGCGTTATCGATCAATTCCTTCAGCGCAACGTGTCGCCAGTGCTTTCTATCTTGCCCGGTTTGCGCCAGCAGGCCGCCGACACTGGTATAGGCCTCGCTCGTGGTGATGCTGAACACTTCGCGCTTCATCACCAGCCCTCCTTTGCCGTCGCCGCCGTCGCTTCGTCCAGCGTCATACCCGCCCGCATGAACTCGGCAACACGAGCATCAAAACACTGCTGGCGTTGCTCAGGCGTTTGCCGTGCTGCCAGCTTCGGCGGTGGCGGTGGCGGTGCAGGCTGTGACTCGGATTCAATCGCCGCCGTCGCTTCCCACGCAGTGCAGTAGTGCTCCTGATACGCGAACCGGCCGCCCTTGCCGGCGCTGCACAGTCGCCACGCGCCAAGTTCATCATCAGGCAGTGCCATGCGGCCATGCCGGCAGTCAATGCAGCGAACGGGGTTTGCTACTGCTACAGTTGCTATTCTTGCTACTGTTGCCGCTTCGCCATGGGGTTGAGTAGCAGGAATAGCAGGAATAGCAGTAGCAACAGCATCCATGCCCAGCAGCCGCGCCGCTTCACGCACGGCGGTACGAACCTCGCCGCCATGCTCCAGGATGCGCCAGCAGTCAAAAGCATCGTGAGCATGGCCATCGTTCAGCGGACAGCTCCCGTTGCTGCTGTACACCATGCCGGTGTCCAGAATCCGCACCGATGCCACGCCAGACGTGGAGTTGGGGGGCAGGTAACGATGCTCACCCCGCCTCTGGTACCCGTGCTGCTCCAGAATCCCCCGCACGTCATGGACTGCATTGAACGCATCAATCACGCTCAACGAGGTTGATTCCGTGCGTGTGGGGGCGCTGGACGGTGTGGCATGGCGTGCCCAGGGGCAGGCCGCCTTTAACTGAGGTTCCCATTCTGCCCAGTGCTGCCACATGTTCAGCAGCACAGCGGGGGGGGTGGGGTGTTCGCTGGGGTCGCTGGGCAGCGGGTGCGCCCATTGGTATTCGATTCCCAGCGGGTGGAGTGATGGCGGTAGTACGTCCTGATTGGCCCCAGCCCGCAGCTCAAAAACAGTGATCTTTTTTTTCGGGTTCGTCGGATCAGGCCATTCCAGCTGGACCAAGGGCAGGTCCAGGCCGGGGGGTTGGACAAACAGCAGGCGGAAGTTCTCGGGATTGCCCACCACACACGGCACGCCTTGCCGGATTTCGTCCAGGTCGATCCCGAACTCGGCAAACGTTGCGCGGGTGTGCTCGACCTTGTCCACGTCCAACGAGCACGTTTTGACCGCGCCCAGGGCGTGCACCAGCCCGATATTACGCGGTGTGCCGTTCCAGCGTTTTGGGACGCCGGCAGCGTCGGTTACGACGTTTGCTGCTGTGTTCCAAGCTTTGTGCGGAGGGAACTTGCTGCCGTGCGGCATCCAGGTCAACGCCCAGCCGCGGCGCACATAATCCAGTGCAGCAGTGCGTAAAGGTGTGGCATAATCGCTGCTGGATGAAGTGCTTAGGGCCGTGCTCTCCACCGGGGCGCGGCCTTCTTTTTTGGTGGAGTCCATGTGCGCGCCCCTCAACTGCCGCGGGTGATGCGGTCGACCAGTGCGCGGATGTCCTCCACGCGCCAGACGGTGCAGCGCCGCCCGAGGCGGATGGGCGCAGGGAACTTGCCGGACCGGCAGCCGTTCCACCAGGCGCTTGCACACACAGGGATGATTGGCGGTACGGGCGGGTTCGCCTTCGGATTGCCGATAATCTGGGAGAGCCGGACAAAACCGGTTTCGGGAAGGGTGTTGCTCATGTGTCAGACCTCAAGGCTTGAGGCGACACAACACCAGGTGCGTGCGCTTGCGTGCTAGAGCTTGTGTACGCAGCCGCAAAATGCGTAAACTGAAAACGCTCGTTTCCGCATCACACCCGTCGTTGTCTCGCCGGGTCTCAAAATCAGCCGGGTGAGAGTTGGCGCTCTTGCCCGGCTTTATCGCGCCTGCTGAAAAACCATAGCAGGCACATGTAACGATACCGGCCTTTACCTGTGCACGCAACTGTACGTTGTATGCGTGCCGCTTTCAGACCGCAATATCTTGTGCCTGCACAAAAAACCGCAAATTGGCGGCCGTTGCTCACACCAGCCGGCCGTTCAGCACGCACGGCTGATAGTCGCGCACACCGTCGCGATAGACCGCGACGTAGCCGGCGTGGCGGCTGGACTGCATCGCGTCGAGTGCATCGCTGAAAAGCCGCGCAGCTTTGCGGGTATCGCCCGTAACTGACCAAGCTCCAACAAGACGGGCCGCGCCGCGGGTCCGCTGCCATCGCTGGATGATGATGCGCTGGCTCATGACGCCCACTCGTTCCAGCCGGATTGAACGTCGCCAGCTGGGTACCACGTTGCGATTCTGACTATCTCATCTCCCGCCGAAACGCCCACATGAACCGCGGTTGCTTGGAACATGGCACGGCGTCGCGCGATTGCTTTCGCGCTGCGAAGCGACGTCGCATAGCATGCGCGCCATTCAATTTGGGCTGAAAACTTTTGCCCTTCGGCTGTGTAGTACGTGCTCATCTCTTTGCTCATCCTGCTGTATGTGATGCGATGGAATACCGGCTTACTCGCTTTCCAGCCACGCCGGCACGCTGCCGTGTTGCACCGCCGCTGCCAGCGCCGCGGCCGCCTCTTTGCGCGCCGCTTCAAGCGGGATAGCTACACCGCCGTGCTTCGATATCCAGGCCGCTGCATCTTCTTCCCACTCCCAATCATGCCGTTCGGCGGCCATGAAGCGGCGCATCGTCAAGCCGGTCCGGTTCGCTGCTGCGCTCGCCGTCGTAACCGGCCGGGCGCGCCATCGCGCGATACTCTCGCACTATCTCAGCGAAAATCGGTGCAAGCCGAAGGGGTACGCGAATCGTGACGCTGCCGGGGCCAGCGGGGCGGCCGCGTTTTGCCTGTTTTGCCATGCTCTCTACTCCTGCTGTGATGGATTGCAGTCACAGCATAGCACGAAAAAAGCCGTAGTGGCTTGGTGTCAGCGGGGAAATTGTGACGCGTTGCGGTAGCCGGTGGCGGCGCGGTGGCGGTGGCGGTGGCGGAAACGAAGCGGCACTCTAGGGCAGAATATGTAGTAGCGCCCGAAACGCCAGCATTTGCCTGCATGCTGCCGCACCGAAAAACCGCTTGGGTACACGGCCGGGTACACGCCCGGTGGCGGTGTCCAGGTCCAGCAGGTCGAGCCGGTGCGAACAGGTCCACGCGCGAGC
>RXIX01000183.1 GCA_003989075.1 Candidatus Competibacteraceae bacterium | reverse complement strand
CCGGGTCGAGTTTGATCCCGGCAGCCCCTTTGCGCATATCGTCGCCCGGCCGCTGGCGCAACTGGATCGGATTCGCGAGGTGATGCTGCTGGAAGGCGTGCCGGCCGCGCCGCCCGTGCCTGATGCGGATGCGCCACCGGCCGCCGTGCCGCCCCCATGACCCCCGGGCATGCCAGCGGCGGCTGGGTTATCGGGTGCAGTTTCCTGGCCGCGTTTGTGCTGATGGGCATTCCCCTGCCGGAGATGCTCGACCCGTTCCGTCCTGATTGGGTGGCGCTGGTGCTGATCTACTGGTGCATGGCGCTGCCGCACCGCGTCGGCGTCGGCGTCGGCTGGCTGGTTGGGCTCCTGCTGGATATTGGCCGCGGTGCGCTGCTCGGTCAGCATGCCCTGGCCTTCGCGGTCGTTGCCTACCTGACCTTGCATACCTATCGACGGATCCGCATGGTACCGCCCTGGCGACAGGCGCTCAGCGTGCTGGGCTTCCTGCTGGTCGAGCAGATCCTGGTGTTCTGGATCAGCGGGGTCATCGGCTATCCGCCGCGCGACTGGTGGTATCTGGCGCCGGCGCTGGGCGGCATGGCCCTGTGGCCGCTGGCTTTTGTCATCCTGCGCGATGTCCGCCGCTATTTTCAGGTGACCTGAACGCTACGATGCAACGCCGAACTCAATGAATCTGTGGCTCCCGTTTGCCAAGAAATCCGTCCAGGAACGCCTGATCCGGGAAAAGGACAATACCGCGGAAAGCGCGCTGTTTTTCCGGCGTGCCATGGTGATGCTGTTTCTGGTGTTCCTCAGCCTGCTGGCGGTAGCGGGGCGGCTGGTGTATCTGCAGGTGCTCAACCACGAGCGCTTTACCACCCTGTCGGAAAGCAACCGGGTGCGCCTGCAGCCGCTGCTGCCCACCCGGGGGTTTATTTTTGACCGCAATGGCGTGCTGCTGGCTGATAACCTGGCTTCCTATCACCTGGAAATCGTCCGTGAGCAGGTTCAGGATCTGGAAGCTACTCTGAGTGCACTGCGCGCGCGCATTGCCCTGAGCGATGCCGATGTCGAACGCTTTCGCAAGCTGGCCCGGCGCTCGCCGCCCTATACCGGCGTGCCGCTGCGCTTCCGCCTCACGGATGACGAAATCGCCCGGCTGGCCATCGACCTGTACCGCTTTCCCGGTGTCGAGATCAAGGCCGATCTGACCCGCCGCTATCCGCTCGGCGCGCGGGGCGTGCATGTACTGGGCTATGTCGGCCGCATCGATGAGAACGAGCTGCGCCGCCTTGACCCGGGGCAATACAGCGGCAGCACCCACATGGGCAAGACCGGCGTCGAGCGTTCCTACGAGGATGTGCTGCGCGGCCGCACCGGCTGGCAGCAGGTCGAAACCAACGCCGAGGGCCGGCCGATCCGTGTGCTCAGTCGCACCCCGCCGACCCCGGGGCAGCATGTATACCTGAGCATCGACATGCGCCTGCAGGCGGTCGCCGAGAAGGCCCTGGAAGGCTACAACGGCGCTATCGTCGCCCTTGATCCGCGCAACGGCGAGATTCTGGCGCTGGCCAGCCAGCCGACTTACGACCCGAATCCCTTCGTGAACGGGATCGACTTTGCCTCCTACCGGGTGCTGAACACCTCCAAGGACCGGCCACTGCTCAACCGTGCCCTGCGCGGCGTCTATCCACCCGGATCGACCATCAAGCCGCTGATGGCGCTGGCCGGGCTGGATTACGGTGTGGTCAATCGCTACAGCGGCGTGTTCTGTCCGGGCTTCTATCGCCTGCCGGGCTCCAATCACAGGTTCCGCGACTGGAAGCGCGGTGGGCATGGCAGTGTCGGCATGGATCGCGCCATCGCCCAGTCCTGCGATGTGTATTTCTACGACCTGGCCCTGAGGCTGGGCATTGATCGCATCTACGAGTTTTTCAGCCGCTTCAGCTTTGGCCAGCCGACCGGGATCGATCTGCCGGGCGAGAAGGGCGGACTGCTGCCGTCCCAGGAGTGGAAGCGCCGCAACCACAAGTACGGCTGGTTTGCGGGCGACACCCTCAGCGCGGGCATCGGTCAGGGTTATTTTCTGGCCACGCCGCTGCAGTTGGCCCATTCCGTGGGCGTGATCGCCCAGCATGGCATCGCTTTCAAACCGCGGGTGTTGCTGGCCACCGAGGATCCGGGAACGCGGGTGCGCACTCCGGAGCCGCCCCGGGCATTGTCGCCGATCGTGACCAAGAATCCGCGCTTCTGGGACACGGTCATTGCCGGCATGATCCAGGTGGTGGAAGGCGGTACCGCGCATCGCATCGGCATCGGCGCTAAATACCGGATCGCCGGCAAGACCGGCACCGCCCAGGTGTTCACCCTTGGCCAGAATGAGAAATACAACGCCAGCCGCCTGGCCCGGCACCTGCTGGATCATGCCCTGTTCGTGGCCTTCGCGCCGGTGGAGGAGCCGCGCATCGCAGTAGCGGTGATCGCCGAGCATGGCGGCGGCGGCAGTTCCACGGCGGCGCCGCTGGCACGCAAGGTCATGGATGCCTGGCTGCTGAACAAATACGACGCGCCCCCTGCTGCCGAGAGCAGCTCCACCGCGAGTGTGCCGGCCCATGGAACCGAATAAGCGAACCCTATGGGGCTGGCGGCCGCATCTGGATGTGCCGCTATTGCTGGGTTTGCTGGCCATTTCCGGGCTGGGACTGGTGGTGCTGTACAGCGCTGGGCAGCGCAATCTGGATCTGGTGCTCGGCCAGGGCATGCGCCTGGGGCTGGGTTTTACCATCATGCTGGTGCTGGCGCAGATGCCGCCGCATTATTTCCGCGCCTGGTCGCTGTGGATCTATCTGGTCGGGCTGCTGCTGTTGCTGGCGGTGATGGTGGTTGGGGATGTGTCCAAGGGCGCGCAACGCTGGCTGGACCTGGGCGTGGTGCGTTTTCAGCCTTCGGAAATCATGAAGCTGGCGGTACCGATGACCATGGCCTGGTTTTTCGCCGATAAGCCGCTGCCGCCGCGCTGGCCGCATTTGCTCGGCGGGTCGCTGTTAACCGTGATCCCGTTCATCCTGATTGCCGAACAGCCCGATCTGGGTACAGCGCTGGTGGTGGGCAGTTCCGGCGCCTTTGTCCTGTTTCTGGCCGGATTGAGCTGGCTGATCATGGGCTTGCTGGCCGGGGTGCTGGCGGCGGTGATTCCACTGTTCTGGACCTTCGTCATGCATGATTACCAGCGCCAGCGGGTATTGACCTTTCTTGATCCAGAGAATGACCCGCTCGGCACCGGCTATCACATTATTCAATCGAAGATCGCGATTGGTTCCGGCGGCATCTACGGCAAGGGCTGGCTGAATGGCACCCAGTCGCATCTGGATTTCCTGCCGGAAGGCTGGACCGATTTCATCTTCGCCGCCTTCTCTGAAGAGTTTGGCCTGGTCGGCGGCAGTGTGCTGCTCATGCTGTATTTTTATGTGATCGCGCGCAGCCTGCACATGGCGACCCGCGCCGCGGATACCTATGGCCGCCTGCTGGCCGGCAGCCTGACGCTGATCTTTTTCCTCTATGCTTTCGTCAACTCCGGTATGGTTTCTGGCCTGTTGCCGGTGGTCGGGCTGCCATTGCCGCTGTTCAGCTATGGAGGAACCTCCCTAGTGACGATCATGGCCGGCTTCGGTATCCTGATGAGCATCTATTCGCACCGCCAGCCCCTGACGCGGTAATCGCTCCACCTTGCCTATGACGAGACTGACGCGTGAAGAGCCTGTATCTGCTTGGTGCCGTCCTGCTGTTGAGCGCCTGCGCGCCGACTGCAGTACGCCCACCCCCGGAGACACCCGCTGCTCCGGCCCCAGAATCCGCACCCGCTCCAGAAGCGCCAGGTCGGCCCGCCAATGTCGATGCCAGCCAGCCGCTGGGCAGTCGCGCTGATGTGCAG
>RXIX01000182.1 GCA_003989075.1 Candidatus Competibacteraceae bacterium | reverse complement strand
CCATAAGGTCACAAAAAAATAATTTTTTTATTTATCAATTATTTATAAATATTTAGCGAAATTTTTTGAAAATCAGCCCTGGCAAGGAGGACACATTTTGCGGAAACCCTGATATCCTCAAGCCCAGTACCTTAAGACGGCTCCGAATAACGTAATGAATTTTAATAAAAAAGAGTTTTCGGGCTCACTGGGAGAAGTTAACTCGTGAACGACGTGAACGAACGCAACAACGACCGTGGCACGATGCCGCTTCATCGTCTGGGTGTCGCCGATTTTTCGCGCGCTGTTTTGCTCAGCATTCTGACGCTGGCGCCGGTTATTCCGCATACTGCCGGAGCAAATGGCCGGGATGAGGGTGTGTCTGAACGTGCACAAGTAGGCAAGGCGTCCTGGTATGGACCAGGATTTCACGGTCGCAGGACCGCCAGTGGCGAGGTTTTTAATGCGAACCGGCTCACCGCCGCGCATCCGCGTCTGCCACTGGGGACGCGCGCCCGGGTCACCAATCTGCAGGCAGGTTGCGGATGCGCAGCCGGGCGATCTCGACGTGGATCGGCTTGGTGATGTAGTCGACCGCGCCCAGCGCCAGCCCCCGGGTCTCAGCCTCGGACTCGTCCATCGCAGTCACGAAGATCACCGGGATTTCGGCCAGTTTCGGCATGGCCCGCAGCTGCCGATACACTTCATAGCCATCCATTTCCGGCATCATGATATCGAGCAGGATCAGATCCGGTGGTTCCTCGGCAGCCAAGCGCAGCGCCTTGGCTCCGGACGGGGCAAACTGGATTTCGTAATGTTCCTGCAGCGCCTCGCCGAGCATCTCGACGTTGGCCGGGACATCGTCGACGATCAGAATATGCGGCTTGCGCAGCCAGAGCATCATGGCAGGCTCCAGTCGTGGGCAGCGGCAAAACGCCGCAGATGCTCAAGCGCATGGTCGAAATCGAGATGCTGCGTCGCGTCGCTCACCGGCTTGAATGCCGGTGCCAGCAGGCTGCCAGCCAACAGGGTATCGAGATCCTCAACCAGGCGCTTAGCCTTGAGCTTGCCATGATCGAGCAGCGGAGCCAGCTCCTGCAACCGTTCCTGCAACTGCTTCAGATCAACCGTGCTGGCTGCGGTGATGGGTGTCGCCGGTTCTGGTGTGGCGTTGACCTGATCCAGCAGCGCCAGCGCCTGATCAAGCGCGGTGCGCAAGGCATCGACCCGTGGCGTGACCGTCTCCTGATCCTGTTTCAGTGCCTGGGCCAGTGCAGCGGCGGCGGTCTGTACAGGGTTTAGACCGAGATTGCCGGCCTCGGCCTTAAGTGTGTGCGCCAGCGCGTACAGTCCATCCCGCGCCCCGCTGGCGTCGAGCATGCGCAGTTGCTCCGGAGTGCTGCGATGCCGTCCGGCGAAGTCGACCAGCAAGCGGCGATAGCGCGACGGATCGCTGTTCAGACGCGCCAGGGCATTGACAACCGCCACGCCCGGCAACAGTGCCGCCAGCCGCTGTGCCTCGTCAGCGTCCGCTGTACCGGGAGTGCTAGGGGTATTGAGTGGCCGCAGCGAGATCGGCGCCCACTGATCCGGACGCATCCAGCGCAGCAGGGTATCGGCCAGCTCACGCGGATTGATCGGCTTGGTGGTATGGGCGTTCATGCCGGCCGCCAGGCAATTCTGACGATCCTGGACCATGGCGGCAGCGGTCATGGCAATGATCGGCAGTTCCTGCCCGCCGGGCAGTGCGCGAATGCGCCGCGTTGCTTCGAGACCGTCCATTTCCGGCATCTGGATATCCATGAGCACGGCATCGAAGCGGGTTTTTTGCACGGCGGCCACCGCTTCGCCGCCATGCTGGGCCACGCTGACGCGCAGGCCGGCACGACTGAGCAGCGTTTCGGCGATCTCCCGGTTCAGGGCATTGTCCTCGACCAGCAGCACATGGCAGCCGCGCAGGAGCGACCATGCCTGGCTCTGCAGCATCGTCGGCGGCGGCAGAGCTGCATCTGGACTTGGTCCGGGCTGCGTGATCCGCAGCAGCACCTCGTACAGTGTCGAGGGCAGCACCGGCTTGTCGAGGATGGCATCGATGCGCAGCGTCCCGGCATCGCGCAGCAGATTCTCACCGCCATAGGCGGTGACCATGATCAGCAGCGGCACGCGCGGCAGTAGACCATCACGCACGCTTGCGTGGATCCGGCGCGCCACGTCCAGACCGTTCATGTCAGGCATTTTCCAGTCCAGCAACACCAGGTCGAAGGGCATCTGGCGGTGCGCGGCATCGGCCAGTTGTTGCAGCGCCGCTTCCCCCGAGGCAGCGCTGACCACCGGGAAGTGCCAATGGGTCAATTGTTGTTGCAGCAGGGTCCGGGCTGCCTCCTGATCGTCGATCACCAGGGACCGCAGGCGCGGCAGTGCTGGTCTCTGGCGATGGAGGGTGGTATCGCTGCCGACCGTAAAGCTTGCCGTGAAGGTGAAGGTACTGCCTTGGCCGGGTGTGCTGGACAGGCTGATCTCGCCGCCCATCAGGCTCACCAGCCGCTGGCTGATGCTCAGGCCCAGACCGGTGCCACCGTGCTTGCGGGTGATCGACATGTCAGCCTGGGTGAAGGGCTGGAACAGGCGCGCGATCTGAGTTTGATCCATGCCCACGCCGGTATCCTGCACCGTGAAGCGCAACAGCGCCTGGTTACCCTCGCGCTTGACCAAGACGATGCGAACGTGAATTACGCCCTGCTCCGTGAATTTGAGGGCATTGCCAACCAGATTATTCAGGATCTGCGACAGGCGCAGTGGATCGCCGAGCAGTTGTCCGGGTATCGCCGGATCGAGTTCCAGCAGCAATTCCAGGCCCTTTTCCTCAGCCCGAACGATGAACAGGTCGGAGACTTGCGCGAGAACTTCTTCCGGGTCGAAGAGAATCCGCTCCAGATGCATATGGCCAGCTTCGATTTTGGAATAATCGAGGATGTCATTGAGGATACCGAGCAGTGCCTTGGAGGCACCGAGAACCTTGCGCAGGTAATCCTGCTGGCGGCTGTTCAGATCGCTGTCTTCCTGCATCAGTTGGATCAGGCCGATGATGGCGTTCAGCGGCGTGCGGATTTCGTGGCTCATGTTGGCCAGGAATTCGCTCTTGACCCGGTTGGCGATCTCGGCCTGTTCCTTGGCGTCGGTCAGAGCCTTTTCGTAGCGCCAGTGCTCGCTGATATCCTGCAGGGTGCCCATCAGGTAGTCGATGTGTCCATCGGTATCGCGGTGCGCAAAACCGCGCAGTTCGGTCCAGATAATTGCGCCTCGGCTGGATTGAACCTCAACCTGGATGGCGAAGGGTTCGCCGGTTTCCAGGGTGCGCTGCAGGTTTTCGACCACCCGATGCCGCGATTCCGGCAGGTAGAAATCCAGACCGGTTTCCAGATCGGGCCGGTAGTCCAGGGGCATCTCGATGATGGAGTAGATGCCTTCGGTCCACATCAGGGTGTTGCTGACCGGGTCGGCCCGCCAGCCACCGATTCGGCCGATCTGCTGGGTTTGCTTGAGGAAAAATTCGCTCTCGCGCAGCGTTTTTTCCATCGCCGTACGCTCGCTGATGTCCTGCATCACCGACAGAATCAGTATTTGATCCTGCAGGTTGATCCGGGTCGCGTTGAACAGGGCATCGCGCAGCTGACCGTCGCGGGTGCGAATCCGCATATCCAAATTACGCAGCTTGCCCCGATCCTTGATCAGTTCGACGGCCATATCACGCTTGTCCGGCTCGACCAGCAGGCCGATGTCCTGCGTGGTATGCCCGATCACGTCCTCCGGAGTGTAGCCAAGCTGCTGGCTGAAGGCTTCGTTGATGTGCAACAGGCGATTATCAGCAGCACTGCTCAGTGCCATCGGCAGCGGGCTGAGGTGGAAAATGCTGGCGAACTTTTCCTCGGATGCCTTGATGGCCGATA
>RXIX01000181.1 GCA_003989075.1 Candidatus Competibacteraceae bacterium | reverse complement strand
TCGGATTCGGCGGGCGCGACCTGGGTCACCGTGCCTTCGATGCGCACCTGCCGCTCCAGCGCCAGCCATGCAAAGACCAAAGCAGCATGCGGGTTCTCCGCCAGTTGCCGGCCCTTGTCGCTGCGGTAATGGGTGTAGAACACAAAGCCGCTGGCATCACAATCCTTCAGCAGCACCACGCGGGCATAGGGACGGCCGGTGCGGTCGGCGGTGGCCAGGGTCATGGCGTTAGGTTCGGGCAGGCCGGCGCTGATCGCATCGGTCAGCCAGGCCTGAAACTGGCAGATCGGATCGGCATCGACGGTACTTTCATCCAGGACGCCGCGACGGTAGTCCTGACGCAGATCGGCAAGCGGGGATGAACTCATGGACGACACTCCGCTGATGACAGAAAAACATCGATACACGGCAACCAGCGCCTCAGGGCAACAGCAGGTCGCCGCCTTCCATATGCAGCACTTCAACCCGCCAGCCGATCAGCAATACGCTGCCTACCTGACGACGCAGGCCGGTATCGGTGAATTCGAACACATACAGCCGCTCCCATTTCAGCCGGCCATCGCGATCGCGGCGCAGCCACAGCCGCTCCAGCGCCACGGTATCGTCGAGCAATTGCACACCGCTCTGCCGGCAGGCACGGGTGCTGGCGGCGCGGGCCTGTTCGCGGGCGCCGAGACTGTCGCGCCAGAACCACAGGCCAATGCCGACAAAGAGCAGAAAACCGAGCAGGAAGGAAAAGCTCATAGCAGCGGCTTCAGGCGCGCCAGGATATCGTCGCGCGCCTGGGCCAGCAGCGATTCCCGGTCGAGGCTGTCGAGAATATCCTGCACCACCCGCTTTGGCCCGCCCTCACCCCAGGACTTGCCCTGAGCAAAATACTGCTCGGCGGCACGCCCCACCACATAGGTGCCATACCAGGCCACCGCGCCCTGCGCACCCGCAGTCACCACCGTCGACAGGCCCAGGCTGATGCCCTTAAGCGCCGTCGCCACCAGATTCATCGCCCAGACCGTGCCCATCAGAAACGCCAGTTGGATGGAAATGGTCTTAAGCAGCGAACCGGCCTCGGTGCGGCTGATCGGCAGGCCATAGACGCGGCTCAGATGCAGGATCATCGCTGCATCGGTGGCCACTGCGGCAATGATATCGGCGACCGGAATCGGGTTCAGCGCTACCGCCACGCCCTTGGCCAGGCAATAATTGCGCACCACGCTCTCCGCCAGATCACGGCGAATGGTGACGATCTCGCGGGTCAGACGGTCGGAGAAGCGCCCGGCGAACAGCCCGGCATTCAGCGCCGCCATGGTCTTGCCTTCGGCCTTGAGGATGTCCCAGATGCGCTCGCGCAGTGCGGCCACATCCGGGGCCGGACGACGGCGGGTTTCGGTTTCCTGACCATCGGCATCCACCAGGATGACAATGCGCTCGGCCGGCTGCGCGGCAGCGGTCACGATATCCTGCGGCTGAATCAGTCCAGTGGCGCGCAGGCGCAGGCTGTCAAGCAGCAGATCACGGTCGGCGCGGCTGTAGCGATCGATCTTGTTCAGCACCAGCACCAGCCGCTGCGCCACACCCTTCACCTGGCGCAGCGCCTTGAGTTCGGTGTCGGTGATATCGCTATCGACCACGAACAGCACCAGATCGCTGCGACTGGCGACATCGTGGGCGAGCTTCTCGCGCTCCTCACCGGCCACCTCGTTGATGCCCGGCGTATCGATCAGGAACACGCCGCCGGCGTCATATTCCTGCCAGCGGGCATGGGCGGCGCGGGTGGTTTCACCATGCAGCGGACTGGTGGAAAAGCGCACCTCGCCGAGCAACGCATTGAGCAGCGCCGACTTGCCGACGCTGACCCGGCCAAACACGGCAATATGGATATGACCCTGTTCGAGCTTTTCCAGCAGCAGTTGCAACTGCCGGTAATCCTCGGCCAGCGCCGCGCGCACCGGCGGCGGCACGCGCTGGTCATCGAGCAGTTCGCGCAGGCTATCGCGGGCCAGCGCCAGATGGGTATCACCGTCAACCCGGGGTGGATCCGTTGCCGCCACTGCCATCATCCCGCTGTCGCGCCCAAACCAGTTGGGCAAAACGCTTTGCACGCGCTTCCAGATCTTCACTCAGATTATCCTCGAACATGCGCAGGGTCGGCCCGCTGACCAGGTCGCCCCGGCTCTCCAGGGAACGGGCCACCGCTTTCCCCAGACTTTCGAATATCAGACCGTAGACCACGGCGTGCAGCATGCCGCCCACGACTGTGCCCATGCCGGGAAAGGCCTTGAACACGTTGCCGACCAGGGCCAGCAGCAGGTTGATACTGCGCTTGATCTGGTTGCCGGCCAGATCCAGGAAGCGCTGCATATCCATCTCGCGCGCCGGCACTTCATACAATGCGCACAGTTCCTTGATCAGATTGAAACCCAGATAACCCTGAATCAGCACATCGGTGCCCGGACTGACCGCAGCCAGGGCGCCAAATACCGCCTTGCGTGAATAGCCCTGGACAATGGCATCGGCCCGTTCGCGGCGGTGCTGGGCAACCGCCACATCCAGCTTCTGCTGAGCCAGCACGAACACCGCCGTATCACGCAGCGCATCGAGCACCTGCGGATCGGCATCGAGATAGCGCTGCAGGGCGCGGCGCAGTTCCTCGACGCGCGCCGGCCGCTCGCGCAGGCTGCTTTCCTCGCGGCCATCGTGATAGATGCGGGTCACTTCCTCGGTGCCGCCACACTGCACCGGCGCCACCTCGATCTGCTCGCCGATGCGCTCGTTCAGGCGCAGACGCACTTGCGCCAGCTCGGCCTCGCTATAGCGATCCACCTTGTTCAGCGCCACGATCAGTGGACTGCCCAGATCGAGCAGCGTGCGCAGCGCCTGATATTGATCGCGGGTCAGATCGCCTTCGCAGACATAGACCACCACATGGGCGCGCAGTGCTTCATCGCGGGCATTTTGATCCAGCGTGCCATCGGCTTCATTCAGACCGGGCAGATCGGCCAGGATCAGACGGTCGCCGGCGGAACTGGTCCAGGTGTAATAGGTCACCACGCGCGTGGTGCCACCGCGCACGTCAACAGCGATATCGCTGCCCGGCAGCAGGGCGCGCACCAGCGAGGATTTGCCGGCGCTGATCTCGCCAAACACCGCGACGATGATTTCACCAGCCGCCCGCCGCCGCTGCAATTCCTCCAGCTCGCGGCGGATTGACTCAACAGCCACGCCGGCAGCCTCGCTGTGTTCCAGGCGCTGGCGCAGGCTCGCCTCATCAGGCGGCTTTACCGGCGCCACGGCGCGGGAACGGCTGGCCGGCTGGCCAAGGCGCATCACCCGCAACACGCCGTAGATGCCAGCGGCGCTGAGCAGGACCAGCAGCAGCAGATACAGCATCCAGAATGCCGTGCCGCGCTGCGCCAGGCGATCCCACACCGACAGGCCCAGATCGGTGATATACAGCACCAGCACCAGCACTACGGCAACGCCGACGCTGGCGCCGATGCCCAGCAGCAGGCGTACCGGCAGCCAGGCGCGGGCGCCCGGCGACAAGGGAAGCTTAGACAGCGGCGGCATGGGGTGTGAACAGGTCCAGGAAGGGTGCGGGCACGCTCTGAATCGTGCGCTGGCGATAGTCGAAGAACACGATGCCAGTCTTGGCGCGCGCCACCTCGCGGCCGCTGCTCTTCTCGCTGACCCGGTAGACGACATCGCAGCCATAGCGGTTGAAATCGGTCACCGCCACGGCGATGCACAGGGTCTCGCCGGGAAAGGCTTCGGATTTGTAGACGATAACGCTATCGGCCATGATCAGACCGACGCCGAAGATGTCCAGTTCGCTCAGCCCATAGTGGTTGAGAAACCGGACCCGCGCCTCGTGCAGCAGGCCAAGCAGGGCATCATTCCCCATGTGCCCGCCATAATTGACATCGGTGATCCTGACCCGCAGTTCGGTGGTGAAGGGAAACTCCGCCGGCAGGTCCAGTTTGATTCGCGCCATGCGCCGCCTCGACAGAAATTCGG
>RXIX01000180.1 GCA_003989075.1 Candidatus Competibacteraceae bacterium | reverse complement strand
CTGGCGACCTCCTTTGTCATCATCGATCAGGACAAGGTCGGCCATCTGAAGCTGATCTATGGCGTTAAGCAGTTGCCATCGGGTCATATCATCGCCATGTCCGGCGAGGCTGGCCCGCAGGCGGAAATCCTTGGTCCCGGCTTTAATTTCAAGCCGCTGCTGAATCTGCTCTATGAAGTCGAGCAGTTGCCGGTGACCGAGGTGCCCGAGGGCCACTACGGCTATCTGGTCGCGCGTGATGGATTGCCGCTGCGCCCGGATCAGTTTCTCGCCGATGCCTGGCGTGACGAGCAGCGCATGCTCGATGCCGACTTTTTCCTCAACCAGGGTCAGGGGCAGAAGGGACCGCAATTGACGGTGCTCAAGCCCGGGCGCTATCGCCTCAATCAGTATCTGTTTGAGGTGCAGGCCAAGGGTGAGCCACTGCGCGCGACCTCGGTGCCGGCCGGCTTTGTCGCGGTGATCAAATCCAACGTCCGCGAGATTCCGGCCGAGAATTGCCAGCCGATCCACGATGAGCGCACCGAAAAGCTGTCGGTGCCCCTGGTGCCGCGTGGCTGTCGCGGGGTGTGGAGCGAGCCGCTGCTGCCGGGTACCTATTACCTTAACAAGCGTGCCTATGAAGTGGCGCTGGTTGATACCCGCATCCAGACCTGGCAATACCAGGGCGGCTACGTCAAACGGCGCATCAATCTGACTCTGAACCAGAATGGCCAGATCGAACAGACCGCCGAGCGCGAGGATGTGGTGACACCCCAGAATGCCGCTGATAACGCCGTGCTGCTGCGGGTCGAAGGCTGGGAAATTCCGCAGGATCTGCGCGTGCTGGCCCAAGTAACGCCGGAGGATGCGCCTTTTGTGGTCGCCTCGGTCGGTGATCTGCAGGCGGTCGAGGACAAGATCATGACTCCGACGGTGCGCAGCATCGTGCGCAACGTCACCGGTTCCTATGTGGCGCCGGTCGATGCCCGGGGCGGCGATGTCACTCAGAGCGTGCATCGGGTGCTGGATCTGCAGGACAAGCGGCCGCAACTGGAGCAGGCAGTGCTGGAAGCCCTGATTCCCGAGGCACGCAACGCGGGTGTCTCAGTGCGTGAGGTGCGCTTTGGCGATCCGGCGCTGCCGCCGGAACTGCTGCTGGCTCGCAAGCGCGAGCAGTTGGCGCAGCAGATGACCACGACCTTCCAGAAGGAGCAGCAGGCGCAGGAAGAGCGCATCAAGACCGAAAAGGCCCGCTCCACCGCCGAGCAGCAGTCAGAACTGGTGCGCGCCGAAATTCAGGTCGAGGTGGCCAAGCAGGATCGCACTGCAGCGCAATTGCGTGGTGAAGGTGAAAAGCTGCGCCTGCAGGAAATCGCCGCTGGCCAGCAGGCGCAGGCCGGTGTGCTCGGCCGCGAACTGACCTATCAGTTGGCGATGGTCAAGGACGTGCTGGCCTTTATCGCCGCCCATCCCGAGGCGGTGAAAGTACCAAATGTGCTGGTCGAGGGCAGCGAAGCGAATAACTCGCTGCCAGCGGCGGCGGCGATCTTCGGTTTCCTCGGCAACAGCACCGTGGCGCGTGGTTTGGGTCAGACGGCCGGCAGTCCGCCGCCTGCGCCGGCTAGGGCACCGTGAACCTCAGGCCGCTGGCAGCGGTGCCGGTCGGCCAATGTGGTAGCCCTGAGCGTAGTCGACGCCGATTTCGCCGAGGATGCGCAGAATCTCTTCGTTCTCAACAAACTCGGCGACGACCCGCTTGCCCATGCCGTGGGCAATGTCGGTGATCGACTTAACGAAGATCTGGTCTTCGCGGTTTGCCGCCAGTTCGCGAATGAAGGTTCCGTCGATTTTTACATCGTCGATCGGTAACTGCCGTAGATAGGCATAGGAGGCAAAACCGCTGCCGAAATCGTCCAGGGCAAAGCGGCAGCCGAGTTGACGAATGCTGTGCATCAGCCGGATGGCGTCCTGCAGGTTGTTGATGGCGACGGTTTCGGTGATTTCAAAGGTCACCCGCGCCGCGACGATGTTCTGGTCACGCAACTGGGCCTCAATGTCTGGCAGCAGCGAGGGATCTTCCAGAGCGCCGGCGGACAGGTTGACCGACAGGCAGAGTTCCGGCTGCTCATGCATCAAGGCGATCGCCCGCGCCAGCACCCAGTGATCGATGGCCCTAATCTGGCCGGTATGCTCGGCGATTGGGATGAAACGGTCAGGATAGACCAGTGTGCCATCGGTTTCGCGCATCCGCAGCAGCACCTCCATGCGGGTCACGCGTTGAGTGGGGATGTGCAGGATCGGCTGGCCGTGCAACTCGAAGCGGTTCTCGGCCAGGGCATCGGCGATTTTCTGTTTCCACAGCACCCGGCTGTCGACCTGTTCACGGGCCTGTTCATTGCCGGAGAACAGGTGCCAGACCCCACGGCCCTTGGCCTTGGCCTGGTACATGGCCAGATCGGCGTTGGCCAGCACCTGTTGCGGTTGTTCACCGTGGAGCGGAAACAGGGCAATACCGATGCTCGCCGATACCTGATGTCGCCGGCCGTGGCTGTGCAGCACAATGGCGCGCACCGCCTCCTGCACGCGTTCGGCGGTGGTGATGGCCTGCTCGACACTCGATTCCGGGATAGCCAGCGCGAATTCATCGCCGCCAAAGCGCGCTAGCAGGTCGCTTTTGCGCACGATCTGCTGCAGCTGGCTGGCGATCTGGATCAGCAGTTGGTCGCCGATACTGTGACCGCTGAGGTCGTTGACATCCTTGAACTGGTCGAGATCGAAAAACAGCAGCGCGCCCGAGTGGTTATAGCGCAGGGCCTGATCAATCACCCGGCTGAAATCGTCGTTGAAGCGCCGGCGGTTGGCCAGCGTGGTCAGCGGGTCGTGATCGGCCAGCCACAGCAGGCGGCTTTCGGCCTCTTCGCGGTCCTGCTGGAGCTGTTGCATGCGCGTGGTCAGATTGCCGACCGTATCGACCAGCAGGTCCATCTCATCGCGATGCAGGGGCGAACGACCCAGCAGCGGCAGCCGGGTACGCAGTTCGATATGGCGATTTTCGGCGAGCAGCGGCAGCAGTTCAGCCAGGCGGCGCAGCCGGGATAGCGGTTTGCGCAGCAGCAGCAGCAGCAGGGTTTCCGAGAGCGCCAGCCCGAGCAGGCCGATCAGGAAGCTGTTGCGGGTTGCCTGGGCGATAGCCTGACGCTGGGCGGTGACTTCAGTGATGGCCAGGGCATCGACGCCGGTCGCCAGGGTAGCGAGGCGCGACAGCTCAAAGGTCTGCGCGCCGACGGTCACCCAGTGCGGGCTATCACCGGGCGCGAGTAGCTGCTGGGTCAGTCCAGTCTCTACCAGAATCAGTTGCAGTTGTTCACGATGTGTGACGGCTGGGAAGCGGCGCTGCATCCAGTCCGCCGGCGCGGGTCGGGTGGCGGCAATCTGGGTATTGACTATGGCAACATCGACACCCGTCAGCGCCTGGAAGGCCAGCAGCATATCGGCCAGCGAGCGGCTGAGGAGCAGGCTGCCGGCGAAATGGCTTTCCCAGAGCAGGGGCGCGATCAGATACTGGCGGCAGTCATCGTCACAGGACACCAGAGTAGTGGTGTGCTCGGTTGCCGCGCGCAATTGCTCAGTGACCGTGATTGGCAGCGGCGATGCCTCTGGTGGCCACAGCAGGGTGATCTGACCGGCAGCCGGGAGCCAGTGTACCGAGCGGATATCCCATTCCAGATCGAGCATGTAGCCGTTGGCGCCGACTGCCTGGCGCAGGCGGGCATCGAGATCCGGAGCCGGATGATAGGAGCCCAGCAGCGGCACGATATTGGCCAGCCGCGACATCTGCCGATAGCCCTCATCGAACAGGGAACGAAACTGACGGATGTGCTGCTCGCGCAGTTGCGCCTGCTGCTGATTGAACTGCCGCGCTGATTGCCGGTAGGCCAGCAGCGCCAGCGCGGTATTGACCAGCACCAGCACGACGCTGAGCAGGATCAGCGTCTTCCAGCGCAGGCTCAGATAGCGCACCGGCGAAGATAACGGACGATGCAGGTCCATGGCGCTGCCTTTTAGAAACGAAACGCGGCCTGGATGGCGAATAGATCCCAATCCTCGCGCAACTGGCCAGGATCGAGATTTT
>RXIX01000179.1 GCA_003989075.1 Candidatus Competibacteraceae bacterium | reverse complement strand
GGGCAGGTTCTCGGCGATGCCAAGAACGTCAAGCTGCGCTTCGACGCCGAGTACATGAACCTGGCCGCGACCGGCAAGCTGTAAGCCGTGGCGATGCGACGCCTGATCAACCTGCGGCCAGAGCGTGGCAGCCGCCTGCTGCTGGGGCTGCTGCCCTTTGTCCTGGCGCTGCTGGCCTATCTGATCGCCTCGGCGGCCCGGCTGGCGGACAACCCCAGCGACAAGCTGCTGCCCAGTCTGGCGACGATGGGCACGGCGCTCTACCAGATGGCGGTTGTGCCCGATGCCCGCAGCGGCAACCTGCTGCTGTGGGTAGACACCGCAGCCAGTCTGGCCCGGCTCGGCTGGGGGCTGGGCATCAGCGCTGCCCTGGGCCTGATCGTCGGCATCGGCGTGGGCATCACACCGCTGCTGCGGGCCGGTCTGGCGCCGTTCATCGCGGGCCTGTCGCTGATTCCGCCGATGGCGATCCTGCCGATCCTGTTCATTGTCTTTGGCCTTGGCGAGGTTTCCAAAGTGGTGCTGATCGTATTTGGCATCGCCCCGGTGATCATTCGCGACATGCAGCAGCGGGTGGAAGAGCTGCCGGGCGAGCAGATCATCCGCGCGCAGACCCTGGGTGCGTCCACCGTGTCGCTGGTGCTGCGGGTGGTGCTGCCGCAGGTGCTGCCCCGGCTGCTGGATGCACTGCGGCTGTCACTGGGTGCGGCCTGGCTGTTCCTGATTGCAGCCGAGGCTATCGCCGCTACCGAGGGCCTGGGCTACCGCATCTTTCTGGTGCGGCGCTATCTGGCGATGGATGTCATCCTGCCCTATGTGGCCTGGATCACCGTGCTGGCCTTCGCCATGGACTGGGGCCTGCGCGCCCTGAGCCGCCGCGCCTTTCCCTGGTTCGGCGCCGGCAGCACCCGGGGGTCGACATGAGCACCTTCAGCATTCGCAATCTATGGAAGCGCTACGGCGAACATGTGGTGCTGGAGCGGCTGAACCTGGAGGTCCGCAGCGGCGAGTTCTGCACTCTTGTCGGTGCCTCGGGCTGCGGCAAGACCACCTTCCTGAAGCTGCTGCTCGGCCAGGAAGCGCCCAGCCGTGGCCAGTTGCTGCTCGATGGCCGGCCCCTGCCCGCGGAACCGGGACCGGAGCGCGGCATCGTCTTCCAGCGCTATTCGGTCTATCCGCATCTGACGGTACTGGATAACGTGCTGCTGGCGCTGGAACTGCACCGCTCGCGCTGGCTGGGACGGCTGTTTGGCCGTGCGCGACGCCAGGCCCGGGAGCAGGCAGCAGCGATGCTGGAACAGGTCGGCCTGAGCGACTGCCTGCAGCGCTATCCGGCGGAACTGTCCGGCGGCATGCAGCAGCGGCTGGCCATTGCCCAATCCCTGGTGCGCGCGCCCCAGGTGCTGCTGCTCGACGAACCCTTCGGGGCGCTCGATCCCGGCATTCGCGCCGACATGCAGCTGCTGATCCAGCGCATCTGGCGTGAGACCGGGGTAACCGTGTTCATGATCACCCACGACCTGTCCGAAGGTTTCAAGCTCGGTACCCGCCTGCTGGTCTTCGACCGGCCGCGCCACGATCCCCAGGCGCCACAGGCCTTCGGCGCCACCATCACCTACGACATTCCACTGCGTAACCGCCGCGCCGGCGACCTGCCACCGGATCTGGCCGAGCGTATCGCAGCCCGTGAACCGACCCGCGAGGAATCCACTCCATGAACGCATTTTCCCCCGATCTCATCGTCCTGCAGGACCACCTGCGCGGCGGCGAAAGCGGTTCCTTCATCCTGCGGCGCGGCTACACCCTGCGCCTGACCGACAGCGAAGGCGGAGCCAATGTCGCCGCCCTGTTCTACAACGCTGCGGAAAAGCTCGAACGCTACAACATGGCCGACACCCTGAAGGCCCAGCACATCTTCTATCTGACCGCGGGCTATGTCTGCTACTCGGACATGGGGCGCATCCTGGTCTCGCTGACCGCTGATACCTGCGGCTGGCATGACACAGTCTGCGGCGTAAGCAATGCTGCGCTGGTCCGGGAAAAGTACGGCGAGGGCCGCTATCAGGAACTGCGCAATGACTTTTACCGCAATGGCCGCGACCGCTTCCTGGTGGAACTGGGCAAGTGGGGCCTGGGCAAGCGCGATCTGGTGGCCAACATTAATTTCTTCAGCAAGGTCACCGCTGATGGCGACGGCCAACTGCACTTCCATCCCGGCGCTTCGCACGCCGGCGCCTTTGTCGACCTGCGCGCGGAAATGGACGTGCTGGTGGTACTGCACACCTGCCCGCACCCGCTCGATCCACATCCCGACTACGCGCCCAGGCCGGCCGCGCTGACCCTCTGGGAATCCGGCATCGGCGGCGGTCCCGACGATCCCTGCCGTCTGTCACGCCCGGAAAATGCGCGCGGCTTCGCCAATACCGCCCGTCACTTCTGCCAGTCGCATTCGCATTAAGGAGAGGCGCCATGCTCATCCCCAGCCCACTGGATCCTGCCCAGGCCATTTACGATCAGATCGTGCCCGCCGGCGACGCCTGGATGCACCCGCTGCACACCGGACAGACGCTGCGTATCGTCGATCTGGAAGGCAATCAGGCGGTTGACACCCTGTTCTATAACGCCCACGACCCCAGCGAACGCTATAGCGCGCCCGACACCGTCCGCGCCCAGGGCAATCTCTACCTCACCGCCGGCACCCGGCTGATGTCCAGCGAAGGGCGTGCAATGGCCACCATCACCGCCGACACCTGCGGCCGCCACGACACACTCGGCGGCGCCTGTGCAGCGGAAAGCAATCAGGTCCGCTATGCCCTGGAAAAGCGCTATATGCACAACTGCCGCGATAGCTTCCTGCTGGCGCTGGCGAACGGGGGTCCGGGTTTCAGCAAGCGCGACCTGCCCAGCAACATCAATTTCTTCATGAACGTACCGGTGACGCCGGAAGGTCGCCTGACCTTCGAGGACGGCATTTCCGAACCGGGCAAGTACGTCGAACTCACCGCCGCGATGGATCTGATCGTGCTGGTCTCCAACTGCCCGCAGCTCAACAACCCCTGCAACGCCTATAACCCGACGCCGGTACGGATGCTGATCTGGGATTGCGCCTAGCGCGCCGCCCGCAATAGGCCATCTTGCACCGTGCCATCGCCGGGACGACCCGGCGGGATTCCGAACGACGGCGGGACGCCCCGCCCCTGTCTTGCTGACATCACGCCATGTTCGATACGGTTTTAATTGCCAATCGCGGCGCCATCGCCTGCCGGATCATCCGCACCCTGAAGCGCATGGGCATCCGTGCGGTCGCGGTGTACACCAGCGCCGACCACGGGTCCCGCCATGTACTGGACGCCGATGTAGCCGTCTGGATCGGCGAAGGCCTCGCCACTGAATCCTATCTGAACGTCGAGCGCATTCTCGACGCGGCACGCAGCAGCGGCGCCCAAGCCATTCATCCCGGCTACGGCTTTCTCAGTGAAAACGCTGCCTTTGCCCTGGCCTGCGAACAGGCCGGCATCACCTTCATCGGCCCCACGCCAGCGCAGATGGAATGCTTTGGCCTCAAACACACCGCCCGTGAGCTGGCACAACGCCACGCGGCACCGCTGCTGCCGGGCAGCGAACTGCTGGACAGCGTTACCGAGGCCCAGGCGGCGGCGGCGCACATCGGTTATCCGGTGATGCTGAAAAGCACTGCCGGCGGTGGCGGTATCGGCATGCGCCTGTGCCGCGACAGCGCCGACCTGGAGGCATCCTTTGCCTCGGTGCAGCGCCTCGGGCGCAGCAACTTCAGCCACGCCGGAGTATTTCTGGAAAAGTTCGTCGAACAGGCCCGGCATATTGAAGTGCAGGTATTCGGCGATGGGCGCGGCGGCGTGCTGGCTCTCGGCGAACGCGACTGTTCGCTGCAGCGCCGCAACCAGAAGGTGATCGAGGAAACCCCGGCGCCACATCTGCCCGATGCCGTGCGGCAGGCCCTGCACCAGACTGCGGTTCGCCTGATGCAGGCGGTTCACTACCGCTCGGCAGGCACGGTGGAATTCATCGTCGATGCCGCCAGCGATGCCTTCTACTTCCTGGAAGTGAACACCCGCCTGCAGGTCGAGCACGGCGTCACCGAGCAGGTCACCGGCGTTGATCTGGTGGA
>RXIX01000178.1 GCA_003989075.1 Candidatus Competibacteraceae bacterium | reverse complement strand
CTGATATCGCGATTGTCGCGGTTGAGGAAGGCGGACAGATCGCCCATCACCCAGTTGGCGCACAGCTTGGGTTCAGCACCGAGCGCCGCCACCGTAGCCTCATAGTAATCGGCCAGCGCACGGCTGGCAGTGAGCACGCCGGCGTCATAGGCCGAGAGCCCGTACTGGTCGATGAAGCGCTGCCGCTTGGCGTCCGGCAGTTCCGGCAGTTCCGCGCGGACGGCATCGAGAAAGCTGTCGTCGAGCAGCAGCGGCAACAGGTCAGGATCGGGGAAGTAGCGGTAATCGTTGGCTTCTTCCTTGCCGCGCATCGAGCGGGTCTCGCCCTTGTCCGGGTCATAAAGGCGGGTTTCCTGCACCACCTTGCCGCCGGATTCGATCAGGTCGATCTGCCGCTCGATTTCAAACTCGATCGCCCGCTCGACGAAGCGGAACGAGTTGAGATTCTTGATCTCGGCGCGGGTGCCGAATTTCGGATCGCCCTTGCGCCGTACCGAGACATTGGCGTCGCAGCGGAAGGAACCTTCCTGCATGTTGCCGTCGCAGATGCCCAGATAGACCACCATCTGATGCAGCTTTTTCATATAGGCCACCGCCTCCTTGGCCGAACGCAGATCCGGCTCGGAGACGATTTCCAGCAGCGGCGTGCCGGCGCGGTTCAGGTCGATCCCGGATTGGCCCTGGAAATCCTCGTGCAGCGACTTGCCGGCGTCTTCCTCCAGATGGGCGCGGGTGATGCCGATTACCTTGCTGGAACCGTCCTCCAGTTCAATGCGGAGCTGGCCCGTTTGTACCACCGGCAGCTCGTACTGGCTGATCTGGTAGCCCTTGGGTAGATCGGGATAGAAGTAGTTCTTGCGCGCGAACACCGAGCGCCGCGCCACCTCGGCACCGATGGCCAGCCCAAACAGGGCTGCCATGCGCACTGCTGCGCCGTTGAGCACCGGCAGCACGCCCGGCATGCCCAGATCGATGGCGCAGGCCTGGGTATTGGGCGCTGCGCCATAGGCGGTAGCGGCCCCGGAAAAGATCTTGCTCTGCGTAGCCAACTGGGCGTGGATTTCCAGCCCGATCACAGTTTCCCATTCCATAACTCAAAACCTTGCGACAGAGGGTGAGCGATCAGGCGAAGGCGGCCGGGGCGCGCTGGTGCCAGTCGGTGAGCTGCTGGTACTGGTGCGCGACGTTCAGCAGCCGCTCCTCGGCGAAGTAATCGCCGATCAGTTGCAGGCCCACCGCTAGCCCATCGGCAAAGCCCGCCGGCAGCGACAGGCCCGGCAGTCCGGCCAGATTCACCGCGATGGTGTAGATATCCGACAGGTACATGGTGATCGGGTCATTGACCTTTTCGCCCAGTTTGAAGGCGACGGTCGGCGAGGTGGGGCCCATGATGACGTCCACCTCGGCAAAGGCGCGGCGGAAATCGTCGCTGATCAGGCGGCGGATCTGCTGCGCCTTCAGGTAATAGGCATCGTAGTAACCCGCCGACAGAGCAAAGGTGCCAACCAGGATGCGCCGCTGCACTTCGGCGCCAAAGCCCTCAGCGCGCGAACGGGTGTACAGATCGAGCAGATCCCTGGGATTCTCGCAGCGATGGCCGTAGCGCACGCCGTCGAAGCGCGCCAGGTTCGATGAACATTCAGCCGGGGCGATGACGTAATAGGCCGGAATCGCCAGCCGGCTGTTGGGCAGGCTGATTGCGACCGTTTCCGCGCCCAGCCGGCGGTATTCGGTCAGCGCATCCTCGACTACCGCAGCCACCGCACTGTCCAGACCTTCGCCGAAATATTCCTGCGGCAGGCCAATTTTCAGCCCGGCCAGCGGCTGTGTCAGCGCGGCGCGGTAATCGGGCACCGGGCGATCGACGCTGGTGGAATCACGCGGATCAAAGCCGGCCATCGCCTGCAGCAGCAGCGCGCAATCCTCGGCGCTGCGCGCCATCGGCCCGCCCTGATCGAGGCTGGATGCGTAGGCAATCATGCCCCAGCGTGACACCCGGCCATAGGTGGGCTTGATGCCGGTGATGCCGCACAGCGCTGCCGGCTGGCGGATCGAGCCGCCGGTGTCGGTGCCGGTTGCGCCCGGTGCCAGACGCGCCGCGACTGCCGCCGCCGAGCCGCCCGAGGAGCCACCGGGCACCGCGTCCAGTTGCCAGGGATTGCGCACCGGACCGTAGAAGCTGGTCTCGTTGGACGAACCCATGGCGAACTCGTCCATGTTGGTCTTGCCAAGCATTACCGCGCCGGCGGCGTCGAGCTTTTCAACCACCGTGGCGTTATAGGGGGCGATGAAGCGATCGAGTATCCGCGAGCCGCAGGACGTGCGCACGCCATCGGTGCAGAAGATGTCCTTGTGCGCGATGGGCACACCGGTCAGCGGTCCGGCTTCGCCGCGCGCGCGGCGCGCATCGGCAGCCCGGGCCTGGGCAAGGGCGCGCTCGGCGGTGACGGTGATGAAAGCGTTCAACTGCGGATCGAAGCGCTCGATACGCGCCAGCAGGGCGCGGGTCAGTTCTTCGCTGCTGAACGTGCCGGCGGCCAGGCCGGCACTGAGTTGCGCAATGGTTTTATCGTGCATGGTGCGGGAATCGGTGAGGGGCGTTCGAGGAGCCGGGAACGACGGGGCGCGGCCGCTATTCGATGACCTTGGGCACCAGATACAGCCCGGCCTCGGTGCGCGGCGCAATGGCCTGGAAGCGCTCGCGCTGGTCGGCTTCGCTGACCCGGTCGGCGCGCAGACGCTGTGCCATATCCAGCGGATGAGCCATCGGCGTCACGCCGGCGGTCTCGACCGCCTTCATCTGCTCGACCAGATCCAGGATGGCCGACAGGCTGTGGGCATAGGCCGGCACATCCTCTTCGCGGATGGCCAGCCGTGCCAGATGGGCGATTTTAGCGACTTCGGCAGGTCCCAGGGACATCGTGGGCTTCTCCTTGGCAAGCGGCGGCGAACAAAATGGAAAGTGGCAAACCCTATCATATTTGCCGGCTTGCTCCTAACCCCCCTGCTTGCTAGCATTAGCCGCTTTTTATAACCAGGTGCATTCAACAACATGTTCAAATGGTTGCGCGGCAAGTTTTCCAGCGATCTCTCGATCGACCTGGGAACCGCTAACACGCTGATTTATGTGCGCGGGGGTGGCATCGTTCTGAATGAGCCCTCAGTGGTGGCGATCAACCAGGATCCGGTGCGCGGTGGGCGCACCATCGCCGCTGTGGGCACTGACGCCAAGCGCATGCTCGGCCGTACGCCTAATAATCTCTCGACCATCCGGCCGATGAAAGACGGCGTGATTGCCGATTTCACGGTCACCGAGAAGATGTTGCAGCACTTCATCCGCAAGGTTCATGCCCGCAAGGTGTTGTTCAATCCCAGTCCGCGTGTGCTGATCAGCGTGCCCTGTGGCTCCACCCAGGTCGAGCGCCGGGCGATTCGTGAATCGGCGATGGGCGCCGGGGCGCGGGTGGTGTACCTGATTCCTGAGCCGATGGCGGCAGCGATTGGCGCCGGTATTCCGGTTGAGGAAGCCCGCGGCGCCATGGTGCTGGACATTGGCGGCGGCACTTCGGAAGTGGCGGTGATCTCGCTGAACGGTATCGTCTATGCCGGTGCGGTGCGTATCGGTGGCGACCGCTTTGACGAGGCGATCATCAACTATGTACGCCGCAACTTCGGCGTGCTGATCGGCGAGCCAACCGCCGAGCGTATCAAGCACGAAATCGGCAGCGCCTACCCGACCTCGGAAGTGCGCGAGATCGAAATCAAGGGCCGCAACCTCGCCGAGGGCGTGCCGCGCAGCTTCACTCTGAACAGCAACGAAATCCTGGAAGCCCTGCAGGAACCGCTGTCGGGCATCGTCAGCGCGGTGAAGATGGCTCTGGAAGCGACGCCGCCGGAACTGGCCGCTGATGTTGCCGAACGTGGCATCGTTCTGACCGGTGGCGGTGCGCTGATGCGTGATATCGACCGACTGATCATGGAAGAAACCGGCCTGAACGTGGTGATTGCCGACGATCCGCTCACATGCGTCGCCCGCGGTGGTGGCCGGGTGCTGGAGCTGATCGCCAAGGACGAGCGCGCCATCGAAGCTTTCGCCATCGAATAGCCGTTGGCCGCTCTCAAACCCAGCAAGCGCGTTCAGTACTTGTTCACG
>RXIX01000177.1 GCA_003989075.1 Candidatus Competibacteraceae bacterium | reverse complement strand
GTCAGGGCAATGGCCGCCAGCCCCGGCCGTTCGATCTCGAAGCGGTTGACCAGTTCCGCGGCGAAGTGCTGGGCATCAGCGGCGGAACCGCCATTGCCACAGGCCAGCACCTTGCCCCCCTGACGCAGGCATCTGATCAGGCATTCGGCAGCCTGCACGATGCGCGGTCCCATGTGCTCCAAGGTGCGCTGTTTGGCTTCGAGGCTGGCCACAAAGTGCTGTTCGATACGCGCGAGCGGGTCCAGGGTCATCCGTCATCATCCAGGCTGGGAGTGGTTGGAACAGGCAAAGCTTAGCGCATTTCCGGCCAGGTCATCGCACCCGGGTGTGCGGCCATGCAGAGCCACACGGTGTAAGCTGCCCTATAATCCACAGCCTTTATCCCTGCTGCGCTTTCCAAATACACCATGCCTCTTTATCCTTCCGCTGCACGCGAATTCCGGGCTGGCCTGTTGGCATTGGCACCGCTGCTGGTCGGAGTCATGCCCTTTGGCATGATCTACGGCACGCTGGCGCTAAGCCAGGGCCTCAGCCCAGCAGCGGCGCTGGCAATGTCCAGCATCCTGTTCGCCGGCTCGGCGCAGTTCCTGTTCTGTCAACTGTTCGGCGCAGGCACGCCCGCACTGATCACCGTCACTGAGGTAGGTCTGCTCAACCTGCGCCATGCCCTGTACAGCGCCGCACTGGCGCCGCGCATCGCCCATCTGCCACGGCGCTGGAAACTGGTGCTGGCCTACCTGCTCACCGACGAAGCGTATGCGGCGATTGCCCGGCACGAGGCATCCGCCGAGCCAGGCGGCCCCCACCGGCACTGGTTCTACCTGGGTGCGGGATTGGCCCTGTGGAGTGGCTGGCAACTGTCCACCGCCGCCGGAGTGCTCCTGGGCGCGCGCCTGCCGACCGACTGGCCGCTGGATTTTGCCCTGCCGCTGACCTTCATCGCCATTGTGGTGCCGCTGATCTGCGACTGGACGATGCTGGCGGTGGCGCTGATTTCCGGACTGGTGGCGCTGCTCGCAGCCGGCCTGCCGTTCAAGCTCGGACTGCTGGCGGCGGCTCTGACCGGAATGGCGCTTGGCTGGTACGGGGCGGGAGCGGCTAAATGAGCATCTGGCTACTGATACTGGCCTGTGGCGTAACGACCTTCGTGATTCGTCTATCGTTCATCGCCGCCGAGGGCAAGGTCGCCTTCCCGCCGGGTTTTCGGCGCCTGCTGCCGTTCGTGCCCGTGGCGACCCTGAGCGCGCTGGTAGCGCCTGAGCTGTTGATGCCGCAGGGCACGCTGTGGCTGGCCTGGGATAACAGCCGGCTGCTGGCCGGGCTGATGGCGATTGTGCTTGCCGCGACTACGCGCAGCGTGCTGTGGACGCTGGTGGGTGGCTTTATCGTGCTGGCGATCGCGTCCGCCTGATCCGCCCCTGTCATGCCGCCATCTCTGCAGCTCTGCGCCCAGGATCAGGCCGGCAATTCCAGGAAAAAGGTTGCGCCCTGGCCGGGCGTGCTTTCCGCCCAAATGCGCCCGCCCATGCGCTGCATCGCCTTGCGCGCAATCGCCAGACCGATCCCGGTGCCGGGGTAGTCTTCGGCGCGTTGCAGGCGCTGAAAGATCTCAAAAATACACTCATGGAACTGCGGGTCAAAACCGATGCCGTTGTCCCGCACCCAGAGCATGGTCGTATCCGAACCGGCACACCCCCCAATGTCAATCTGCAGCGGCACGCCGGCACGACCGAACTTGAGGGCATTATCCATCAGGTTGCGCAACACTTGGGCAAGGCCTTCGGGGTCGGCCTGAACCTGCAGCGCCGCCGGAAGACTTACCCGCACCGTAGCGCCGCGCATGCACAACTCATCGGCACACCCGGTCACTATCCCTTCGATCATCCGCCGCGGGTCCAGTGCATTGCGATGCAAAACGCGCCGCTCCATCCGCGAGTAGGCCAGCAGGTCGTCGATCAGGACACCCATGCGCTGCGTACCCCGGCGGATATTCTCAACAAACAGGCGCCCCTCGTCGTCGAGATGTTGGACATAATCTTCCAGCAGCAGGCGGCTGTAGCCATCGATACCACGCAGCGGCGCTTTCAGGTCGTGCGAGACGGAATAGGCAAAGGTGTCCAGTTCCTGATTAGCCACCTCCAGTTGCGCGGTACGTTCACGAACCCGTGCTTCCAATTCGGCGTTCAGGCGCCGGATCTCGTCCTCGGCGCGCTTGCGTTCGGTTCGGTAATGTCAGCGATCACCCGCAGACCGGTAAAAATCAGGTCCGGCTCCAGGCGATAGACACCCCGCAGGTATGGCAGCAGCGTCTTCGATCCGCCACCGGTCAACAGGCACACCCCAGGACCATGGGCAGCACGCATCCGCGCGGTAATGCCGTCGATGGCAGCGGCAACCGCATACGTTGCGCCACCCCAGACACCCTCGGCGGTGCTCTGGCCAAACAGTTGAATCGATCCCGGCTCCGGTGGAATCTGCTGGGTCTGCCGATATAGCGCCTCGCGCATCAGCCGCGTGCCCGGAATAATCACCCCGCCGCGATGCTGACCATCGGTGGCCAGGGCATCGATGGTCACCGCCGTACCGCAATCCACCACGTAACAGCGCTGCCCGAGCAGCGCCCAGGCTGCAATCATCGCCACCCAGCGATCAGCGCCCAGCCGCTCCGGTTCGGCATAGGCATTGCGAACTCCGCAGGCCACCGCGCTGGACACCACGAACTCAGCATCGAGCGCCCAGGTCTGCCGAATCCACGCCGCCAGACCCGCCCGGGCCTCGGGACCCGCCACACTGACAATCAGAACCCGCGTTGGCCGCGGCAATGCCGACCACAGCCGGCCCGCCAGCTCCGCCCAGCTCTCATCACCGTGGCTGGCCTGACCATGCTGCGGCCAGACATCATCCGCGCCGCTCATCCATTTGATCCGGCTATTGCCCACGTCCGCCAGCAGTATCACGCTTCGATCCTCACGCTGACTTCTCCACCCAGATAGGGGATCAGCCGGCCATCCGCCCCTTCCAGCAGCAAAGCGCCACTGGCATCCACGCCCCGCGCGATGCCGGTCACGCTGCCCTGCGGCAAGTACAAACGCACCGGTCGCCCGGTAATCCGGTCAAAGCGCGCCCAATCCTGGGTCAGATCGGCAAATCCGCCTTGCGCAAAGCGGAGAAAGGTCTCACACAGATTACTGATCAGCACTGCCGCCAGCCGATTGCGCGACGGTAGCGCCGCACCGCAAATTTCG
Organism: Candidatus Competibacteraceae bacterium; assembly: GCA_003989075.1. GTDB lineage: Bacteria > Pseudomonadota > Gammaproteobacteria > Competibacterales > Competibacteraceae > RXIX01. Next base: position 987 of record RXIX01000177.1, on the reverse strand, counting down.
CGCAGATCAACCCAGGGCTGATCAATCGCGTTTGCCGACGTGCGCGGCAGATCGATATTCAGACCAATCCCTGCCACCACATGAAATTCTCCATTGAGCAGGCTGGATTCGAGCAAAATCCCGCCCAGCTTGCGTTGCTGCCACCACACATCATTTGGCCACTTCAGCCCCACCCCCTCGACACCGATCGCCTCCAGGGTCCGGGCCACGGCGATACCGGTCGCCAGGCTCAGGCCGCTCAACGCCGTCGCCGGCACACTAAACCGCCACAGCAGCGACAAGGCCAATCCCGCCGCGAACGGCGTCAGCCAGGAACGCCCCCGCCGGCCACGTCCAGCATGCTGCTGCTCGGCAAGACAGACCACGCCGCTCGGCCAGCCAGCCTGAGCACCAGCCAGCAGATAGCTGTTGGTAGAATCCAGAATTGCGTGAATCTCCAGCCGACTGATAGCCGCGCGTGCCGCATCGCTCAGCTCAGCCAGAATAGGGTCCCGCTCCAGTACATCCGCCATGCACTCATCCCGTATTCACGCCAGGGTAACGAAAACCGCCTTCCCTCGGCAGAAGGAAGGCGGCTCGTCATACAGAAAGGATAGAACACCATCCAGCCCGTGCGGCCTTCACCGCACCAACAGAAGGCCTCTGCGGCAATCGCCTAGAACAGAGTCGACCAAGGCACAACCGAAAGAAAGCTCAGCCACGCAGCAACAATCAGCAGGATCACAATCACGAGCGGGAAATTCTGAAAGGTGAACATCGTTATTCTCCTTGCGGTTTTATAAGATCATGCTACCCGATAAGCCCTTAACCGTTCAAGGGCTTATCATCATCGGCCCGGTCACGGTAGCGGGGAATGCGCGGGTCGTCATCGTCCATGAGAATGCGATGGGCCGGCCCTTCGAGATCATCGAACTGGCCACTGCGCACCGCCCAGATAAAACCCCACAGCGCTACGCCAACCACACCAAGCGCCATCGGGATCAACAA
>RXIX01000176.1 GCA_003989075.1 Candidatus Competibacteraceae bacterium | reverse complement strand
CATTCTCTGGTTTGGCTGGTTTGGTTTCAATGGTGGTTCAACGCTGACCGCCAATCTCGATATCGGCCGCATCAATCTCAATACCCAGATGGCCGGATCAGCCGGTGCAGTGGGGGCGATGCTGGGCAGTGCCCTGCTGCGCCAGCCGCTGCTGTTGACCCAGATCATCAACGGCATGCTGGGCGGTCTGGTCGCCGTCACGGCTGGCTGCGCGACCATGTTGCCAGGCTTCGCGGTGCTGACCGGTTTGATGGCCGGAATCATCGTTGTGCTGGGCACGCGCCTGCTTGATCGCCTGCGACTGGATGATGTGGTCGGCGCGATTCCCGTGCATGGCTTCTGTGGCATGTGGGGGACGCTGGCCGCTGGCCTGTTCTTCGATGGCGATATGTTCAACGGCGCGCGGGTGCTGGTGCAACTGGCGGGTATTTGCGCCTGCCTGGGCTGGGTGCTGAGCATCGCCTTGCTGATGTACTGGCTGATTGAACGCACCATTGGCCTGCGTGCCGGTACCCTGCATGAGCAGCGCGGTCTGGATATCACCGAGCATGCCGAGATTGGTTATCCGGAGTTTGCCCGGCCGAGTGTCTACGACAGCGAAACTCTGGAGCAGTTATCACGACAGGCAGCGCGCTCATGAGTATGGCAATAGCGCCGGATCCTGCGATTACCTTGCGCCGCCGGGCGCTGTACACCGCGTTGCACGCTTATCTGGATGAACAGGCGCTGTGGGAGGCGCTGCTGCACTGGGAAGCCTGCTACGCGGCGCAGGCGGCCTTTCCAGTACAGCGCTTTCTATCCGATATCCTGACCACGCCAGACCTGCGGGCACAGCGGCCTCAGATTCTGCGCAGTGTGGTGCAGGCTCTGGCCTGGCCGGAAGCACGCCTGCTGCCTGATCCAGGCGAGCGGCTGTGGGCTTATCGGATCGGGCGTCATGCGACACCGGCGCCAGTATCGACACCGGCGCCAGTATCGACACCGGCGCCAGTATCGACACCGGCGCCAGTATCGATACCCGCGCCAGTAACCGGTGCTCGCAGCGATGCACGGGGTGATCCACTGATCGATGCCGCGACCAGTTTCGTAGGCCGTCTGCTGGATGCGGTGGATGCACGCGAGCAGTCGGCGTTGCGGGTGCAGGTGAGCATGGCGCTGGAGGAAAGCCGTTTGTCATTGGCTACACGCCGCGCCCTGCAAACCTGGCTGCAGCAGCGCAATCCCCAGGTGCTAAACGGTATGGGTGCGGCTGAATTACGCCATCTGGTGAGCGCAGTATATGTCGGCTTGTGTGAGCAGTTGGGTCCGGTTACCGCGGATGCCACGCTGGATCGGGCGCTGCGGGCCTTGGCGGCGGATGCGCCGCATCTGCTTGGAGTATGCCGCAGTTTGCTGTAGGTCCCTGATGCGTATGACTGATGCGCTTCGGGCGAGGTGAGGCAGGCACGGAATCCATGTGTCAACTCATGCTCAATGTCATGCCGCACGCAGTCGCGTAATCCATGGGCTTGGGAGATCTTCAGTTTTCGCGAATGAACTGGCGCAAAGCCGGTAGATGGCGGCGGCTGACATCGAGCCGGTCGGGAATATCACGAAACAGCAGAAACACACGCCCATCGGTGCTGCTTTCCAGTGCGGTGATCTGGCTGGCCATGGCCAGGGCATTGCGGTGCACCCGCAGCACCCGCGTTTCCAGTTCCTGTTCCAGGGTTTTCAGCGATTCCTCGATCAAGGCCGTGCCGTACCGGTGGCGGACTGTGACGTATTTCTGGTCAGCCTGGAAATAGAACACATCGCTAAGCGCAATCAGTTCCAGGCGCTGGCCGAGGCGGGCGCGGATATGACTGCGGCTGCCAGCGGCGGTTTCGCGGCCGGTGAGGCTGTACAACTGGGCGCGGTTGAGGCGGCGCGCGCTGGCGAGGGCCTGTTCGAGCCGTTCCAGACGGATCGGCTTGAGCAGATAGGCGACGGCATGGGTGTCGAAAGCGTCAAGGGCATAGTCGCCATGGGCAGTGGTGAAAATGATTGCCGGCGGTTGCTCAAGCGTGCTCAGGCGGCGGGCGGTTTCCAGTCCATCCAGGCCGGGCATCTGGATGTCGAGCAGGACGATATCGGGGTGCAGTTGCGCGCTCAGGCGCAGGGCTTCGGCGCCATGGCTGGCTTCACCGCAGGGCTCATGATCGGGCAGGCGGTTGAGCAGTTCGCGCAGCCGTTCACGGGCGGGTGCTTCGTCGTCGACGATCAGGACGCGCATGGTGCTGATGGGCGCAGGGTGAGGATGGATTGAAGTATAGCCGTGGCCGGACCGGCGCGCGGTCAGCGGCGCATCACTTCAATGCACTGCGCTGTCGAGCGGCAGGCTGAACTGGACTTGGTAACGGTCAGCGCTGGCGCTGATGCTCAGGGGTGCGGCGAGCGGGTAGGCGAGGGCGAGGCGCTGGCGGATGTTGTCCTGAGCGAGGTGATGGCCGGTTGGCGCGGCGCTGGCGGGGCGTGGATTGCTGATGCTGATGTCCAGGGTGCGCGGCTGGCGGGTAATGCGCAGGGTCAGAGTGCCGCCGTCGGGGCGCGGCTGGATGCCGTGGCGGATCGCGTTTTCGACCAGCGGTTGCAGCAGCAGCGGTGGCAACGGGGTGTCGAGGGGCAGCGGATCGTCAAGTTGCCAGTCGATGCGCAGGCGTTCGCCCATGCGCAGTTGTTCGATGGCCAGATAGCGACGGGTCAGATTCAGTTCTTCGGCCAGGGTGATGGTCGTGCGTTCGGCGAGGGCCGAGCGCAGCAAATCGGCAAGGTCCAGCACCGCCTGTTCGGCCTTGTCCGGAGCGCCGGGAATCAGGCCGGCGATGGTGTTGAGGGTGTTGAACAGGAAGTGCGGGTGGATGCGCGCTTGCAGGGCGCGCAGCCGGGCGTGAGCTTCGGCTTCGACGTGGTGCTGCCATTGGTGGCGCATGTAGAAATAGCGCAGGGCGATCAGGGTGATGATGCCGCTGATGGCGAGATTGCGCGCAGCAAGGCCGGGGGGTGGCCAGTCGAGGCCGTCAGTGTTGAGCCAGTGCCAGCCGATCACGGTACACAGCAGAGTGATGCTTTGGGTAATACCGAGGATCAGCAGTACGGCGGCGCTGGTGTGGAATTGGTTCAACAGGTGCTGGAACAGGGCGAGCACAGCCGCTGAACCGAGCGCCACCCACTGTACGAAGAGCGAATTCAGGGCCAGCCGGTTCCAGAAATCGTTGAGCCGATCGGCTTCACTCAGGGCGAGAATGATGGCGAACAATTCGGCCAGCAGCACCAGCAGGAAGATGGTGCGGTTGGCGCGAAAGTCGGGCAGGAAACCGGACATGGCGGCGGGCACGGCGGGCCCCAGGCTTTTTGCTTCAGGGGTGGCGATGGATCACCAGCATTTGGCAACGTCGGCCTGCTGGGCAGCGACATTGCTGCACTTGCTGCCGCCGAGGATGCATTTCACACCCAACTGGTTGATGCTGAAGGCGCCACAGGCGGTGTCCTTGTCCTGACCCTTGCCGGTGACGGGCGTGGCGGTGAGGACATAGGTGCTGACGCGCCCGGCAGCGGTAGTGGTCGCCAGGGTCAGGTCGTAGAAGCCATCGGGGGTGCGATAGGTGGTGCCGGTCATCGGTGAGAAGTTCAGGCCACCATCACCGAGTGCCGTCGTGTATTGATTGCGTTCGGTATAGAAGCGTTCCTGACGCTGGGCGGCTTCGAGCAGGATGTTTCTGGCATCGGTGCGCCGCGATTTACGCACATGCTCCTGATAGCCGGGATAGGCGATGGCGGCGAGGATGGCGACGATGGCCGCGACGACCACCATTTCGATCAGGGTGAATCCCGCTGTGGATTGCGTGCGCATGTGTGGGTTCTCGTTTTGCGGTGGTCATGCGCCGGCCGGAACCATGTCCGGCCGGTTTTGCGATGGGGTGAGGGCTGGACTGCGTGGGCATCCTTGCCCATGGGGCTGGTGCTCCCGGTTCTATTTGGTGTCCAGTTGCCGCCAGGATTGCCGGCTGCTGGAGGCTTTCATGGCGAAGGTGTTGATACCGCCGGTATTGGCATTGCCGACCAGAATGTAATCAACATTATCCTTGCCCTTGCTGATCGCGGGGCCGGTGGCGACGCCTTCGATCGCCTTGCTGCTGGTGGCGACGAGATCGCCACTGGCGTTCTTGACCAGTACCGGCTCGGTTTTACCCTGCGCGTCCACGTTATAGAACGATTCCGCCAGGCGCTTACCGCTGAGCGCATCCAGCATGTTC
>RXIX01000175.1 GCA_003989075.1 Candidatus Competibacteraceae bacterium | reverse complement strand
CTCAGCACCTTGTCGGTGATATCCACCTGCGGACTGGCGTACAGCGTCGCGCCATCGTTGACCACCAGATCAAAGCCTTCTTCCTTGGCCAGGCCATTGATCACTTCCAGGACCTGCTTCTGGAACTTGCCCAGCTCCTCGTTGCGGCGCAGATTGAAATCCTCGCGCAACTCGGCATTGGTGCGGTTGAGGTCGCGCAACTGGTTACGGATGTCGTTTTCCAGGCTGCGGCGCTGGCTTTCACTCATCACCGCCCCATCCTTGGACAGTTTTTCCTCAAGCTTGCGCACTGATTTCTGCGCTTCGACCAGCCCCTTCTGGCGGGGCGCAAATTCCTGCTCCAGGCGCTTGCTGGCCGCTTCGGCCTGGGGGGCGCTGCTCAGGATCTTGGCAACGCTGACAAAACCGATCTTCAGATCAGCCGCCTGCGCCAGCGAAAGCGGTAGCACCAGGGCAACCGCGGTCAACAGCTTATGCATGGCCTTCAATTCGATCTCTCCTCTAATCCGTTAACAAAACTCTCTCATCCCAGGGCGTTGCGCAAACTGCTCAGTTGAGCGGCACACCGAAGGAAAACTGGAAAAACTCGGTTTCGTCGCCGTCCTGTTCATTCAGCGGAGCAGCCAGGCTGAGCACGATCGGCCCCAGCGGCGACAGCCACAGACCGGTCAGGCCCACCGAATAGCGCAGTTCACCGGCATCGAAATCGGATGCGGTGGCAAACACATTACCGATATCAAAAAACGCCGCCAGACGCACATTCTCGGAACGCTCCATGAACGGCACCGGCACGATCATCTGGGTGGTGGCCACGGTCTTGAAGGCGCCACCGCTGGGCTCGTTGTCGCTGTAGCGCGGCCCAAGGGTGTTGGACTTGTAGCCACGCACCGAGCGCAGACCGCCGGCGTAGAAGTTCTCAAAGAACGGCAGACCGCCATCGTTACTGCTGCCATAGCCGTTGCCATAGCCGATTTCCCCACCCACCGACCAGGTCAGCCAGCGCGCCAGCGGGAAATAGGCGGTGGCGCGGTAGCTCAGCTTGTAGTATTCGGCGTCACTGCCCGGCAGAGCGATATCCGCGCCCAGCATGTTCACCATGCCGCTGGTGGGAAAAATCGCCCGATCACGACTGTCACGCGACCAGCCGCCTTCCAGCTTGAACTGGTTGTACTGGTCGCCATAGCGATAAAGGTACTCGAAAATCTCGATGGGCGTCTCATCAGTGGTATCGAGCCAGACGTACTCATAGCCAGGCGACAGGCGCAGGGTGTCGAACTCGTTCAGCGGGAAACCGAAACTGACCTGAGCGCCGTAGCTGTTTTGAATGTAGTTGGCAGTGTTGGCCTGGGCGCCGTCAATCTCGCGATAGTAGAGGCGGAAACCCAGGCTGACCCCGTCCAGGGTGTAATAGGGATTGTTCCAGGACAGGCTGTAGTTCTGGCCCAGGTCGCTGTTGCTGAGCGTCAGGCCAAGCTGGTTGCCGGTGCCCAGGAAGTTGTTCTGGGTGACGCTCGCGTTCAGCAGCAAGCCGGATTCCTGGCCATAGCCAATACCGAACATCAGGCTGCCGGAGGGCCGTTCGACCAGGGTGTAGTTGGCATCGACCTGATCGCCGACACCGGGCACCGCCGGCGTTTCGACATTGACGCTTTCCAGATATTCCAGGCGCTGCAGGCGGGCCTTGGAACGATCCAGGTCCTTGGTCGAGTACCAGGCCCCTTCCATCTGGCGCATCTCGCGGCGCAGCACCTCGTCCTGGGTCTTGATATTGCCCTGGAAATTGATGCGCCGCACATACACGCGCTTGCCCGGATCGACCATGAAGGTCAGGGCCACGGTGCGCTGGGCATCGTCGACCTGCGGCACAGTGTTGACATTGGCAAAGGCATAGCCGTCCTGACCCAGACGCTCGCTGATCTTCTTGGTGATCGCGGTCATCTTGGCGCGGGAAAACACCTCGCCGGCCTTCAGATCAATCAGCTCACGCAGCTCGGCCTCGGGCACCACGCCAAAATCTCCGCTCAGTTGCACGTCCTGCACGGTGTAGGGTTCGCCCTCGCTGATGTTGAGCGTGACATAGACGTCTTTCTTGTCCGGGGTGATCGAGACCTGCGTGGAATCGACGTTGAACTTGAGATAGCCGCGATCCAGGTAGAAGGAGCGCAGGGTTTCGATGTCGGCAGCCAGCTTTTGCTTGGCGTACTGATCGTCCTTGGTGAAGAACGAAAACCAGTTGCCGGTGGAGGACTGCAACTGGGCCAGCAGTTCCTTCTCGGTGAATGCCTTGTTGCCGACGATGTTGATCTGGGCGATGCTGGCCACCGCGCCCTCGGAAATGTCCAGGCTGATCGCAACGCGGTTGCGCTCCAGCGCCCGCACCTGGGTATTGATGCGCACCGCATAGCGGCCACGGCTGTAGTACAGGCGCAGCAGTTCCTGCTCAACCTTGTCCAGCAGTGAGCGGTCGAACACCCGGCCCTCGGCGAGACCGACTTCGGTGAGCGATTTCTTCAGGTCCTCAGTGCTGATGTCGCTGTTGCCGCTGATACTGATCTCGGCAATCGCCGGCCGCTCGGTAACCAGCACCACCAGCACGTTGCCGCGCTGCTCCAGGGCTACATCAGAGAAAAAACCGGTTTTGAACAGGGCGCGGATGATGTCCGGGTAATCACGTTCCGAGATGGTCGAACCGACCTGCACCGGCAGGTAGTTGAAGACCGTGCCGGCGGAAATACGCTGCAGGCCCTCCACCTGGATGTCGCGGACTACGAATTCGCCCGCGAACACCCCGGTAACGGCGGCCAGCAGCACCAACAAGCCCAACAAGCGGCGATACCGTTTCATATCCCGTGATTACTCCACGCCGGTGCACACCTAACCAAGCAGGCGGCTGAAATCATTGAACAGGGCCAGTCCCATCAGCAGCAGCAGAATCACCATGCCGACCTGTTGACCGGCGGCCTGCGCGGCCTCCGACAGAGGACTGCCCTTGACCAGTTCGATCAGGTAGTACAGCAGGTGCCCGCCATCGAGCACCGGCACCGGCAGCAGATTCAGGACGCCGAGACTGACGCTGATCAGCGCCAGCAGCGACAGAAAGGCCAGGAATCCGGCGCTGGCGGCCTGCCCAGCAAACTGGGCGATGGTCAAGGGACCGCTGAGATTATCCAGGGAGGCCTGCCCGACCAGCATGCGGCCCAGCATGCGCAGGGTCAGCAACGACATGTCCCAGGTCTTGCCTGCTGCTGCCGCGATGGCTTCAAGCGGTCCATAACGTACCACGACCTGCAACTGGCGGGCGAGATCATCGGGCACGGCGGCCACCGCGCCAATGAAACCAACCCGCGATCCGGGCCGCTCCTCGCGCACGTCGGGCGTCAGGTCCAGCATCTGCTCAGCGCCATCGCGCTCGATACGCACGCGCAGCGGCTGGCTAGGATGACGGCTGATCGTCTCGCGCCAGTCCTGCCAGTCGCGTACAGGCTGGCTTTCAACCCGCAGGATACGATCCCCAGCGCGCAGACCGGCACGCGCAGCCGCACCATCGGGCATCACCTGGCCAATCACCGCCGGCAACACCGGCTGCCATGGCACTAGACCGGCACGCTCGAACACACGCATTTCATCACCCTGCGGCGCATCACGCAGGTCCAGACTCCGTACCCGGGGACGCTCATCGACATCGCGGACTGCGACCTGGATCACCTCGCCGGCCATGGCACGATCAACCAGCGCCAGCAGCGCCGCGCTCAGCGTGGGCGTTTCCTGACCGTCGATAGCGAGTATTTCATCGCCTTTTTCAAAACCGGCCAGCGCCGCCGGCGATGTTACCTTGGGCGCATCCAGCAGCGGCCGGGTACCCGGCACGCCGACCATGAACATCAGGGTATAGGCGGCCAGGGCAAACAGGAAATTGAACAGTGGCCCGGCCAGCACGATGGCGGCGCGCGTCCTGAGTGACTGGCGATTGAAGGCCCGGTGCAGCTCGGCTGCAGGTACTGCTTCCTCGCGTTCGTCGAGCATCTTCACATAGCCGCCCAGGGGCAGCATCGCGATGATATATTCGACGCCATCACCGCCCACACGCCGCCACAGCGGCTTGCCAAAGCCGATGGAAAATTTCAGCACCCGCACGCCCAGACGCCGCGCCACCCAGAAATGGCCGAACTCGTGCACGGTAATCAACACCCCGAGTGTCACGATCAGGGCCAAAAGCGAAAGCAGTGGACTGGTTTCCATCACAGGTTCCCCGGTGCCCGCGCCGCGATCCACGTCTCGGCAACGGCCCGGGCCCGGGCATCATCTTCAAGGACCGTCGCCAGCGTATCGACC
>RXIX01000174.1 GCA_003989075.1 Candidatus Competibacteraceae bacterium | reverse complement strand
GCCGGCGCGGTGCTGCGCATCGGTCAGGCCCACAGCGGCGCGCGCGCCTATCTGTGCGTCAAGCACGGCATCGCGGTACCCGAGTATCTGGGCAGCCGCGCCACCTTCACGCTCGGGCGCTTTGGCGGTCACGGCGGGCGGGCGCTGCGCCTGGGCGATGTCCTGCATATTCAGCCGGCGACGCTGGATGGCAGTGAGCAGCCGCTCGATGCCGGGCTGATTCCTCGCTATGCGCCGGATTGGGAACTGCGGGTGATCTATGGCCCGCACGGTGCTCCGGATTTTTTCAGCGAGGATGACATTGCCACCTTCTTCGCCAGTGCCTGGGAGGTGCATTACAACTCCAGCCGTACCGGGGTGCGGCTGATCGGTCCCCGGCCACGCTGGGCGCGGCCCGACGGTGGCGAGGCCGGCCTGCATCCATCCAACATCCACGATAACGCCTATGCCATCGGCGCGGTCGATTTCACCGGTGACATGCCGGTGATTCTCGGTCCCGACGGTCCGAGCCTGGGCGGCTTTGTCTGTCCGGCCACGGTGATTCAGGCCGACCTGTGGAAGCTCGGGCAATTGCGGCCCGGCGACCGGGTGCGCTTCGTGCCGATTGCGCTGGAGGATGCCCTGCGCCTGCTGCGGTCACAGCGCAGCTCCATCGAGACCCTGCGCGCAGTCGCGGTCGAGGTAGCGCCGATGCAACCGCAAAGCGCCATTCTCGACCAGTCCGCACCCGGCAGCCATCCAGTCGGCGTGGTGTATCGGCCCGCCGGCGATGCCAGCCTGCTGATCGAGTACGGTCCGCCGGTGCTGGATATCGCGCTGCGCTTTCGCGTGCAGATGCTGTACGAATGGCTGCGCACCCGTGATTTGCACGGCGTGCTCGATCTCACGCCCGGCATCCGCTCCCTGCAGGTGCATTACGACCCGCTGCAGTTGCCCCGGCCGGAACTGCTGCGCCTGCTGCAGCAAGCCGAGCGCGAACTGGGCGACAGCGACGCTGCCGAGGTGCCGGCGCGCATCGTGCATTTGCCGCTGGCCTGGGACGACAGCCAGACCCGGCTGGCGATCGGCAAATACATGCAGTCGGTGCGCAGCGATGCACCCTGGTGCCCGAGCAATCTGGAATTCATTCGCCGCATCAATGGTCTGGACAGCATCGAGGCGGTGCGGGAGATCGTGTTCTCGGCGCGCTATCTGGTGATGGGCCTGGGCGATGTGTATCTGGGCGCGCCGGTCGCGACTCCGCTCGATCCCCGCCAGCGGCTGGTGACCACCAAGTACAATCCGGCCCGCACCTGGACGCCGGAAAACGCGGTCGGCATCGGCGGTTCCTACCTATGCGTGTATGGCATGGAAGGGCCTGGCGGCTACCAGTTCGTCGGTCGCACCGTGCAGATGTGGAACCGCTACCACGTCACTGCGGATTTTCCCCGGCCCTGGCTGCTGCGCTTCTTCGACCAGATCCGCTTCTATCCGGTCAGCGAGGACGAATTGCTGCGCCTGCGCGAGGCATTTCCGCGTGGCCGCTTCCAGTTGCGGATCGAGGAAACCCGCTTCAGCCTGCGCGATTACCGGCGCTTTCTCGCCGAACATGCCGATGACATCGCCCGATTCAAGGCACGCCAGCAGGCGGCTTTCGAGGCTGAGCGGGCGCGCTGGCAGGCAACAGGACAGGCCGACCATCAGGCCGAACTGCCCGATGCACCCACCGAGGGCGAAACGCTGGTGCTGGGCGCGGCCGAGCTGGCCCTGGAAAGCCATGTGCCCGGCAACATCTGGCAAGTGCCGGTCAGCGCAGGCGACTGGGTCGAAAGCGGTCAGGCGCTGGTGATCGTCGAATCGATGAAAATGGAAATCACCCTGCAAGCGCCCTGCGCCGGGCGGATCAGCCGCGTGCTCTGCCCACCCGGTACGGCGGTACAGCCCGGACAGCGCCTGCTGATCATCGACACTGCCGCATAACGGCCCTCACCCCCGGCCTCCCGCCCGCCTGCCGGCGAGGGGCGTTAAGGAGAATGCGATGCCCATGCCCGACCTGTCCCTGTCCGCCCTGCGCCGCGATTACCTGAGCGGTCGCCGCACGCCGCGCTGCGTGATCGAGGACATTTTGCACCGTCTACCCCGGTTTGCCGACGATTACATCTGGATCAGCCAGCTTCCGGCCGCGGAACTGCTGGCGCGCGCCGATGCCCTGACCGATCAGGACCCGGCGCGTCTGCCGTTGTATGGCGTGCCCTTTGCCATCAAGGACAATATCGACCTGGCCGGCCTGCCGACCACGGCCGCCTGTCCCGCCTATGCCTATCAGCCAGCCGTTTCCGCCTGGGTCGTGGAACGCCTGCTGGCGGCCGGCGCGATCCCGATCGGCAAAACCAACCTCGACCAGTTCGCCACCGGTCTGGTGGGTGTGCGCTCACCCTACGGCGCCACCCGCAATGCCTTCGATCCGGCCTATATTGCCGGTGGTTCCAGCAGCGGCTCAGCGGTGGCGGTGGCCCGTGGCCTGGTCAGCTTCGCGCTCGGCACCGACACCGCCGGTTCCGGACGAGTGCCGGCGGCATTCAACGGTCTGGTAGGCCTGAAGCCCAGCCGGGGACTGCTCAGCACCCGCGGCGTGGTGCCGGCCTGCCGGACCCTGGACTGCGTCAGCCTGTTCACGGTGAACGCAGCCGATGCGGCAACGCTGTTTGAAATCGCCGCCGGCTTTGATCCTGCCGATCCCTACGCCCGCGATCTGCCGCAGGTCTCCGCTGAGCGCCGTGCCCGCTTTCGCTTCGGTGTGCCCGGCGCTGAGCATCTGGAATTTTTCGGCAACCGCGATGCGGCGCAGGCATTCCAGGCCGCAGTGCAGCGTTTGCAGGCCATGGGCGGTGAGGCGGTCACGCTCGATTTCACACCGTTCCTGGCCGCCGCGCGCCTGCTGTACGAAGGTCCATGGCTGGCGGAACGTTATGCGGCCATCGCCGACTTCATCCAGCGCCAGCCCGGCGACCTGCTGCCGGTGACCCGCGCCATCATCGAGCCGGGCGCGCAGACCAGCGCGGTGCAGGCTTTTCAGGCCCAGTACCGCCTGCAATCGCTCAAGCGCCAAACCGATGCCCTGCTGGCCGGCGTGGAATTCGTGCTCACGCCCACTGCCGGAACGATTTACACCCTGGCCGAGGTCGAAGCCGACCCGATCCGGCTCAATGCCCAGCTCGGCTACTACACCAACTTCATGAATCTACTCGATTACAGCGCCGTGGCCGTGCCCGCCGGGATGCAGGATCACGGCCTGCCGTTCGGAGTGACGCTGTTCAGTCATGCCGGCCATGACCGGCGCCTGCTGGCCTGGGCGCAGGCCTTTGAACAGGCGGCGGAAGCGCCGCGCATCAAGATCGTGGTCTGCGGTGCGCACCTGTCCGGGCTGCCGCTGAATTCACAATTGACCGAGCGCGGTGGGTACCGGGTCGCAGCGACGACTTCCGCAGCCCGTTATCGCCTGTATGCTCTGGCCGGCGGGCCACCGTTTCGCCCCGGCATGGTCCGCGACGAGACCGGTGGCAGCGCCATCGAGGTGGAAGTCTGGTCGCTGCCGCTGGCGCAACTGGGCAGTTTCATGGCCGGCATCCCGGCACCACTGGGCATCGGTACGGTGGAATTGGCTGATGGCTCCTGGGAAAAGGGTTTCATCTGCGAACCTTACGCCCTGGCCAGCGCCCGCGACATCAGCGCATTCGGTGGCTGGCGGGCCTATCTGGCCAGCAAGGGCTAGCATGACAGACTGGGCTGGACGGGCCTTGCGGCGTGCAGCATCCCCGTCCCGGCCGCGCGCCGCCGGTACTGCTGCAGCGGCCGCCGTGTGGCACTGTCGCTGAGCAGGAATTGATCGATGCCGGTGGCCGCGCCCAGCGCCCTCAGCAATGCCTCGATATCGCCCTGCCGCTGTGCGCCGCCGTGCTGATAGCACAGCCGGCCGTCCTCGACCTGATCCAGGCAGCTCAGCGCCAGCCGCGTCCGCAAGGTCAGTTGCGGCACAGCACCCGCATCACCGCAATCGGCGGCAATGGCGCGCCCGAGCAGATCCAGATCCAGCCAGGCAAAGCGCAAGCTGCCCTGATACGGATTGGGCTGGTTGGTCGGATCGCTGATACCCGCATAGGGCGGGCCAGGCAATTCGCCCGGCAGCGGTCCGGCCCCGTGCCGGGTCAGATAGACGCGGCTGACATAATCCACCTCCAGCCGTTTCAGACCCAGTTCGAAGGCCAGCATCAGTACATTGCGCAGCCCGGTATGTGAGCGGGTGACGTGGGGAAAAAAGCCGCGCGTCTGGTCGAGCAGCAGCCCCTGCGCACCCTCGAACAGCAGGTGCCGCCCGCGCGCCGCCACCGACAGCGGCATGACGCTGACGCTGTCCAGGAAACGCCG
>RXIX01000173.1 GCA_003989075.1 Candidatus Competibacteraceae bacterium | reverse complement strand
TCAGGCTTTTTATGTTGCAGAGGCCTATTTTTATGTTTTATGGATATAAATAAATGAAATTTTATTTATTTTTATTTATAGAATCCTCCTGATTAGAGTGGCTAGAAGGGTTGATCTGATGAGCGAGGATTCCGAGGTCGTTACCGCCACCGTCAAGGCTGCGGTGGAATTGCAAATCGCCGGCCGCCCGCTGCGTTTGGAAGTGCCGGTGCCGGCCGGTCCGGTGCGCCTGAGCGAACTGTTGCCGTTTCTGCGCGAACTGACCGATGCCTTCGTGGCCTTTGCGGTCGAGAATGCGCAGGATCAGGGCGCAACTCTCTCCTGCCGCAAGGGGTGCGGTGCCTGTTGCCGGCAACTGGTGCCGATCGCTGAGATTGAGGCCCGGCGGCTGCGCGAGGTGGTCGCCCGGTTGCCGGATGCGCGGCGCGTCACCATCGCAGCCCGTTTCGCCGCCGCCCGGCAGCGTCTGCAGCAGGCCGGGTTGCTGGATAAACTGGCTACGCCCAACCAGGTCCGGGATGAGGAGGTCGATGCGCTCGGTCTGGCCTATTTCCATCTGGGCATTCCCTGTCCGTTTCTTGAGGACGAGTCATGCTCGATTTACAGCGAGCGACCGCTGGCTTGTCGCGAATATCTGGTGCTCAGTCCGCCGGCGCATTGCGCGCAGCCGACGGTAGACAATATCGAGCCGGTGAAGCTGGTGGCGCGGGTGGCGCGCACGGTGCGGATGCTGGATAGCGAGCGCAGCGTGACTGCCAATCGCTGGCTGGCGCTGATCCTGGCGCTGGACTGGGCTGCGGAGCATGGTGATTTTTCCCTGCCTGAAGCGGGGCCGGATCTGGTGCGGACCGTGTTTGCGCGCCTGCTCGGCCAGGTGTCTCCGGAGAGCGCTACCGGCTAGGCGTTGGCCAGCGCCGGCAGGGTCGCCAGTACCGGATCGTGGTCGCTAACCGCTTCCGGGCCGCCGGGCCGGGCATCGCTGTTGACGTGCGGGATGTGTACTGTCGCGCCGGGTCGCAGCGCCGTGCTGATGAGGATGTGATCGAGTGTTTGCGGCTGATGGCCGTGGCGCCGGGTATAGCTCTGGCTGCGCGGCAGGTCTTCAAGCAGGTTGTGAAACAGCTCGCCCTTGAGCAGCTTGAGAGTCTTGGAGCCGAGCACGTCGTTGAGATCGCCGAGCAGGACCACGGCAGCAGCCGGATCGCAGGCCAGCAGATCGGCGGCGAACTGGTGGACGATCTCGGCCTGGGCATGGCGCTGCTTTTTGGCGTAATCCTCTTCGCGTCGGGTCAGGGCACGCATCGATTTGAAATGACAGACGATCAGGAAGAGCCGTTGTCCGGCGATGGTGAATTCCGCCGCCAGCGCCTTGCGACTGGGAGCCCAGTGGTGACTGGGTTCGCCGGCAAAGGCCGGGTGAGTGGCGGCGATGCGTCCGGGGTTGCGGGTCAGGCGTGGGCGGCCGCCGTCGAGACGGATGCCGGTATCGTCTTCGGGACCGCTCTGGCCACGCGCCGGGAACTCAACCCGCTGCGGGTCGAACAGCAGGCCGACGCGAATGTTGGCGCCCGCGAGTCCGCCATCCTGGCCATCGCGGGGTGGAATCTCGCAAAAGGTGTAATCGGGGCCGCCCGCAGCTCTGCTGGCGGCGCCAAGCGCCTGATAGACGGCGGTGGCCGGCACTGGCTGGCCGGGCGTTGCTGGGCTTGCGGCGCTGATTTCCTGGACCGCGAGGATGGCTGGCCCGCCCAGTTCATCGGCGATGATCGCCCCCAGTCGCGCCAGTCGCGCCGGTGACGCTTCCGCGCCCAGGTTGCACAGGTTGAAGGTTACGATGGTGGTTGGCATGGCGGATCTCTTGGGTTTTCGCCTTAGGGTAGCGCGAAAGCACCGGCAGCGGCCATGCGCCACCGCCTAGTCGCCATTGGCCTGAAAGCGCAATCGCGCGCGCACCCGGGCGCCGCCGAGCGTGCTGCGGTCGATATCCAGCCGCCCGTAGTAAACCTCCTCAACCAGATCGCGCACCACGGCCAGACCGATGCCATGCCCGGCAACGCTGGGATCGGCGCGCTGGCCGCGACCGAGCAGCAGCGGCGCCTGGCCTTCGGGAATGCCGGGACCGTCGTCCTCAACCTCGATCACCAGTTCGCGGCGTCCGCCATGGTCGGCCGGATGGGCGCGCACCACCACCTGACGTTGACACCACTTGCAGGCGTTGTCGGCCAGGTTGCCAAGAATTTCCATCAGGTCGCCTTCGTCGCCATAGAACACCGTAGCCGGGTCAATCTCGCAGCGCAGGCACGGGGCGCGCTCGGCGTAAACTTTCGCCAGTGAATCGAGAATCTTGCGCGCCACCGGCGTCACCGGCAGCGGTGCGCTCAGAGCGATGCGGCCCGAGGCAGCGGCGCGCTGCAATTGATAATCGACGGTGCGATTCATGCGCTCCACCTGTTCGCCCAGGATCTGGCGCAATTCAGCGCTGCTGGCGCCATTGTCCAGCGTGCCGCGCAGTACTGCCAGCGGCGTTTTCAGGCTGTGGGCGAGATCAGCGAGGGCATGGCGGTAGCGCTCCAGATGGGCGCGACTGTGGCCGAGCAGGGCGTTGAGGTTGGTGGTCAGCGGTTGCAGTTCCTCGGGATAGTCGCTGCTCAACCCGGCGCGCCGCCCGGCTTCGATATCGGTGACCTCAGCGGCGACCCGGCGCAGTGGCTTCAGACTCCAGCGCAGGATCATGCCCTGCACCGCCAGCAGCACGACAGTCGCTCCCAGCAGCCAGCCCCACAGCCCGCGGCGAAAACTCCACAATTGATCGCGATAGTTCCACTGCGCCTCGGCGACGCGAAAGGTTAGCAGCCGGTACTGATTGGGTGCCACTTCCCAGTTGACGGTAAATGCCAGCACGAACAGCGGTGTGCCGTCGCTGCTGTCCAGCGGGGCGAAGGCGGTTTCACCGGGATTGCGCAGCGCCGGAAAAAACGGCAGCGCCAGACCCAGCAGCGAAGGCGAGTGCCAGATCAGCGCGCCCTGACCGTCCATGACATCGGCATACAGACCGGAATCCGGCGTGGAAAAGCGCGCCTCAGGCAGGGCCTGCGGCAGGGTCAGGCGGCTAAGACCGTCGAGTTCAGCAGCGCCGAGCAGCATGTAGACCTGTGCCTGCAGGCGATCCTGCACCGCGGCCTGCAGGCTGTCGCGAAAGGCCTGATCCAGACTCAGGCCGGTCAGGCCGAGGAAGGCCGCCAGCACCACGCTGGCTGCGGTGAGCAGGCGACCGCTGAGCGAGCGCATCGGTGCGTCAGGCGTTCGACCGTTCCAGGCGGAAACGGTAGCCGCGCCCGCGCAGGGTCTCGATGGGGTTGAGATCGCGGCCGGGATCGAGCTTGCGGCGCAGGCGACCGACCAGCACTTCCAGCACATTGCTGTCGCGGTCGGCGTCTTCCTCGTACAGGTGCTCGGTCAGCTCGGTCTTGGACACCACGGTGCCGGCGCGCAGCATCAGGTATTCCAGCAGCTTGTATTCGTAGGCGGTCAGCTCCACGACCTGACCCTCCAGGGTCAGCTGCTGGGCACCGGTATCCAGCGCCACCGGTCCGCAGCACAGCACCGCCTGGGTCCAGCCGCCGGTGCGGCGGATCAGCGCCCGCAGCCGCGCCTGCAGTTCCTCCATGTGAAAGGGCTTGACCAGATAATCATCGGCGCCAGCCTCCAGGCCCTCGACCTTGTCCTGCCAGCGGCCGCGGGCGGTGAGAATCAGCACCGGAAAGCGTTGTCCGCCACTGCGCCAGCGGCGGATTACGTCGATGCCGCTCAGATCGGGCAGGCCCAGATCGACCACTGCCGCGTCCAGCGGATATTCCTGGCCGCAATACAGGCCATCGCGCCCGTTGGTGGCAGTGTCCACCGCGTAACCCTGGGCACGCAGCTGTGCGGCGACCCGTTCCAGCAGCGGGGCTTCGTCCTCGATGATCAGGATGCGCATGGCAGGTATTCCGGCAGGGGGCGAATATCGGCTCGGCTCAGTCGCGCATCGCGCCGCTGGCCGGATCATAATGAAAATTGCGCACCCGGCCATCGCGTTCCAGGATGCGCACCCGGTAGCCGGGCTGGTCGCCGTTGGCACCCTGCACGCCCAGTACCCGGCCACCGGTGGCGCGCCGCGCGGCATTGGCGGCCTGATCGGGATCATCGAAGGACCGTGGCGGCCCGCCATCGGGACGACCGCGCGGTGGCGGCCCGTCCGAAAAGCCACCGCCCCGATAGGGCCGGAAGGATTGCGCCTGAACGTCGGCAGCGGCGAGCAGGACAGCCAGCGCCAGCAGCGCCAGTCCCGACAGTCGCCTGAGCCTCGTGGTGTTAAGCATGGCAGGGAATGTCCCCATGATGTGCGAATGAAAAAGGCTGACCATGGTGAAAAATACAAAAATGAGGATGAATCATGACTGAATTCACCCCGGCTTGGCGAGTGCTGTCACCGGGGCGGGAAATTCAGTCGGGATTCAGCCGCTTAAACCTAGTCTGCGCAGGCATCGGTGCCGCGGCCATTCGCGGCGTATCCACTCGGAGGGAGCAGGTTGATGAAGGCAACATGGCGAACAT
>RXIX01000172.1 GCA_003989075.1 Candidatus Competibacteraceae bacterium | reverse complement strand
ATCGGCCGTAGTGCAGTGGTCTTGTCGGCGTAGCGGCCGTCAATCGGGGCAATCGCGGTAAGCGCGGTAAGTTCCATGACAACACATCCTGAGCAGAAAGGCGGGCAGCGGGTTTGTAACTGTTCATTTTAATCGCGCACCGTGATGCGCGTGCGGAAAATCACTGCACCGAGAATCACCGCGCCGCCGACCAGCGCCCAGGGACTCGGTGACTCACCCAGCAGCAGAAACACCCAGACTGGATTCAGCACCGGTTCGATCATCGGAATCAGGATGCCCTCGACGGCGGTCACGTGCCGCAGTGCCAGGGCATAGAGGATATACGGCAGGCCCAGTTGCACCACGCCGAGCAGCAGCAGGCCGATCCAGCTCGACGCATCCGGCATGGACTGGAACATGAACGGCAGGCCGATCACCCCGGCCAGCAGATTGCCCAGCAGCAGCGAAGGCAGCGGAAAGCCGTCCTTCTGCCGGCGCAGGAACAGGGTCAGCCAGGCAAAGCACAGCCCGCTGGCCAGCGCAACGCCATTGCCCAGATAGCCATCCAGATTCAGGTCATCAAAGAAAAACAGCACCATGCCGCCCATCATCACCAGCAGGATCAGCCAGTCGCGCCGGCTGGCCCGCTCGCCGAGAAACCAGGGACTGAACAGGGCGACATAGATCGGCGCGGTATACTGCAGCAGGATGGCGTTAGCCGCTGTGGTCAGCTTGTTGGCGATCACGAACAGCACCACCGTGCCGGCATAGGCCAGCGCGCCGCCGATCTGCGCAAAAGAGCCGTCAAAGCGCAGTTCGCGCCGAAAGACCATACCGATCAGCGCCGCGCCGATCAGGCTGCGGGTACCGGCAATGGCCACCGGGTTCCAGTCCACCCACTTGATCAGCACCCCGCCCAGGCTCCAGAGCACAGCGGTGATCATTAACAGCAGCAGAGCACGACGATGAACGGCTTCGGGTTCGACGGCTGTGGACAGCAGCGCGGGTGCGGCGACATTCGAGACTGATGACGGATCAGACAAACGCTTATTCCCCGGCCGGCTGGCCGCCAAGGTAGGCATTGCACACATCGGGATTGGCGAGCAGTGCTGCTGCGCGATCCTCCAGCACAATACGGCCTACCTCCATGACATAGGCGCGATGCGCCAGTTTCAGCGCGGCGCGGGCATTCTGTTCGACCAGCACGATGGTCACGCCGGCCTCGTTGATTTCCCACAGGGTCTGGAAAATGGTCTTGACCAGCAGCGGCGCCAGACCGAGGCTCGGTTCGTCGAGCAGCAAAATGCGCGGTTGTGCCATCAGCGCCCGGCCAATGGCCAGCATCTGCTGCTCGCCACCGGACAGGGTGCCGGCCAGTTGCTCGCGGCGCTGCGCCAGCACCGGGAACAGCTCGTGAATCCATTGCAGGGTGCGGGCGCTGCGCAGCGGGTCACGCTGGGCGAAGGCGCCAAGATGCAGATTCTCGCGCACAGTCAGGGTGGCGAAGATGCGCCGCCCTTCCGGAGCCTGGGCAATGCCCATGGCGACCAGGCGATGCGCCGGAACCTGGTGAATCGGCCGCGACTCGAAGCGAATCTCGCCGCGCGCAGGCCGCAGCAGACCACTGATGGCGTGCAGGGTCGTGGTTTTGCCCGCACCGTTGGCGCCGAGAATGGCGACGATTTCACCCTGGCGGACCTGGAGAGAGACGCCGTGCAGGGCTTCGACATTGCCGTAACGGACGTGCAGATTCTCGACTTCAAGCAGCATGGCGCGCGCGCTCCAAAGCATGAAAAGCCCGTTCGCCCTGAGCTCGTCGAAGGGCAGCATGGCGCGCGCGCTCCAGAGCATGAAAAGCCCGTTCGCCCTGATCTCGTCGAAGGGCAGCATGGCGCGCGCGCTCCAGAGCATGAAAAGCCCGTTCGCCCTGAGCTCGTCGAAGGGCAGCATGGCGCGCGCGCTCCAGAGCATCGGAATTGTTCAGGACCATGAATCCGCCAGGAAAGCTCACCGCGTCGACTCGCATCAGACTTCATCCTCGGCACCCAGATATGCCTCGATCACCCGCGGATCGCGGCGCACCTGCTCCGGCGGCCCCTCGGCGATCTTGCCGCCATATTCCAGCACCACCAGTTGTTCGCAGGCGCGCATCACCAGCCGCATATCGTGCTCAATCAGCAGGATGGTGATGCCGCGCGCCCGGATACGGCCAATCAGGCCGATCAGCGCTTCGGTTTCCTGCTCATTCATGCCACCGGCCGGCTCATCAAGAATCAGCAGGCGCGGTTCGGTCGCCAGTGCCCGGGCGATTTCCAGCCGGCGCTGATCGCCATAGGACAGATTGCGCGCCAGCGCCAGCGCCTGTTGACGCAGGCCGACAAATTCCAGTGCCTGCAGCGCCCGTTCCAGCGCCTGCTGCTCCTCGCGGCGTTGCGCCGGCAGGCCGAGCAGGGCCGACAGAATTCCACCGCGCATCCGGTAATGACAACCGGCGAGCACGTTTTCCAGCGCACTCAACTGCTGGAACAGGCGAATATTCTGAAAGGTGCGGGCGATGCCGCGCATGATGATGCGGTGGGTAGGCAGGCCCTGAACCGGCTGCCCGGCGAAGTGAATGTACCCACGATCCGGCCGATAGTTGCCGGTGATCAGGTTGAATACCGTGGTCTTGCCGGCGCCGTTTGGGCCAATCAGACCGACCACGCTGCTGTCCATGACCGTGAACGACACGCCATTGACCGCGACCAGACCCCCAAAACGCTTGGTCAGATCGCGCAGTTCCAGTAAGGGCGTCCCCGCCAGCGATGCGCTCATGGCTTCTGCTCCCGGCCCGGCGTCGCCAGCGTGAAACGCCGCCCGCGCGCCGGCAACAGGCCCTGTGGCCGTACCACCATCATCACCATCATCACCAGACCAAACACCAGCATGCGCGCCCCGGCGAACTCGCGAAACAATTCCGGCAGGCCAATGACCAGAAACGCCGCCAACAGCACACCGGCCATGCTGCCCGCGCCGCCGAGAATCACGATCATGAACAGCACCACCGATTCCCAGAAGCTGAACGACTCCGGGGAAATGATGGTCATCTTGGCGGCAAACAGCGTTCCGGCCATGCCCGCCCAGGCCGCGCCCAGCGCGAACACCGCCAGCTTGTAATACGCGGTATCGACGCCACTGCCCTCGGCCGCCACCGCATCCTCGCGCAGATAATTCAGCGCCCGTCCGAAACGCGACTGCTTGAGCCGCCAGAACAAAAACAGACTCAGCGCCACGCAGCCCCAGATCAGGTAAAAGAAGTCCTGCGGGCGGCGAATGACGTAGCCAAACAGCTTCGGGCGAGCAATGCCAAAGATGCCATTAGCGCCGCCGGTGATGCCAAACACATCATTGACCAGGGCAATGCGCACGATCTCGCCAACGCCAATGGTCACGATCAGCAGGTAATCACCCCGCAAATGCACCACTGGCCGCGCCACCAGCAGCGCGAACAGGCCGGCGACCAGTCCGCTCAGCGGCAGGGTCCACAGGATCGGTACCTGATAGCGGGTATTCAGAATGGCGGCGGTATAGGCACCCACGGCATAAAAGGCGGCGTGGCCCATGTTGAACAGTCCCGCCTCACCCAGAATCAGATTCAGGCTCAGCGCCAGCAGCGCATATAAACCGATGCTGTTGAGCACATCGACCTGATAGGCATTGAGAAACAGCGGGGCCAGCGCCAGGAGTGCCGCAGCACCGACAGCCAGCAACCCTGTAGACCGGTTCGGGTTTTTCATCGCAGGCCGCCTTAGATTTTGTCCGCCACGCGCTCACCGAGCAGGCCGGTAGGGCGAACAATCAGAATCAGAATCAGCACGCAAAAGGCAATGGCGTCCTTCCAGGCAATGGAGACATAGGCTGCGCCCATCGCTTCAATCACCCCCAGCAGCAATCCGCCGACCATCGCCCCGGGAATATTGCCGATACCGCCGAGAATCGCCGCTGTAAAGGCTTTCATGCCATAAACCCAGCCCATGGTGAAATTGATCTGGCCGTAATACAGGCCCACCATCAGTCCGGCCACGCCGCCCAGCGCCGGCCCGAGCAGAAATACCAGCAGGATCACCCGGTTCACGTCAATGCCCATCAGACGCGCTGCACCCTGATCAATTGCGGCGGCGCGAATCGCCGTACCAATGCGGGTTTTCTGAATGAACAGGTACAAAGCCACCATCATCAGCACCGAGGCCAGTACGATCAGTACTCGCATCAGGGGGATATACAGGCCCAGAATATCGAGGGTCGTCGTCGGCAGGATGTTATCGGGATAGACCTGAAAGCGCGCACCGTAGATCAGCATCAGCGTGTTCTGCAGGAAGATCGACGCGCCCAGTGCCGAGACCACTGCCGACAGGCGCGGCGATTCGCGCAGGGGTCGATACGCAGCCCGCTCCAGAATCGCGCCCAGCACTGCCACCAGGCCCATCACCATCAGCACCAGCAGTAGTACGCCCAGAATAAATCCGACCCGATCGGTCAGCGCCAGTGAAGTGAGCAGGGTCAGGCCAAGATAGGCGCCGTAGGTGAACAGATCACCATGGGCGAAGTTGATCAGCTTGAGTACGCCATACACCATGGTGTAGCC
>RXIX01000171.1 GCA_003989075.1 Candidatus Competibacteraceae bacterium | reverse complement strand
CAGATCGTGCCCTTGCCGGGGATGCTGTTGATCTCGGTGACAATCATCGCCATCTCGCGCTCGTAATCGAGCTGGGTCAGCCGCGCCGCCATATCATGCGACAGCTCGCGAATCGGCTGGAAAAAGCGCATGCGCACATCCTCAGCCGGCACCCGCCTGACCAGTTCCTTCAGCTCCGGCTCATCTTCAGGCAGGATGGGCCGCAGCAGGAAACCACGTCCATCCGGCAGCCGGTATTCGCGCTCCATCTGCTTTGGATAGGGCGAAATCGCCAGTCGCTGCGTCGCGGGCGCCGTAGACGGTTCGATGCGGATATTGGCATCCAGCGCCAGCGGGCCACTGGCATTGACCCAGATCGGGTTGATATCCATTTCAATCACTTCCGCCAGATCAATCACCATCTGCGAAACCTTGATCAGGGTCAGGGCAATGGCGTCCATATCGACCGGCCGGCCGCGATTGGTGCTGATGCGCCGGTTCAGGCGGGTACGCGACATCAGATCGCGCGCCAGTTGCATGTTCAGCGGCGGCAGGGCATAGGCGACATCGTCGATCACTTCAGCCTCGGTGCCGCCCTGACCGAAGAAAATCACCGGTCCAAAACAGCGCCCGGTGCGCACGCCGATCATCAGTTCATAGGCACCATGGCGCGACCGCATCGGCTGCACGGCGAAACCGTCGATCACCGCCTCGGGCGCCAGTTCACGCACCCGCTTGAGCATTTCAGTCGCGGCAACCAGTACTTCCAGCGGATTTTTCAAACCAAAGGCGACACCGCCGACATCGGATTTGCTGACAATATCGGGCGACAGAATCTTCAGCGCCACCGGCACATTCAGCTCCAGCGCCACGTCGGTGGCCGCGTCCGGCGTTGAGGCGAAATACAGCGGCGCCACCGGGATCTCGTAGGCGCTCAGCACCTGACTGGTTTCATAGGCATTCAGGCGGCGCCGGCCCGCAGTCAGGGCAATCTGGATAATGCGGCGCGCGGTTTCGCTATCGGGCGTGAACTCCTCGGGAATCGAGGCCGGCGTTTCCATCAGCAGTTCCTGGGTGCGCCGGTACTGGGCCAGGCGCATGAACGCTTCCACCGCCTCGCCGGGCGACTCATAGGTGGGAATGTGCGCACTCTTGAACAGCTCGCGCGCCGGCTCGGCCGCCGCTTCGCCCACCCAGCAGGTCATGATCAGCCGGCGGCTCTTGGCGCGTTCGACCACCGCCCGGGCGCTTTCCACAGCGCGACCGGCCGAAGTGGGCGCGTGAATCAGCAGCACGCCATCGGTGCCCGGCTCCTGCAGCAGCAGATCCAGAGCCTTGCCATACTCCTCGGGGCCGGCGATATCACCCAGATCCACCGGATTGCTGATTGCATAACCCGGCCGGCAGGCCCGCGCCAACTGGTTACGGGTGGCTTCGCTGATCTCGGCGAGCTGGCCACCGTGGCGCAGCAAACCATCGCTGGTCAGCAAGGCCAGACTGTAGCTGTTGCTCAGCACCGTCAGGCGATTGCTGTACACCGGCTTGGCGGTGGCCAGGGTTTCAGCAGCGCCAAACAGTTGTTCAATGTTGTTGACCCGCAGGATGCCGGCGCGCTGGAACACCGCATCATAGACGGCATCCTCGACCGGGCCGGCCTTGAAATCGCGCGGCTTGAGCACGATCACCGGCTTGACGCGCGCGGCGGCGCGGGCAGCGGAGACAAACTTGCGCCGATTGCGGGTGTTCTCCATGTACATCAGGATGGCGCGGGTATTGCTGTCCCGAAGCAGGTAATCGATCAGGTCGCCAAAATCGACATCCCAGCGCATGCCGACCGAAATCACATGCGAAAAACCGATATTGCGGCTGGTAGCCCAGTCGATGACGCTGCGCATGATCGCCGCCGACTGGCACAGCAGGCCAATATGGCCCGGCAGCGGGCGGGTCGCGCCGAGCGTGGCGTTGAGATAGTTCACGGGCACGGCATAGCCGAGATGATCAGGCCCTATCAGGCGCAGCAGGTGCGGCTTGGCTGCGTCCAGGATGCGCTGCCGGAGCAATTCGCCCTCATCGGGATAGCGGCGCAACATGTCCTGGCTGAGCAGAGCCGGTTTGTTGCCGTGATGGTCCTGCAGCACCTCACGGGTCAGCAGCAATGCCGCCTTGGTGCCGCGCGCGCCGAGCTGCTCGATCAGCGCCGGTGCTTCGTCCAGCGGCGTGGTCAGGATGGCCAGATCCGGCGTGACCGGCAGGCTGGCGACGTCTTTGTAGGCCAGCACGCCCGAGATGGACTGATGGTCCGGGTTCACGGGCATCACCGGGCCCTTGAATCCACCCTCGATCAGGTTGAATTCAACGGTGGCATCGGAACCGCTGGTTTGTTTGCCACGGCCCACTACGGCAATGGAACGGGGCTTGAACAGGTATTCGAGATTGCGAATAGTCATGGGGTACGTCTCACGCGAGGGTAGTCGCCGGGGTCGTACCGGCGGGTCGAGTCAGGACCTGCCTATGGTAACGCGATTCCGCTATGGGCACGGTGATTGCGTGCCGTATGCAGCAGTTTTCCCTACAATGCGCGGCGCGCGTTTCCCAACTTTTTTCGTGGAGGGCCAGCCATGACCTGGACGACGATACGCAAGCGCCCCGCTGGCGACCCACCGCCAAACCTGCCTGATTACGCGGCGGCGCGGGCGAACTTCACCTGGGCTGCGGCGCGCGCCGAGCTGGAAGGATTGCCCGGTGGCGGCCTGAATATCGCCTGTGAAGCCGTGGATCGCCAGGTGCACGCTGGACGCGGTGCGGCGATTGCCCTGCGCTGGCTGGGCAAGACCGGTGAACGGCGCGAATTCAGCTATGCCGAACTGGCCACCCTCAGCGACCGTTTCGCCGCGCTGCTGCGCCAATTGGGTATCGGCAAGGGTGAGCGGGTGTGTGCATTGCTTGGGCGCATCCCTGAGCTGTACATCACTGCACTGGGCACGCTCAAGGCTGGCGCGGTGTTCTGCCCGCTGTTTTCCGCCTTTGGTCCCGAGCCGGTGCGGGTGCGCCTGCATAAGAGCGATGCGCGGCTGCTGGTGACCACCACGACCCTGTATGCCCGCAAGGTGCAGGCGCAGCGCGCGGAGCTGCCGGCGCTGGCACATGTGCTGCTGACCGATCTGGACGCTGCGGAAACACCGCCCGCCGCGACGCAGTCCTTTCAGCACCTGCTGGACAGCGCGCCGACCTGCGGCATCACCCTTGACACCCGCGCCGAGGATAACGCGCTGCTGCATTTCACCAGCGGCACCACCGGCTCGCCCAAGGGCGCCGTGCATGTCCATGAGGCCGTAGTTGCCCATCGTCTCAGCGGGCGGCTGGCGCTGGACCTGCGCCCCGGCGATATCTACTGGTGCACCGCCGATCCCGGCTGGGTCACCGGCATGTCCTACGGCATCATCGCCCCACTGGTGAACGGCGCCACTCTGGTGGTCGATGAGGCCGAGTTCGACGCCCGCCGCTGGTACAGCATCCTCGAACAGGAGCGGGTCAACATCTGGTACACCGCGCCGACTGCGATCCGCATGCTGATGAAAGTCGGCGCCGAGGCCGCGCAGGGCCACGATTTCAGCGCGCTGCGCCTGATGGCCAGCGTCGGCGAGCCGCTCAATCCGGAAGCCGTCGTCTGGGGCCAGGAAACCTTTGGCCAGCCCTTTCACGACACCTGGTGGCAGACCGAAACCGGGGCAATCATGATCGCCAATACCCGCAGCCAGGATGTGCGCCCCGGCTCAATGGGGCGGCCCCTGCCCGGCATCGATGCTGCCATCGTGCGGCGATTGCCTGGTGGCGGCATCGCCGTGCTTGACATTGATCAGCCCGGCGAACTGGCACTGCGCTGCGGCTGGCCCTCGCAATTCCGCGGCTACCTGCATGATGCGGCGCGCTACCAGGAATGCTTTGTCGATGGCTGGTATCTGAGCGGTGATCTGGCTTCGCGTGATGCCGACGGCTATTTCTGGTTTCTCGGCCGCGCCGATGACGTCATCAAAACCTCTGGTCACCTGATCGGCCCGTTCGAGGTTGAGAATGCCCTGCTTGAACACCCGGCAGTCGCCGAGGCCGGCATGATCGGCAAGCCCGATGCCTTCGCCGGCAATATCATCAAGGCGTTTGTCGCGCTGCGCCCCGGTTTCACGCCCAGTGACGCGCTGCGCAAGGAGCTGATCGGTTTCGCCCGCACCCGCCTTGGACCGGCGGTAGCACCACGCGAGCTGGAGTTCATGGCCGATTTGCCGAAAACCCGCAGTGGTAAAATCATGCGCCGGCTGTTGCGCGCGCGGGAACTGGGGCTGGCGCCCGGCGATGTGTCCGGACTGGAAAGCGACGATGCTGAACAGGCGGAAAGCTAGTGGGTTTATTCTAGACCTTTTTGCTAAGGTGGCTTGCAACGGGACACGCGCGCCGGCCACCGGTTGTGGTGTGAATAGCAGTTGAGTCCCCGGCTTCAACGCTGAATCGTCATCATCCTTGATGACGCCCACCGTTGATTGGCGTTGCCCGTTTGGGCGGTGTGACTCAACCAGCCCGCCCGAACTCGTGCTGAGCACAGCCGAAGCAAGGGCAGACGTTACCCGTGAATCC
>RXIX01000170.1 GCA_003989075.1 Candidatus Competibacteraceae bacterium | reverse complement strand
ACTGGATTCCCGCATACGCGGGAATGACGGAAAGCGAAAGTCCCGGTTTGAATTGTTTACGGATTCTGATCAGCGCTCGGTGCCGCGGCGTCATCCGCAACCGGGGTCGCGGCAGCCTCCAGAGCGAACAGCTTCTCGATCCGCGCCAGACGCTCGGCCCGCTCACCGCTGAGCGTACCTGCCGCCTGCACCGTAGCGCGAATCGCTTCCAGAGCCGTCGCACGCACTGCCGGGTCTGGCGGCAGCATCTGCGGAATCGCCGCCAGCGCACCATCCCGATCCAGCAGCAGGCCAAAGAACTGCTCACGCAGCACACGCTTAAACTCGTCCAGAGTCATCGTGGTTTGCCCGGCGCGGATCCGGCGCAGCTCATTGAATCCGCGCTCGTCCACGCCCGGCCCGGCCATGCCGATATAAACCAGGCTGCGAATCGCCGCCTCGCGCACGCCACCCTCAGCAAGGCGCGCTTTCAGCTCGGCGATGCGCCGCTGCACAAAGGCAATCTGTTCCGGCTCCAGACCGGGATGGCGACGCGGCAGTTCGTCCGAGGCGCGCATGCCAACCAGCGCCTGCAGCAAGGGCGAGCTGTAAACGGCCAGGAAAATCTGTTCAAGGCTGCGATCGCGCAGATCGCGCCAGCCATCGAGCACGGCAATCATCCAGTCCGACACCATGGTCTGGAACTGTAACATTGGGTTGTCGGGCGCGGCCGGCTGCCGCTGCGCGCGCACCTGCTCGGCGAGCTGGGCAAGCTGGTGCATCAGCGGGTTGCGATCCGAGAACAGCTCATAGGGCAACTCGGATGGGTTCAGATGGTGCAGCCAGTCGCCGGTCTGGGGCATCGACAGCGCCTGCACCAGCGGCTGCAACAGAGTGCGATACAGGCCGAGGTTGATTTCCGACACCCGCCGCACAGTGGCAAAACGGCGCTCGTTCTCGGGATCGGGCTGAACGATGGTGCGCAGGTCGGCAAGGGTGCGCGGTTCAAAGCGCACGACCCAGTCACCGCTAACCAGATCGGCATTGGC
Organism: Candidatus Competibacteraceae bacterium; assembly: GCA_003989075.1. Lineage (GTDB taxonomy): Bacteria > Pseudomonadota > Gammaproteobacteria > Competibacterales > Competibacteraceae > RXIX01. The sequence goes on along the minus strand of RXIX01000170.1, from coordinate 3,584 downwards.
GGTATCGGCGGTCTTGGGCGTCATCACCGCTTCGTAAAGACCCGGCGGCAGCACATCGATCAGATCGATATTGGAGGCGAATTCTTCGTGTTCCTTACGGGCGACGCCGCCCGAGACGAAGATGCCCAGATGGCCGATGCTCTCGTGGATGGCGTAGATGATGGTCTGGCCACAGGCGCGCAGATCATCATCCCGTTCATAGAGATCACAGATCCAGCCCAGCGCCTGTTGCGGCGGGGTAATGTTGTCACCCTTGGAGCAGAAACAGACGATCGGTGAGCGGATGTTGCGCAGGTCGATGCGCACGCCATCGCTGGTGACGATCTCCGCCGTGGCCAGACGGTTGCCGACGAACAGTTGATCGACGATCCACTGGATTTCCTCGGCATTGAGGTTAACGTGGCCGCCCCACCATTTTTCGAATTCCAGAAAGCGCGGCCCCTCAGTATCCACCTTGGACCAGAGGTTATAGTTCTTGCCCCATAGCGTGTTCGCTGGATTGAGGTTTTCGAAGTTTTCCACCAGATAGGCGCCATCGAACTTGCCCGCACCCAGATCACCGGTCAGCGCGGTGACCCAGCTGCCGCCGGCCAGACCACCGGTATAGCGCATCGGGTTCTGGCCCTCGATGCCGGCCCAGTAGGACAACGGCGAACCAGGAATGATGATCGGCCCGAACAGTTCCGGTCGCACCGCCGCCAGCATCATCACGGCCCAGCCGGCCTGGCAATTGCCGACCACGCAGGGTTTGCCGTCCGCGTCCGGATGCAGGGCGATGACCTTTTCCAGGAACTGCGCTTCCGCCTGCATGATGTCTTCGATGGTCTGGCCGGGCATGGGCTCGGGCGTGAAACCGACGAAATAGCAGGGATGTCCGGCGCGCAGAGCCACGCCCAGTTCGCTGTCAGCCTTGAAACCGCCAATGCCGGGTCCATGCCCGGCGCGCGGATCGACCACCACGAACGGGCGCTTGCGCGGGTCGATCGTCACGCCTTCCGGCGGCTTGATACGCACCAGCCCATAATTGACCGGCCGCGCCAGAGTACGTCCATCCATCAGCAGCTCGGCCTCGAAGCTCAGCACGTTGGGCACCGCCTTGGCCTTCTGCGCATAGTACTGGTCGCTGCGCTGGCGCAGCACGTCCCAAAACAGGACTGTGCGCTGCCAGGCATCCACCCAGTACTCGACCGTTTGCTGTGCGATAGGCGGCAGGGCCGCGCTGTTGGACAGGAAGGGATTGCGTAATTCGGCCATGACCTGATCCTCAAATTGAACATATCGCGCATTGGCGCACTGCATCAAAACCCGGCTCATTCGCACCAAGCATAGACCCAAAGCCGGCGCGCGATACGGCAATCGATAGCGAAATTTCGCCGTCCCCGCCTACAATTGATTAGGCACACCGACGCTGTCCGGCGCCGAATCCCCGGCCTGGACCCAGCCCCCTATCCGTTATTTCACGAGAGAATTCCCTGCATGAGCACGAAACCCCAGCAACCCGCAAACACGCTCGATGCCGCCGTCAAGGCGCTGCGCCTGTATCTGATGGAAAAAGGCAACAGCTTCGATCATGGCCCAGCCTACGAAGGTCATGGCAAGGTGCTCACCGGCGTGGCCCAGGCGATGCACCTCTACCAGGGCATGGGCTATACCAAGCTGTTCGCACTCGGCGAGCCGCCGGTCTATGCGCTGCTGCAACGCGGGCACCGCGAAGCGCATCTATTCGAGCCGCAGGATCCGCAAATTCGCCAGTGGCTGGAAAATGACGAAGTCGTCAAGTTCGACGATCCGGCCATGCGCGCCTACATGCTGCAGAAATCCGGCCTGAACGAAGGCGATGTGCCCAGCGCCGCGAAGCCCCGGCGCTTCCACGTCAACGAGGTCGATAACGTTTTTGTCGCCACGGCCGACGACGAAGAGTGATCCACCCCGCCCACGCTGTGCAGGATAAACCCGTGTCATTAACCATCATTGAAGCCCAGGACGCGATCGGCACGATCGTGATGAATCACCTGCAGAAGCACAACGCCCTGAGCGGTGCTCTGATTGCCGAGATTACCACCGCCCTGGACAGCTTCCGCGCGCAGAACATCCGTGCCGTGGTGTTGCGCGCACCCGCCGGCGTCAAGGTCTGGTCAGCCGGTCATGACGTGAGTGAACTGCCCGAGGGTGGGCGCGATCCGCTGGGCTGGAATGATCCCTTGCGGGTACTGGTGCGAGCCATTCAGGAATTCCCGGCGCCGGTGATCGCCCTGATCGAAGGCGGTGTATGGGGCGGTGGCTGTGAGGTAGCCATGGCCTGCGACATCCTGGTCGCTGCACCCGGCGTCACTTTCGCCATCACCCCAGCCAAGCTGGGCGTGCCCTACAATATCGGCGGCATCCTGACCCTGATGAACATGATTCCGCTGCCAGTGGCCAAGGAAATGCTGTTCACTGCGCAGCCGATTCCGGCCAGTCAGGCCCTGAATCTGGGCATGATCAACTACATCCAGCCCGCCGAGGCCATCGAAACCTTTGTCCACGGCTTGGCGGCGCACATCGTCGCCAATTCGCCGCTGAGCATCGCGGTGATGAAGGAGGAACTGCGCCTGCTGGCCAGTGCCCACGCCATGACGCCGGAGCTATTCGAGCGCATTCAGGGTCTGCGCCGCGTGGTCTACGACAGCACCGATTACCAGGAGGGCCTGCTCGCCTTCCGTGAGAAGCGTCCGCCCCGATTCAATGGCAGCTAAGGCGCTTCGCGAGCCACGCCCGCCGCGATGAATACCATCGCTGCCACCTCACCCAAGATCGTCTGGATTTTTGGCTGCCTGATCCTGTACTGGCTATTCTGCATGACGTGCGCGGTCATCGGTGCCCGCCGGGCGCACAGTGCCGCCGACTATTTCCTGGCCGGCGGCAGTCTGTCGCCGCTGCTGTTCACCCTGGCGGCGACTGCGGTGTGCTTCTCCGGCTGGACCTTCATCGGCCACCCCGGCCTGAGCTACAGCGAGGGCTGGCCCTATGCTTATGCCGCGTTCTATGCCCTGACCATTCCGCTGACCGGCATTCTGTTTCTCAAGCGCCAGTGGCTGCTGGCCCGGCATTATGGCTTTAGCACGCCTGGCGCCCTGCTGGCCTGGTATTTCCAGTCCGATCTGCTGCGCCTGCTGGTGGTCGGCGTAGCATTGTTCTTCGCCGTGCCCTATCTGGGCCTGCAACTGCGTGCCGCCGGTTTTCTGTTCAACGTACTCACCGATGGTCTGCTGGGTGTGCAGTTTGGCATGTGGGTACTGGCCAGCGTGGTCCTCAGCTACGTGGCATCCGGCGGCCTGCGGACCATGGCCTGGACGGGCGCGGCGCAGTTCCTGTTGCTGGCTGCGGGTCTGGTGGTCCTGGGCGTGCTGACCCTGCAGGCCATCGGCGGCGGGGAGCGCCTGATCGCCGGGGTGATCGCCCTGAGTCAGGATGATCCGCTGCGCACGCCCGAGGGCTATAGCCACTACCTGGCCCTGCCGGGCGCGATACAGGGCGTGCGCGACGGCACCCAGGCCACCGGCAGCGCCTGGACCGGCAGCATGGTGCTCAGCTATCTGGTGGCG
>RXIX01000169.1 GCA_003989075.1 Candidatus Competibacteraceae bacterium | reverse complement strand
AATCGATACCTGTTTTTTCCATTTCTGGCATGGTCGCTGCAACAGGAAACGCGACGGGAAATGCAGACGGATTCCCGGACAGATGTCCAAACCACCGCATGGTGGAGTTCCTAAACCAGGCAGCATGGAGTGAACTCATGAAGAAGCAACAGGGCTTTACCTTGATCGAACTGATGATCGTGGTTGCGATCATTGGTATTCTGGCCGCCATCGCCATTCCGGCTTATCAGGATTACACCGCTCGCGCGCAGATGTCGGAAGCGTTCAGTCTGACCGGTGGCCAGAAGTCGGCCGTGTCGGAAGTGTACGCGAATACCGGTGCCTGGCCTGCTGATAATGCTGCCGCGGGTATCGCCACCAATACTGATATCAAGGGCAAGTACGTTGCTAAGGTTACGGTCAGCACCGGCAAGATCGTCGCCACGATGATTGATACTACTGGCATCAGCGCCGGTATCAAGGGCAAGACCCTGACCCTGAGCCCGATCGTCAATAATGGCTCCGTCGACTGGACGTGCAGCAGCTCCGCCCTGCAGAAGTTCGTGCCCAAGGTCTGCACGGGTACCGGTACCTGATGCCTGCATGGCCTAGTTGAATCAGAAGCCTGCCAATACCGGCAGGCTTTTTTATATGCAGAATCCGATGAAAAAATCACTCCTGTCCTGTGCCCTTTTTATCATTATTCTAATCCTGACCCTTAGCGCATACTGGCCGGGCCTGGCAGGACCTTTCCTCTTTGACGACTTTGCCAACCTGGATGCTCTGGGCAAATACGGCAGTGTCCACAACTGGGAAACATTCCGTCTCTATGTTTTCGGCAACACCTCCGGCCCCAGTGGTCGTCCCCTGTCAATGCTCAGCTTTCTCATCAATGACAATACCTGGCCATCAGATGCCTGGTCGTTCAAATACACCAATCTTTTAATCCATCTGCTTAATGGTGTTCTGCTGTGCTGGATATCATTCAAGCTATTGCGCTTTCGCCAGACTGAATCCAGCGATGCCACACTGATCGCCATCGTGGCGGCGGGCTGCTGGCTCCTGCATCCTTTCTTTGTCTCCACCACGCTGTATGTCGTACAGCGCATGGCGCAACTGTCGACGCTGTTTGTCCTGCTGGGCTTGCTGCTCTATCTGCGTGGACGGGAACTGCTGGCGACCGCACCGCGCCGCGCCTCCATCTGGCTCACAGCCTCCATCATCGTTTGCACACCGCTCGCTATTCTCAGCAAGGAAAATGGTGTTCTGCTACCCCTGCTGATACTGGTCATGGAATGGACCACCTTGCGTACCACACCGCAACCGCAGCCTGCCCCGGCGCGGTGGTGGACCGGATTATTTCTGGTATTACCCTCTCTGGGCATTATTGGCTTTTTATTTGGACGCTGGGAATACTGGCTGGCCGGCTACCAGAACCGTCCGTTTACGCTCAACGAACGGCTACTGACTGAAGGTCGTGTTGTACTGGATTACCTGCAACAGATACTACTGCCGAGAGCCAGCAGTATCGGCCTGTTTCAGGAAAGCTATATTGTGTCGCAGGGCTGGCTGCAACCCGCATCAACCCTGCTTGCCATCATTTTGATTGGTGGCCTGTTTATCAGTGGCCTGCTGCTACGCAAACGTTATCCTCTGTTCAGCCTGGCCGTACTGTTTTTCTTCGCGGGCCATCTGCTCGAATCTACCCTGCCGCCACTGGAAATCTACTTCGAGCACCGCAACTACCTCCCAACGATTTTTTTCTTTCTGCCTCCTGCTGCCTGGCTGGTCACACAAGCACCCCGCTATCGCTGGCTACCTGCAGCGGGCCTGTTGTGGCTGGGTCTACTGGGATTACTGACCTATCAGCACACTTCCCTATGGGGTAACAAAACACAACTCATGCAGGTCTGGGCTGCTCGCAATCCCGACTCAGTGCGCGCCCAGCGCGGCGCAGCGATTGAACTGGAAAATGCCGGTCGACCTGATCTGGCACTGCGACAACTGGAAATCGCAATACAGCGACTACCCAACGAAGTTGAACTGCATCTGCATCGGATGGCGCTCACCTGCAGCTATCGTCCCATTACGCCCCAGGAACTGGAAGCGCTAAAGTCGGTGCTGCGCGAAGGTTCATATAACTTCAGCACCTACCATCTGCTCGAAACCATCAGCGATCGCATCATTACGGGTCATTGCCAGGGCGTCGATACTGACGCTGCGCATCACCTACTGGACGCATTGTTGCAAAATCCGACTGCGCGTGTCGAAACTGGCCCACAACGACAAATTCACCATCTACAGGGGCTGCTCTACGCGAGCGAAAACCAAGCTGCGCTAGCCCTGCAACACTTCCAGACTGCACAACGGATACTCCCCGATATCGAATCCGGTCTGGTTCAGGCGGCAGTCCTTGCCGAACATCAGTTCTGGAACGAAGCACTTCAACACCTGCAAACCCTGCGTACTTTACTTAAGCAAGGCACAACACGCAGATCTGGAAAAATCGACTATCCAGCAGAAATCGAACATCTTGAACACTTGATTAACCAGGATATGCAAGGTGCTGGAACCAAACCATAGACTGATCAGCAGCCCAGCACATGTCAGGACTCACCAACCAAAATATGGTACTAAAATTGCTTTATTTTTTAGCAAAAATACCTTAAGGAATAAACCAATGTTTCAACAACAGCGAGGTTTTACACTCATAGAGATCATGATCGTGGTATCGATCATCGGCATTCTCAGTTCCATCGCCATATCCGCCTACCAAACCTATTTAATCCGCTCCAGAATCGCGGAAGGCATGAACATCGCCACAACCGTTAAAAGTGCAATCTGGGACGTTTATGCCAATAAAGGCGATTTTCCCGCCGGGGGTGGTAACGATCAATATGCTCTGCCCGACCCGATCGAAACGGCCTACATCCACAATATCACCGTAGGTGACCAGGGAATCATCACCATATTATTTAAAGACTTAGGCGAAGAGGCCAGTGGTGGAAAAACAATAGAACTGCACCCTGATACAAGCAATTCAGGCAGTATTAGCTGGATATGCTATTCGGCTGGCAAAGCCGGTGGCGCTGCCACGATGCCTCCTAAATATACGCCGCCAGTCTGCCGATAACCTATACCTGTATAGCTGTGCCCTATAACCTGGCTGAAAGAAATCGAGTGATCGAAAATCCCAAATTGACCATCGCCCTGCCCGCCCGCAACGAATCCGCCAATCTGGAAGGATTGTTGCCGCGTCTTCGGCTGCTCTGCCCGGAAGCGGAAATCCTGGTAGTAGACGACGGCTCTACGGACGACACCGCCGCCGTTTGCGCCCGGCACAACATTCAGCGTTTGTCGCATCCCTACTCCATGGGCAACGGCGCAGCGATCAAAACCGGAGCGCGTCAGGCCCAGGGTGACATCCTGATCTTTCTGGACGCCGACGGTCAGCATGATCCTGCCGATATCCCGCGCCTGCTGGCCAGACTGACCGAAGGTTATGACATGGTGGTTGGAGCACGCGACAGCCGTTCGCAAGCCTCGCTGGGTCGCAATCTAGCCAACCGCATCTACAACCGCCTGGCGAGCTGGATGACCGATCATCGCATCGCCGATCTGACTTCAGGCTTCCGGGCCGTGCGGACGGAAAAATTCCGCGAATTCCTATACCTCCTGCCCAACGGCTTTTCCTATCCAACCACGATTACCATGGCATTTTTCCGCGCCGGCTATCCAGTCGCCTATGTGCCGATCCAGGCCGGTCGCCGCCTCGGCAAAAGTCATATCAAGCCCCTGCAGGATGGTGTGCGCTTTCTGCTGATCATTTTTAAGATCGGATCGCTATATTCCCCGCTCAAACTGTTTTTGCCCATCAGCCTCACATTTTTCACTATCGGCTTTGGATTTTATCTCTATACGTTTATCACCATGCACCGATTCACCAACATGAGTGCGCTGCTGCTTACGACCTCCGTGCTGATATTTTTGATTGGCTTGGTTTCCGAGCAAATCACGGCGCTGATGTACAAGGATTCGGGCGACCTCGATTGACCCGGCGCGCCCCCCCTTTCGCGATGATCCACGTCGTCCTCGGCACCAAGGCCCAGCTCATCAAGATGGCGCCGGTGATGCAGGCGCTGCGCGCCGCCGGTCTGCCCTACCGCTTCATATCGACCGGCCAGCACCGGGAGACGATGGACGACCTGCTCGCCAACTTCAGTCTGCCGGGGCCCGACTACCGGCTCTACGAAGGCCGCGACATCACCTCGGTGCCGGCGATGGCGATCTGGGCGCTGCGCATCCTGTGGCGGACCCTGCGCCGGCGGCGCGAGATCTTCGGCGGCGACGCCCGCGGCATCGTCCTCGTCCACGGCGACACCTTCTCGGCGCTGCTCGGCGCGCTGATGGGCCGCGTCGCCGGACTCCAGGTGGGCCACGTCGAATCGGGGCTGCGTTCGTTCAAGCTGTTCCACCCGTTCCCCGAGGAGGCGATCCGGCTCGCCACCTTCCGCCTGTCGCACGTCCTCTTCTGCCCGGGGCCGTGGGCCGCTGCCAACGTCGCCGACGTTCGCGCCGAGAAGGTGGACACCGGCGGTAACACGCTCGCCGACGCGCTGCGCCACGCGGTCGCGGCGACCGGC
>RXIX01000168.1 GCA_003989075.1 Candidatus Competibacteraceae bacterium | reverse complement strand
CATCTGCTCGGAATCCAAGGATGATGCCGGCCCGACCAACAACTGGGCGCCGCCAGCGGAAATGCGCGCCAAGCTGAAGGAACTGTTCAACGGCTGCATGCGCGGCCGCACCCTGTACGTTATTCCTTTCAGCATGGGTCCGATCGGCAGCCCGATCGCCCAGATCGGCGTGGAGCTGACCGACTCGGCCTATGTCGTGGTCAACATGAAGATCATGACCCGCATGGGCCAGAAGGTGCTCGATGCCCTGGGCAGCGACGGCTTCTTCGTCCCCTGCGTGCATTCGGTTGGCGCACCGTTGGCCCCCGGTCAGCAGGACGTGCCGTGGCCGTGCGAACCGGATATCGGCCGCAAGGCGATCGTGCACTTCCCGGAAACCCGCGAGATCTGGTCCTACGGTTCCGGTTACGGCGGCAACGCCCTGCTCGGCAAGAAGTGCCTGGCGCTGCGCATTGCCTCGTCGATGGCCCGCGATGAAGGCTGGCTGGCCGAGCACATGCTCATCCTTGGTCTGGAATCGCCCAAGGGCGACAAGACCTACGTCGCGGCGGCCTTCCCGAGCGCCTGCGGCAAGACCAACCTGGCCATGATCGTGCCGCCCAAGGGCTTCGGCAACTGGAAGGCGCTGACGGTGGGCGACGATATCGCCTGGATCAAGCCGGCCGCCGATGGCACCCTGCGCGCCATCAACCCGGAAGCGGGCTTCTTCGGCGTCGCCCCCGGCACCTCCTATGATTCCAACCCGATGGCGATGGAATCGTGCAAGGCCAACTCGATCTTCACCAACGTCGTGCTGACCGATGACGGCGATGTGTGGTGGGAAGGCATGGGCGTTGCGGCTCCGGCCCACGGCATCGACTGGCAGGGCAATGACTGGACGCCGGATTGCGGTCGTCTGGGCGCGCATGCCAACTCGCGCTTCACCGCGCCTGCCGCGCAGTGCCCGACCATCGATCCGGCCTGGGAAGATCCCGCCGGCGTGCCGATTTCGGCCTTCATCTTCGGTGGCCGTCTGTCCAAGACCTTCCCGCTGGTCTACCAGGCCTTTGATTGGAACCACGGCGTGTTCATGGCCGCGACCATGGGCTCGGAAGCTACTGCGGCGGCGATTGGCGTGACCGGCATTCGCCGCGATCCGTTCGCCATGCTGCCGTTCTGCGGCTACAACATGGCCAGCTACTGGGGCCATTGGGTCAACATGGGCAAGAAGACCGGCCTGAAGCTGCCGCAGATCTTCCGCACCAACTGGTTCCGCAAGGGTCCGGACGGCAAGTTCGTCTGGCCGGGCTATGGCCAGAACATGCGGGTGCTGAAGTGGATCGTGGAGCGCGTCAATGGTCAGGTCAGCGCGGTGGAAAGCCCGTTCGGTCTGATGCCGCGTTACGAGGATCTGGACTTTGAAGGTCTGGATTTCTCCAAGGAGCAGTTCGAGACCATCACCAGCATCAACCGCGCCGAAGCCCTCAACGAGATCGCCGAGATCAAGGGCTTCTTCGAGAAGTTCGGCGCGCAGCTGCCGGCGGAACTCGAAGCCCAGCGTCAGGCCTTTGGTGAGCGTGCTGAGAAGGCGCCGGAAGTCTGGCGCGTGGTCGAGGCAGCCTAAGCCGCCGGGCAGGCGTGGACCGATTCCGGTTCACGCCTCCAGCCCAGGCATTAAAAAAGCCGGCGCAAGCCGGCTTTTTCGTGGCTGGATGTCCTGGCCGCGCAAGACTGCCCTCTCCCGATGGAAGAGGGCAGGCGCTTTCTGCTACCTACTTGCGTCCCTTCAGTGCCGCGATACGCATGCGCAGCGCATTCAGCTTGATAAAGCCGCCCGCATCCTTCTGATCATAGGCGCCCGCGTCATCCTCGAAGGTCGCGATGTTCATATCAAACAGACTGTCATCCGACTTGCGGCCGGCGATGATCACATTGCCCTTGTACAGCTTGACCCGCACCGTGCCATTCACCGGCGCCTGCGAGGCGTCGATCATGGTCTGCAGCATCCTGCGTTCCGGACTCCACCAGTAGCCGTTATAGACCAGACTGGCATAGCGCGGCATCAGGTCATCCTTGAGATGGGCCACTTCGCGATCCAGGGTCAGCGACTCCATGGCCCGGTGCGCCTTGAGCATGATGGTACCGCCGGGTGTCTCATAGCAGCCGCGCGACTTCATGCCTACATAGCGGTTTTCCACCAGATCCAGCCGGCCAATACCGTGTGCGCCACCCAACTGATTCAGCTTGAGCAGTACCGCCGCCGGCGTCAGCGCCTCGCCATCGATCGCTACGATATCGCCATTGCGATAGCTCAGTTCAAGATACAGTGGCTGGTCGGGGGCCTTCTCCGGCGACACCGACCAGCGCCACATCGGCTCTTCCGGCTCGTTCCACGGGTCTTCAAGCACACCGCCTTCATAGGAAATATGCAGCAGGTTGGCATCCATCGAATACGGCGACTTGGTGCCGCGCTTCATCTCCACCGGAATGCCATGCTGTTCGGCGTAGGCCAGCATCTTCTCGCGCGACAGCAGATCCCACTCACGCCATGGCGCGATGATTCTGATATCCGGCTTGAGCGCGTAGGCGCCCAGTTCGAAACGCACCTGATCATTGCCCTTGCCGGTCGCGCCATGCGCGATGGCCTCGGCGCCGGTCTGCACGGCAATCTCGATCTGCCGCTTAGCGATCAGCGGCCGGGCAATCGACGTACCCAGCAGGTACTCGCCCTCATAGATGGCATTGGCGCGGAACATGGGAAAGACGAAATCGCGCACGAACTCTTCGCGCAGGTCGTCAATGAAGATGTTCTCCGGCTTGATGCCAAATTGCAGCGCCTTCTGTCGCGCCGGTTCCAGTTCCTCGTCCTGACCCAGATCAGCGGTGAAGGTCACCACCTCGCACTGGTAGACATCCTGCAGCCATTTCAGGATGACCGAGGTATCCAGGCCACCCGAATAGGCCAGCACGACTTTCTTCACATCGGACATACGCTTTTCCCATTGTTCCCGTTGATTAAAAGGCGCCACCTGCTGGACGCCCGGCATTGCCGGACGGCCTGCGGCACCGCGACTGGCTAGCTTAAAACTTTGCCCCGGCGCGTCAAGGCAAGCCCGGCGTATAATTTGCGCTCTGTCTTCGCTGCTGACCTGGATATGCCGATGGATACCCTGACCCTGACCCGCCCCGATGACTGGCATCTGCACCTGCGCGATGGCGATGCACTGCGCGCCGTTGTCCCGCACAGCGCCCGCCAGTTCGCCCGCGCCATCGTCATGCCCAACCTGCGCCCGCCGGTCACCAGCACCGCGCAGGCTCTGGCCTACCGGGCGCGCATTCTCGACGCCGTGCCGGCCGGCCTGGATTTTCAGCCGCTGATGACCCTGTACCTGACGGATAACACCGCGCCGGCGGAAATCAGCCACGCCCGCGCCTCGGGCCATGTCGTCGCCTGCAAGCTCTATCCGGCCGGCGCGACCACCCATTCCGATGCCGGCATCACGGCGGTAGGCAAGATCTACCCGGTGCTGGAGGCGATGCAGACACAGGGCCTGCCGCTGCTGGTGCATGGCGAGGTCACTGATCCCGAGGTGGACCTGTTCGACCGCGAGGCGGTGTTCATCGAGCAGGTGCTGCAACCGCTGCTGCGCGACTTTCCAGCGCTCAGGATTGTCATGGAGCACATCACCACCGCCGACGCAGCCGATTTTGTCCGCGCTGCACCGGCTACGGTCGCCGCGACCATCACCGCCCATCACCTGCTTTATAACCGCAACGCGCTCTTTCAGGGCGGCATCCGGCCGCATTACTACTGCCTGCCGGTGCTCAAACGCGAACGGCATCGGCAAGCTCTGGTCAAGGCTGCCACCAGCGGCAACGCCAAATTCTTCCTCGGCACCGACAGCGCGCCGCATCCGCGCAGCGGCAAGGAAGCCGCCTGTGGCTGCGCCGGCTGCTACACCGCCCATGCCGCACTGGAACTGTACGCGCAGGCTTTCGCTGCCGCCGGAGCACTGGATCGACTGGAAGCCTTTGCCAGCTTTCATGGCGCCGACTTCTACGGCCTGCCGCGCAACACCAGCACTATTACCCTGCGCCGCCAGCCGCAGCCAATACCGCCAGAACTGCCCTTCGGCGCGGAAACCCTGATTCCGCTGCGCGCCGGTGAAACGCTCGACTGGCAGTTGCTGTGCTGAAAAACCGCCTGTGCGTAGGGTGTTCACTCTAATTTTGCTTGCTACAGTAGGCTCCAATGAAGGGTTAAACCGGTCGGGCCGCGGCAAAAATGGCCCCTGAAACCATAGCCTTATGTCGAGGAGACTCACCATGGCAAGCACCGCACTCAAGAGCATCATCGAGAACCCGATGGCCAACAATATCCGCGAATCGGCCAATCGCATCTGGCTGGCGGGACTGGGCGCCTTTGCCCGCACCCAGGAGGAAAGCGAGAAGCTGTTCCAGTCACTGGTCACGGAAGGGGAAAAGGTTGAGCAGCAGGCCCGGCAGAACGCTGAGGCGCGCATCGAGGAAGCGCGCGGCAAGGTCGTCGAGTTCCGGGGCAAGGCCAACCAGCAGTTCGATCGCCTGGAAGAGCTGTTCCAGGAGCGGGTCGCCCGGGTGCTGAACCGGCTCGGCGTGCCCACCCAGGACGATATTCAGGAACTGACCAAGCGCGTCGAAGCCCTGAATGAGAGCATTCTGGCGCTGAAGGTTGAGTCCCCGGCTTCAACGCTGAATCGTCATCATCCTTGATGACGCCCACCGTTGATTGGCGTTGCCCGTTTGG
>RXIX01000167.1 GCA_003989075.1 Candidatus Competibacteraceae bacterium | reverse complement strand
AAGGCGCTTGCGCCGCATCCACCCACCCTTGCCCGAGAAGGTGGATGCGCTTCGCTTATCCACCCTACTCCATCCGTTAATTTAATCGGGTTGAAGCACTACGCTGCCACACCGGCCTTTTCGACGCGGTTCGCGGCGCGGGCCTGGGTAGCGGCCAGTTCCTGCATGGCGCGCCGATAGTCGAGCGGCATGACCTTGACGAACTTCGGCGCCAGCTCGGACCAGTTGTCCAGAATGCGCCGCGCCGGCACGCTGCCGGTGTGCAGGGCATGGCGGGCTACCAGAATCTGCAGGCGCTGGGCGTCATGGCGCAGTGGATCCTCGGGCAGCGCAGCGGCGGCGAGTTCGGTCCAGTACGCTGCATCGACGGGCGCCTTGAGGGTTTCCTCCAGATCGTTGAGCGGTTCCAGCGCCACCATGGCCTGGTTGGTTCGGCGGGCAAAGTCGCCAGCTTCGTCGAACACATAGGCGATGCCGCCACTCATGCCAGCGGCAAAGTTGCGCCCGGTCGCGCCCAGTACCACGACAATGCCGCCGGTCATGTACTCGCAGCCGTGGTCACCGGTGCCTTCCACTACGGCGCTGGCGCCGGAATTGCGCACCGCAAAGCGTTCGCCGGCAATGCCGCGGAAATAACACTCGCCGGCAATAGCACCGTACAAGACGGTATTGCCAACGATGATGTTGTCCTCGGCACGCAGCGGGCTGTCCGGAGCGGGCTGGATGGTGATCCGACCGCCGGAGAGGCCCTTGCCGACGTAGTCGTTGGCTTCGCCAATCAGTTCGAGGGTCACGCCGCGGGCGAGGAAGGCGCCGAAGCTCTGGCCGGCGGTGCCGTGCAGGCGGATATGCACGGTGTCATCGCTCAGACCGGCATGACCGTAACGCTGGGCGATGCGCCCGGAGAGCATGGCGCCAACGGTACGATCGGTGTTGCGCACCGGGGTATCGATGCGCACCGGCTGGCGGGATTCCAGTGCCGGCTGCGCCTGCTCGATCAGGCGGTGATCGAGCACGCCATTGAGGCCATGGTCCTGTTCCTCACAGTGGTAAATGGCGACGTTGGGCGCGACCGTGGGCACGGCGAGCAGGCGGCTGAAGTCGAGGCCACGCGCCTTCCAGTGGTGAATGGCGCGGCGCATGTCGAGACGGTCGGCACGGCCGATCATCTCGTCGAAGCTGCGGAAGCCGAGCTGCGCCATCAGTTCACGTACTTCCTCAACCAGGAAGGTAAAGAAGTTGATGACGTGCGCCGGCTGGCCAGGGAAGCGCTTGCGCAGTTCGGCATCCTGGGTGGCGACGCCGACCGGGCAGGTGTTGAGATGGCATTTGCGCATCATCACGCAGCCGGCGGCGATCAATGCACCGGTGCCGAAACCGAACTCGTCAGCGCCGAGCAGGGCACCAATGATCACATCGCGGCCGGTGCGCAGACCGCCATCGACCTGTACGGCAATTCGCCCGCGCAGGTGGTTGCGCACCAGGGTCTGGTGGGTTTCGGCCAGGCCGATTTCCCAGGGCGAGCCGGCGTTCTGGATCGAAGTGATCGGGCTGGCGCCAGTGCCGCCGTCCTCACCGGAGATGGTGACGTGATCGGCATGGGCCTTGGCGACGCCGGCAGCGACGGTGCCGACACCGATTTCCGAAACCAGCTTGACGCTGATCGCGGCCTTGGGATTGACGTTCTTCAGGTCAAAGATCAGTTGCGCCAGATCCTCGATCGAATAGATGTCATGGTGCGGCGGCGGGGAAATCAGGCCAACGCCAGGCGTGGAATGGCGGACCCGGGCGATCCAGTCATTGACCTTATGGCCGGGCAACTGGCCGCCTTCGCCGGGCTTGGCGCCCTGGGCCATCTTGATCTGGATGGCGTCGGCGTTGACCAGGTATTCGGTGGTGACGCCAAAGCGGCCGGAGGCAACCTGCTTGATGGCTGAGCGGATCGAGTCGCCATTGTCCAGCGGGATATAGCGCTGCGGATCCTCGCCGCCTTCGCCGGTGTTGGACTTGGCGCCGAGCCGGTTCATGGCGATGGCCAGGGTGGTGTGCGCTTCCCAGGAGATCGAGCCAAAAGACATGGCGCCGGTGGCCAGGCGCTGGACGATCTGATGGGCCGGTTCAACCTCGTCCAGCGACAGCGGCTGGTTGGCAAAGCGGAACTCGAACAGGCCGCGCAGGTTGCGCAGGTGATCGCGCTGGTTGTTCATCACCCGGCTGTAGTTCTTGAACTGTTCGTAGCTGCCGGAGCGCACTGCGTGCTGGAGCAGGGCAATGGTTTCCGGCGTCCAGGCGTGTTCCTCACCGCGGATACGGAAGGCCAGTTCGCCGCCGACATCGAGGTTGGAGCGGTACAGCGGGTTATCGCCAAAGGCCTGCTGATGGCGGCGGACGGTTTCCCGGGCGATCTCGGTCAGGCCGACACCTTCGATGACGCCCTGGGTACCGGTGAAGTAGCGCTCGATGAAGTCGCTGGCCAGGCCGATGGCTTCAAAGATCTGCGCCCCGCAATAGGACTGGTAGGTGGAAATGCCCATCTTGGACATTACCTTGAGGATGCCCTTGGCGATGGCCTTGGTGTAGTGCTCGTGGGCATCGGCTTCGCTGAGCGCCTTCGACTGGCTCAGGGCGAGCGGCTGAGGCAGACGGCTGAGCGAGGCGGAGAGGGTGTCGAAGGCCAGATAGGGGTTGATGGCTTCGGCACCGTAGCCGGCAAGCAGGCAGAAGTCGTGGACTCGCTTGGCTTCGCCGGTTTCCAGCACCAAACCGACCTCGGTGCGCAGTCCGGTGCGGATCAGGTGATGATGCACGGCGGCAGTGGCGAGCAGGGCGGGAATGGCCAGGTGGTCGGCGTCGAGGGCGCGATCGGAGAGGATCAGGATGTTGTGACCGCGGCGCACCACGTCGGCGGCTTCGCGACACAGGTCTTCCAGGGCGCGGGCCATGCCGTCGGCGCCACGCTCGACTGGGTAGCAGATGCTCAGGGTTTCGGTGCGGAAGGCGCGGTCAACGTGGTACTCGATGCGGCGGATGCGCTCCAGGTCGATGTTATCGAGGATCGGGCGCTTGACCTCCAGGCGCTTGTGGGTGCCGCCGCTGGCCAGATCGAGCAGGTTGGGGCGCGGGCCGATGAAGGAAACCAGCGACATGACCAGTTCTTCGCGGATTGGATCAATCGGCGGATTGGTGACCTGGGCGAATTTCTGCTTGAAGTAGTCGTAGAGCAGCTTGGCGCGGCTGGACAGCACTGCCGGGGGAATGTCGCGGCCCATCGAGCTGATCGGGTCTTCGCCGCTGATCGCCATTGGGGTGAGGAAGGCGCGCAGGTCTTCCTGGGTGTAGCCAAAGGCCTGCTGGCG
Organism: Candidatus Competibacteraceae bacterium; assembly: GCA_003989075.1. GTDB lineage: Bacteria > Pseudomonadota > Gammaproteobacteria > Competibacterales > Competibacteraceae > RXIX01. The sequence continues at coordinate 1,493 of RXIX01000167.1, read as the reverse complement.
GCGCAACAGCGTTTGGGTATCGGGGGCCATGGGGCCGACTTCGGCGGGCAGGTCACGCAGGTGGATCTGGGTGGCGTCGAGCCAGGCCTGATAGGGGTGGGTCGAGGCGAGCTGGGCCTTGATTTCGCTGTCGTCGATGATGCGGCCCTGTTCGAGGTCGATAAGCAGCATCCGGCCGGGCTGCAGACGCCATTTCTTGACGATTTTTTCCTCGGGGATGGGCAGGACGCCCATTTCCGAGGACAGGATGACCTGATCGTCACAGGTGACCAGGTAGCGGGCGGGGCGCAGGCCGTTGCGGTCGAGGGTCGCGCCGATGCGGCGGCCGTCGGTGAAGGCGATGGCGGCGGGGCCGTCCCAGGGTTCCATCAGCGCGGCATGGTATTCATAGAAGGCGCGGCGCTGCGGTTCCATCAGCGGGTTGTCCGCCCAGGCTTCGGGCACCATGAGCATCATGGCGTGGGGCAGCGAGTAGCCGCCGGCCAGCAGCAGTTCCAGGGCGTTGTCGAAGGTGGCGGAGTCGGAGGCACCGTCGCCGATCAGCGGCCAGAGCTTGTCGAGATCGGCTCCGAGCAGCGGTGAGGCCATGTTGTGGCGGCGGGCGAGCATCCAGTTGATGTTGCCGCGCAGGGTATTGATTTCGCCGTTATGGCACATGTAGCGGAACGGCTGTGCCAGCGCCCAGGAGGGGAAGGTGTTGGTGGAGAAACGCTGGTGCACCAGGGCGAGAGCGGATTCCATGCGCGGATCGCGCAACTCGGGATAGTACACGCCGATGTTGCGGGCGAGGATCATGCCCTTGTAGATGATGGTGCGCGAGGACAGCGAGGCGATGTAGAACTGCTGACTGCCGAGCAGTTCGCGGTTCCAGATGGCGTGATGGGCCTGCTTGCGGATGACGAACAGTTTGCGCTCGAAGGCATCCTGGTCGGTGCAGCTGGCACCGCGCTTGATCAAGACCTGACGGATGACCGGTTCGGTGGGGCGCACGCTGCGGCCGAGGCAGGAGTTGTCGGTTGGGACGTCGCGCCAGCCGAGCAGGATCTGCCCTTCGGCGGCGACGGTGCGCTGCAGGGCGGCTTCGCTTTGGGTGCGGGCGTGGTGATCGCGCGGCAGGAAGACCATGCCGACGGCATAGTTGCCTGGCGTGGGCAGTTCGATGCCAAGGTCGGCGCATTCGGCGCGCAGGAAGCCGTCGGGCAATTGCAGCAGGATGCCGGCGCCATCGCCGGCGAGTGGATCGGCGCCCACCGCGCCCCGGTGACTCAGGTTGGCCAGTATTTCCAGCCCCTGGCGAATCGGTTGGTGGCTTTTACGGTTCTTGATGTCGACGACAAAGCCGATACCACAGGAATCGTGTTCGTTGCGTGGATCGTAGAGACCCTCAACGGACGACAGGGGGGTGATGCTCATGAGCGTTCCTCAATGACGGCGGGCTGGAGGCGCTCCTTGCCGGACGGGTGGCCGGGTTCGGCGTGCGAGGCCCGGCGAGC
>RXIX01000166.1 GCA_003989075.1 Candidatus Competibacteraceae bacterium | reverse complement strand
GCCGGACCTTCCTTGATCACCCGGCCAAATTCCTTCCAGAACTTGCCGTACTTCTCGGCATCGTTGCTGGCCATGTCTTCGAGCAGGCCCAGCACCTTCTTCACCGAACCGGCGCGGATTCCGTCCACCACCTTGCTGCTTTGCAGGATCTCGCGCGAGATGTTGAGCGGCAGGTCGCTGGAGTCGATCACACCGCGCACGAAGCGCAGATAGCGCGGCATCAGGTTTTCGGCATCGTCCATGATGAACACGCGCTGCACATACAGCTTGACGCCGTGGCGCTGCTCACGATCCCACAGATCAAACGGCGCACGGCCGGGAATGAACAGCAGCGAGGTGTATTCAAGCTTGCCTTCGACGCGATTATGGGTCCAAGCCAGCGGGTCTTCGAAATCGTGACCGACGTGCTTGTAGAATTCCCTGTATTCCTCGTCCTTGATGTCCTGCCTGGGGCGCGCCCACAACGCGGCAGCCTGATTGATCCGCTCCTCGACCACGGTCGGCGCTGCGTCTTCACCCTCGCCAGGCTTTTGCACCGGCATGATCACCGGCAGGGTGATATGGTCGGAATACTTGGTGATGATCGAGCGCAGCTGCCATTCGTTGAGCAGTTCGCTCTCCTCCTCGCGCAGGTGCAGGATCACCTCGGTGCCGCGAGAGGGCTTCTCGATCGTCTCCAGCGTGTATTCGCCTTCGCCGCTGGATTCCCACAGCACGCCGTGTTCGGCGCCCATGCCGGCGCGACGGGTGCGCAGCACCACCTTGTCGGCAACGATGAAGCTGGAGTAGAAACCGACGCCAAACTGGCCAATCAGGCTGGTGTCTTTGGCCTGATCGCCGCTCAGCTTCTGCATGAACTGACGGGTGCCGGAACGGGCAATGGTGCCGATGTTGTCGATCACTTCCTGGCGGTCCATGCCGATGCCATTGTCGGCAATGGTGATGGTGCGCGCATCCTGGTCAAAGCTGACGCGGATCCTCAGTTCCGGATCATCCTCGTATAGCGCGCCATCGGTGAGTGCCTCGAAGCGCAGCTTGTCGCAGGCATCAGAGGCGTTGGAAATCAGTTCGCGCAGGAAAACTTCCTTGTGCGAATACAGCGAATGCGCGACCAGACGCAGCAGCTGCTGCACCTCGGCCTGAAAACCAAGAGTTTCCTTGTGAGCTTCGACGGTCATCGGGGACGGTCTCCTAAGTGGTGTGCCGATATCGCCGCTCGATATGCGGGCGGGCGGCAAAATTTCAAGCCGGTGGCCAGATCACGCCTTCGTGCCGCAGCAGCCAGCGCTTGATCGCCAGCGGATCGCCGGTCACCGCGCCGGCATAGCCACCCAGACCCTGCTGGCTCACCACGCGATGACAGGGAATCAGGATCGGGACCGGATTGCCACGGCAGGCGCCACCGATGGCGCGTGCGGCGCTGCCCAGCTGTTGGGCCAGCTCGCCATAACACAGCACCGTGCCCGGCGGAATCGCCTGCAATGCCGCCCACACCCGCTGCTGAAACGCCGTTCCCGACAGCGCCAGCGGCACGCTGAACCGGTGCTGGGGATCGCGGAAATAGGCCGCCAGCTGCGCGACCACGGCAGCGGTCGCGGCGTCCGCCGGCGGCTGTTCGGGCGTGGTAGCGGGCAGATAATCGAGCGCGCTCAGGGCCTCCCCGGCCATGCGCAGACCGATGCGACCCAGCGGCGTCGCCAGCACCGCCTGATAGCTGAGCACGCGGGTCATGCGTCACCCTTGCGCGGTACGCAACCCAGCCAGTCATAGCTGGCATCGCCATGGACGATGAAATGCGGGTTCAGCAATGACTCGCCGGTGTTATAGCGCAAGGGCTGACCGCTATCGGCGGCCACGACCTGACCGCCGGCCACTTCGACAATCGCCTGCGCGGCGGCGGTATCCCATTCCGAAGTTGGGCCCAGCCGCGGATAGACATCCGCCATGCCTTCCGCCACCTGACAGAGCTTGAGCGAACTGCCGATCGTCACCAGTTCATGCGGCCCGAGCGCAGCGACGAACTGCTGCAAACCGGGTCCGCCATGCGACTTGCTGCCCACCACCCGCACCGGTGCGCCGGGGCGCAGCCGCTGCACATGAATCGGCTGGGGCGGCTGGCCGGGCTCCTCGCGGAACGCGCCATAACCGCGCGCGGCGAAATAGCACACTCCGCTCACCGGCACCCGGACCACGCCCAGCACCGGCTCATGCTGATCAATCAGCGCGATATTGACGGTGAACTGGCCGTTGCGCTGCACGAATTCCTTGGTGCCGTCCAGAGGATCAACCAGCCAGTAGCGCCGCCAGCGCGCGCGCTCGGCAAAGGGCACGGTTGCCGATTCCTCGGACAGGACCGGGATATCCGGGGTCAGGGCACGCAGGCCGGCCACGATCAGTTCGTGCGCGGCCAGATCGGCGGCGGTCAGTGGACTGTCATCGTCCTTGGCGCTGACGCCAAACGCCGTAGCGTAAATGTCCAGAATCCGCGCACTGGCCCCGGCGGCCAGTACCCGCACCGCTTCCAGCCAGTCCACCCACGCGCTCGTATCACCCATCAGGCTGCTCCCGGTCCGGACCGGACCCGCAGACAAAAAAAGGGGGCGATCGTGGCCGATTGCCCCCTGCCCGCACGCATTTCGCGTGCCTTAGGCCAGCTTCTCCTTGATGCGCGCCGCCTTGCCTTCCAGGCCACGCAGGTAGTACAGCTTGGCGCGGCGCACGTCGCCCCGGCGCTTGACGGTGATATCGGCAATCGCCGGGCTGTAGCTCTGGAACACCCGCTCTACGCCCTCGCCATGGGAAATCTTGCGCACCGTGAACGCCGAGTTCAGGCCGCGGTTGCGCTTGGCGATGACCACGCCCTCGAAAGCCTGCAAGCGCTCGCGGTTGCCTTCCTTCACCTTCACCCGTACCACCACGGTATCGCCCGGGCCGAACTCGGGAATCTCGCGGGTCATCTGCGCGCGTTCAAATTCTTCAACCAGCTTACTCATGACACTCTACTCCAGGTTGTTCCGGGAGGACGCCAGCACTGCCGGCATCCTCCGTGCTCTCTTGGTATTCGCGAATGAAATCCGCCAGCAACGCCTGTTCTACCGCTGACAGCGGCCGCCGTGCCAGCAGGTCGGGCCGCCGCCGCCAGGTGCGCCCCAGCGCTTCGCGCCGCCGCCAGCGGGCAATCGCGGCATGATCACCGCTCATCAGCACCGCCGGCACCCGGCATCCGTCAATCTCTTCCGGCCGCGTGTAGTGGGGACAATCCAGCAGCCCGTCCATGAAGGAATCCTGCGCCGCCGATTCCTGATCATTCAGCGCCCCCGGCAGCAGGCGGGTCACCGCGTCGATCAGCACCAGTGCTGCCGGTTCGCCGCCGCTGAGCACGTAATCGCCAATGGACCATTCCTCGTCCACCTCGACCTTGATCAGGCGCTCGTCGATTCCCTCATAGCGACCGGCCAGCAGGATCAGGCGCGGCTCCATTGCCAGTTGCCGCACCCCATCCTGGTCCAGCGGCCGGCCCTGCGGACTCAGATACAGCGTTCGGCCGGGTGGCTGCACCGCTGACCGCGCCCGGCGCAGGGTATCGCGCAAGGGCTGCACCTTCATCACCATCCCCGGCCCGCCGCCATAGGGACGGTCATCGACCGTGCGATGACGGTCATGGGCAGCATCACGCGGATTCCAGGTCGCCACATCGAGCAACCCCCGATCAACCGCCCGCCCAGTGACACCAAAGCGCAACAGGGTTTCGACCATCTCGGGAAACAGGGTGACCACGTCGATGCGCACGGCTGTTCCTTGCACGGTGCCCCGCGCTGCGGTTTGATGCAGGCGACGCGCCTAGAACTCCGGATCCCAGTCCACCCGCAGCAGGCGCGCATCGAGATCGATCTCGACGACCACCGTGCCGCGCACGAAAGGCAGCAGACGCTCACGCGCACCGTGCACCACCAGGACATCGTTGGCGCCGGTCGCGAACAGATGATCAACCGTGCCCAGTTCGACGCCATCCAGGGTCACCACTCGCAAACCTTCCAGGTCAGCCCAGTAGTACTCACCCGGTGCCAGAGGCGGCAATTGCGCGCGGCGTATGGCGATCTCGCTGTCCAGCAGGGCAGTTGCCTGATCACGGTCATTACAGCCGACGAACTTGAGCACCACACCCTCGCCGTGCGCGCGGCCCGCCTCGACGGCAAATTCCCGCCAGCCTTCAGGGCGCTGCAAAAACAGCGGGCTATAGCGGGCAATGCCCTCGCGCGGCGCGGTATGGGAAAACACCCGCACCCAGCCCTGCACGCCAAACAGGCCCGAAACCCGGCCGAGCACGACCCAATCCGCAGATCTTTCCGTCATCGCGGCACCGCTCCCGGCGCGCTCCGCCTAACAACCGCCTTAGGCCTGCGCCTGCCGCTTGCGCGCTTCCGCCATCAGGCTGCTGACCCGCACGGACGGCTGCGCACCGGTGCCCAGCCAGTACGCCAGCCGTTCCTGGTTCAGGCTCAGGCGCTCATCCTGACCGCTGGCGATCGGGTTGAAGAAACCAATGCGTTCAATGTAACGACCGTCACGCCGGTTGCGGCTGTCGGTGACTACTACGGTGTAGAAGGGGCGCTTCTTGGCGCCGCCGCGGGACAGGCGGATGGTAACCATGCGCTGTACATACCTCGTGCGAATTCCGATACGAAAAGGCCACCCGCAGGGGGCAGCCGGAGTAAGCGGGCGATATTAGCCGAAATTTCGCGTATTTGAAACTGTCCAGCGTACCGAAAGATGAAAATCAGGGCTTGAGCGGCGGCAGACTGCCCATCGGCAGCTTGCCCTGCAAACCGCGCAACATCTTCATCAGCCCGCCGCCCTTCATTTTCTT
>RXIX01000165.1 GCA_003989075.1 Candidatus Competibacteraceae bacterium | reverse complement strand
CCGTCATGAATGCACACCCGCGCCTCATGCGCTTCGAAATCCTCGCGGCGCAGGAAACAGACTTCGTTAGTGGCCACCACCGGCGTGGCCGTGGCCGCGGCCAGGTCAATCACCGCATCCAGATACTCCTCTTCCCGGGGCCGGCCGGTGCGCTGCACGTCCAGATAGAAGCGGTCCGGAAACAGCCGTCGCCAGTCATCCAGCCAGGCTTCGGCCTGCTCACGGTGCTCATTGAGCAGGGCCTGGCCAATCTCACCGTCGCGGCCACCGGACAGGGCAATCAGGCCGGCGGTGTGGCCGGGCAGCCAGGCGTAATCCAGCACCGGCTGACCCTGCTGCTGGCCTTCCAGATAGCTGCGGCTGACCAGCCGGGTCAGATTGCGATAGCCGACCAGATCCTGGCAGAGCAGCACCAGCCGCGCCGGTTCACCGCCGGCGCGCCGTACCCAGGCTTCGACGCCGGCAATCGGCTTGATACCAGCGCCGAGCGCGGCCTTGTAGAACTTGATCAGCGCGAACAGGTTACTGACATCGGTAACCGCCACCGCCGGCATGCCCGCAGCAGCGACCCGCTTGACCAGTTCCTTGATGCGAATCAGGCCATCGACCAGAGAATATTCGGTGTGCAGGCGCAGATGAACGAACGACGCGGACATGCTCTAGCTCCGGTTGGCAAGCGCGGCGGCGACCGGCGCGAAGGAGCGGCGATGCTCAGCGCAGGGACCGAAACGCTGCAGCGCGGCGCGATGAGCGGCGGTCGGATAGCCCTTGTGCTGGGCAAAGCCGTATTCGGGATAGCGCTGATCCAGAGCGCATAATTCAGCGTCGCGCGCCACCTTGGCCAGAATTGATGCAGCACTGATCGCCGGTACCGTGGCATCGCCTTTCACGATCGCAGTGCAGGGACAGTGCAGGACTGGACAGCGGTTGCCATCCACCAGCACCTGGACCGGCTGGATGTGCAACTGTGCCACGGCCCGCTGCATGGCCAGCAGCGTGGCCTGGAGAATGTTGATGCGATCGATTTCGGCCACTTCAGCGCGGCCCAGCGCCCAGGCCAGGGCATGCGCCCGGATGTCCTCGGCCAGCCGTTCGCGGCGCGTTTCGCTGAGCGCCTTGGAATCCGCCAGCCCGGCGATGGGGTGTGCGGGGTTGAGAATCACCGCGGCGGCAAGCACCGGACCGGCCAACGGGCCGCGGCCGACTTCATCAACACCGGCGATCAGGAAGGAATCGGCCATAGCGGCTTACCTGCCGAGGGAAGAAAAAGGGGACGCACAGGATAGTGCCCGCCGCTCTGGCATACAATGCGGTGCAGACCCCTTAAATACCCGGCAAAAACCGCCATGCACATCACCCTTCGCCCGGAATGTCCAGCTGACGAACACGCCATTAGCACCGTCACGCAGCGTGCTTTTCTGCAGCATCCGCATAGCGCGCACAATGAACAATTCATTATCCAGGCTCTGCGCGCCGCACATGCGCTGCCGCTTTCCCTGGTTGCAGAATGCGCCGGCCAGGTCGTCGCTCACATTGCCTTTTCACCCGTCACCATCACCGACGGCTCGCTTGACTGGTATGGACTCGGACCGGTTTCCGTGCTTCCGGAGCATCAGAGACAGGGCATTGGACGGACGCTGATTGAGCGTGGACTGCAGTGCATGCGTGGAATCGGCGCGCAAGGCTGCGTGGTACTGGGTGAGCCTGCGTTCTACGCGCGTTTCGGCTTCAGGCATGACCCTGATCTGATACTCGCAGACGTGCCGCCGGCATTTTTTCTGGCGCTGCCCTTCGGCCCTCGCTCAGCCCGTGGCCAGGTTGCTTACCATGCCGCATTTGCTGCCACTGGCCCAGCGCAGGACCCGGCCCGCTTCCAGTTTTATGAAATCGTGCGCGTTGCGGCCAATAATCCCGAACTGGCCGAGATTCACCATGAAACCGGGGCCATCATTGGCCTATCCGAATTTGACGAGTCCGAACACTGGCTGTATGGCGTCTTCATCTTTCGCGATGAGCAGTGCTGGAGCATTGCCGAGCGTGACCTGATAGCCACCGGTCAGCACACGACGCGTGCGGCGCTGTATGGGGAAAATCCGCAATCACTGCGTGTGCGCGTCGATGAACAGGGGCGCGGCTGGCCCGCTGATCAGTAGGAACCTCTCAGCGGCGTTCAAGCAGTTCAACAATCGCTGCGGCAGCCCGTTCACTGGCGCCGCGCTGCAACTGTTGGTGCAGTTGGCCAAACAGCGTCCGCAGTTGCGCGACCGCCGATGCATCGTCCAGCCAGTGCAGCACGGCCGGCCCCAGATTCTCCACCGTCGCCGCGCCCTGAATGAACTCGGGCACCCGTGCACTGCCGGCCAGCAGATTGGGCAGTGCAAAGTGGTTGACGCGCAGCAGACAGCGCGCCAGCCACGCAGTCAGCGGCGCTACCCGATAGGCCACTACCATCGGCCGCTTCAGCAGCATCGCTTCCAGTGTCGCCGTCCCCGAAGCCAGCAGCACCACATCGGCCGCAGCCATGATCGTGCGGGCCTGCCCCTGCACCAGCGTCAGCGGCAGGCACGGTGCCTGCGCGGCCTGCAGCGCCGCCAGTTGCTCATAAATGCGGGGTGTCGCCGCCGGCAGCAGGAAACGCAGCTCCGGCCGTTGTGCCTGCAGCCAGCAGGCGGTCTCCAGAAACAGGGGCGCCAGGCGGCTCACTTCGCCACTGCGGCTGCCTGGCAACAGAGCGACGATCGGCGCATCATCCGGCACAGCCGGATCCAGTTGCCGGCGCGCCGTGCGCAGATCGTTGTGCACAGGAATAGTGTCGGCCAGCGGATGTCCGACGTAACACACCGGCACGCCGTGATCCTGATAAAACGCCGCTTCGAAGGGCAACAGAGTCAGCATCAGATCGACAGCGCGAGCAATCTTGCGCACTCGCCACGGCCGCCATGCCCACACCGAGGGACTGACATAGTGGACAGTGGGAATGCCGTGGACGCGCAGGCAGCGTTCCACACCCAGATTGAAATCCGGCGCGTCGATGCCGATGAGAACCTGTGGTGGATCAGCGCGCAGATGGTCGATCAGCTGGCGGCGGATGCGCAGCAATTCCGGCAGATGCCGCAGCACTTCGACCAGACCCATCACCGCCAATCGTTCCAGCGGCACCAGGCTGTGCAGACCCTGAGCAATCATCCCCGGCCCGCCGATACCACTGAAGCGCGCCTGGGGATAATGCGCCCGCAACGCCGCCATCAGGTCGGCGCCGAGCAGATCGCCCGATAGCTCACCGGCGACCAGGGCGATGTGCATAGGGGTTAAAATGCTGCCCGGCTAGCGGACGATGCCGTTGCGTGACGGTGCGGCGAGGAAATCAGCCAGCACCTGTAGCGGCGGACATTCGGCGGTCATCTCGCGCACCTTGTCGAGCGCTTCTTCCAGACGCAGATTGGCGCGATACAGTACCTTATAGGCACGCCGGATGGCCTGGATCGCCTCATCGCTGAAACCGCGCCGGCGCAGACCCTCGGCATTGATGCCATGCGGCTCGGCGCGGTAGCCGGCGACAGTGACATAGGGCGGCACATCGTGATGCACCCCGCAGGCAAAGCCACAGAAGCTGTGTACACCCAGCCGGGTGAACTGGTAGATCAGGGCAAAACCGCCGAGCACCACATCATCCTCAACCTGGACATGCCCGGCCAGCGACGCGCCATTGGCGAAGATGGTCCGGTTGCCGACCACGCAATCATGGGCGATATGGACATAGGCCATGATCCAATTGTCATCGCCGAGTCGGGTCAGGCCCGCGTCCTGCACCGTGCCGCGATTAATGGTGACAAATTCGCGAATGGTGTTGCGGTCGCCGATCTCCAGCCGGGTCGGTTCGCCACCGTATTTCTTGTCCTGCGGGATCTCGCCCAGCGACGAGAATTGGTAGATGCGGTTATCGCAGCCGATGCGGGTCGGCCCCTGAATCACCACATGCGGGCCAATCCAGGTACCCGCACCGATTTCCACATCCGGACCGATAATCGAGAACGGCCCGATCGTCACATCCGGGGCCACTCGGGCCGCCGGATCCACCACTGCCCGTGGATCGATCACAAGTCGATGTCCCGTTTGGCGCACATCAGTTCAGCGGTAGCCACCAGCTGGCCATCCACCCGGGCTTCGCCAAAGAACTTGCCGATGCCGCGCTTGATCCGATCAAGACGCACATCCAGGATCAGTTGATCCCCCGGCACCACCGGCCGCTTGAAGCGTGCGTTGTCCACACCCACCAGGTAATACATCGAACGATGATCAGGCTTCTCGCCCTCACTCTTAAAGGCCAGGATTCCGGTCGCCTGGGCCAGCGCTTCTACGATCAGCACACCGGGCATAATCGGCCGCTGTGGAAAATGCCCGGGAAAAAACGGTTCATTGTAGCTGACGTTCTTCAGGCCGGTCAGCGACAGGCCCGGTTCAATAGCCAGCACCCGGTCAACCAGCAGAAAAGGGTAACGGTGCGGCAGGTATTCAAGAATGTCCTGGATATCCATGGGATTCTTCTTTTAAACCCTGTGATCGGGAGGGGACGATTTCTCGTGATCGTCTCGATGGAGTTTTCTTTCCAGGGCCACCACGCGCTCGAACAGTTCATCCAGGCGACGCAGACGTGCACTGATCCGGTTCCAGAGCCGGTTGGGCTCGACCGCCAGTCCCGAGGAATAGGCGCCGGGCGTACTGATCGATTTGGTCACCAGCGACATGCCGGTTACCTGCACACGATCAGCAATGTCGAGATGGCCGGCGATGCCCACCCCGCCGCCGATCATGCAATGACGACCGATGTGCGCGCTGCCCGCGATGCCTACGCAACCGGCCAGGGCGCTGTGGGCGCCAATACGCACATTGTGCGCGACCTGAATCTGGTTATCGAGCTTGACGCCATCCTCGAT
>RXIX01000164.1 GCA_003989075.1 Candidatus Competibacteraceae bacterium | reverse complement strand
GTCAGCCGGCCCTGCAGATCCTCCGGCGCGTAGGCGGCCTTGATGCCGGCGAAGACCTGCCGGGTTTCCCCGCCGAGATCCAGTTCCAGCCGCACCAGCTTGTCGGCGCCCACCACGGCCTCAGCCTTGGCGATGCGCGCCACGCGCAGATCAACCCGGGTGAAATCCTCGATGCCGATGGTTGGCGCGATCGGCATTTCGACCAGCGGTCCAGCCGGTGCGGCCGGCGCGGCGGCTGGATAGCTCTCCCGCGAAGCCTCGACCATGGCCGTGATCTGCGCCATGTCCACCCGCTGCATCAGCGGCTTGAACTCGGCAATGGCGTGATCCAGTAGCGGCGTTCCGGCGTCGGTCCAGCGCAGTGGTGGGATTTGCAGGAACTGTTCGACCTGCGCCGCCAGTCCCGGCAGCACCGGTTTCAGGTACAGCATCAGCAGCCGGAACAGGTTCAGGCCCATGCTGCATACCGCCTGCACCTCGGTCCCGGCATCCGGCTGCTTGGCCAGCGCCCAGGGTTTTTTCTCGTCGATGTACTGATTGGCGCGGTCGGCCAGCGCCATGATTTCGCGCATCGCCCGGCTGAATTCGCGGCCCTCGTAGGCCTGAGCGATGCTGGCACCGGCGGCGACGCAATCAGCATACAGCGCCGGCTCGGCCAGTTCCGTCGCCAGCCGGCCCTCGAAACGGCGGGTGATGAAACCCGCACAGCGGCTGGCAATGTTGACCAGCTTGCCAACCAGATCGCTGTTGACCCGCTGCACGAAGTCCTCAAAATTCAGATCAAGATCGTCGATGCCGTCGCTGAGCTTGGTGGCGAAGTAATAGCGCAGGTATTCCGGGCGCAGGTGGTCAAGATAGGTGCGGGCCTTGATGAAGGTGCCGCGCGACTTGGACATCTTCTGCCCGTCCACGGTCAGGAAGCCGTGGCAGTGCACGCCGCTGGGTTTGCGGAAACCGGCGCCGGTCAGCTCCGCTGGCCAGAACAGGATGTGGAAATAGGCAATGTCCTTGCCGATGAAGTGATACACCTCGGCCGTGCTGTCCGGCGCCCAGAAATCGTTGAAATCCAGTCCGGTGCGCGCGCAGTAGTTCTGGAAGCTGGCCATGTAGCCGATCGGCGCATCCAGCCAGACGTAGAAGTATTTGCCGGGCGCATCGGGGATTTCAAAGCCCCAGTAGGGTGCATCGCGGGAGATGTCCCATTCCTGCAGGCCGGCGCTGAACCATTCGTTGAGCTTATTGGCCATCTGCGCCTGGATCGGGCCGCTGTTGATCCACTCCTTGAGCATGGCCTCGAAATCGGCCAGGCGGAAGAACAGATGCAGCGATTCCCTGAGCACCGGTGTGGCTCCGGAAATCGCCGAGCGCGGATTTTTCAAGTCGGTGGGCGCATAGGTGGCGCCACAGTGTTCGCAACTGTCGCCGTACTGGTCGGGCGCAGCGCAGCGCGGGCATTCGCCCTTGATGAAGCGATCCGGCAGGAACATCTGCTTTTCCGGATCATAGGCCTGAGTGATGATCCGGCGGCTGATGTGGCCACCGCTATTCAGTCTCTGGTAGATCAGTTCCGCGTAATGGCGGTTTTCCGGCGAGTGTGTCGAGTAGTAGTTATCGAACTCGACCAGGAAATCGGCGAAATCGGCGCGGTGTTCCTGCCAGGTGCGGGCGATGAGCTGTTCCGGGGTGATGCCGTCCTGCTCGGCGCGCAGCATGATCGGCGTGCCGTGGGCATCGTCGGCGCAGACGTAATGGCATTCGTGGCCGCGCAGCTTCTGGAATCGCACCCAGATATCGGTCTGGATGTATTCGACCAGATGGCCGATGTGGATCGGACCGTTGGCGTAGGGCAGGGCACTGGTAACGAGAATTCGGCGGGTTTGGTCATTCATGGTACGGACGATTGCGGTCGCTCGGAAAGGCCGCTACGTTAGCAGTATTGCCGTGGAGCTGTCATCCAGGTCCGCGGCAGGGTAGCCGGGCGCGAGCCCTGGGAACCTCTAGCACAGCAGGCGAGGTGGATCATGATGAAAACAGCAGCATGCACCCTGATGGCGGTGGCGGGTCTGGTGACGGGCGGCGCGGCCCAGGCCCAGGGCGCACTGGCCGAGCAGCTCTGGAGCGAGAATTTTTGCCAGGAAGCGGTGTCCGTGGCCAAGCAGCATGGCGAATCTCCGGAAATCCTGAATGGGATCGATTGTCAGATGCTGCATGATTATCCGCCGTCGTACTGGGAATGCGTGGTCAAGTCGCTGAAAGCGGATACCACGCTCAAGTTGGCCGATGCCCGCCAGAGCTGCATGTCCAGCCAGTAACAAAACCCAGCGGGCCGGAGTCGCTCATGCCGGGCGTGCGACTCCGGCCCACCTGTTAATTACGAGGATGAATGGATGACTGCTGTTGCGCGTACCGATGTGGAAACCGCCCTGCGTGGCTATCTGGACCCCTATCTGGAGCAGGATCTGCTCACCGCCAGGTGTGTCCAGCAGATTCAGATCGAAGGCGGCCAGGTCACGGTGGACGTGATGCTCGGTTTTCCCGCCGCTGGCTACCGTGCGGCGCTGGAGGCGACGTTGCGCGAACGGCTGCTGGCCTTGCCGGGGGTGGCTGCGGTCACGGTGCACATTGACAGCAAAGTGGTCGCCCATGAGGTGCAAAAGGGTTTGCGCCCGCTGACCGGGGTGAAGAACATCATCGCCGTGGCCTCGGGCAAGGGCGGGGTCGGGAAATCGACCACGGCGGTCAATCTGGCCCTGGCGCTGCATGCCGAGGGCGCGCGGGTCGGCCTGCTGGATGCCGACATCTACGGACCCAGCCAGCCGCGCATGCTCGGCACGGTACAGAAGCCGGAATCGCGCGATGGCAAGTCGCTGGAGCCGGTGGTTCGCCATGGCCTGCAGGCGATGTCGATTGGCTATCTGATCGACGAGGATACACCGATGGTCTGGCGCGGGCCGATGGTCACCCAGGCCCTGGAGCAGCTGCTGCGCGATACCCGCTGGCAGGATCTCGATTATCTGATTATTGATCTGCCGCCCGGCACCGGTGATACCCAGTTGACTCTGGCGCAGAAAGTGCCGGTCAGCGGCGCGATCATCGTCACCACGCCGCAGGACATTGCCCTGCTCGATGCGCGCAAGGGCCTGAAGATGTTCGAGAAGGTCGAGGTGCCGGTCCTGGGTATCGTCGAGAACATGAGCATTCATATCTGCTCGAACTGCGGTCATGAAGAGCATATCTTCGGCGCTGGTGGGGGCCAGCGCATGGCTGCCGAATATGCGGTGCCGTTTCTTGGCGCGCTGCCGCTGGACATCCGCATCCGCGAGGAAACCGATAACGGTCAGCCGACGGTCGCGGCCGAACCGGACAGCCGCATTGCCGGCCTGTACCGGGACATCGCCCGGCGCGCTGCCGCCCGACTGTCGCTGCAGGCGCGCAACTACAGCCACAAGTTTCCCAGCATCGTCATTCAGAATACGTAAAGCTAGGCGAACCTAAAGTAGGCAGGAAGCGCAGTCCTTCAGGCGCTTTTTTACGATTCACGATTCACCAACAGCAATACAATGGGAGGTTTCATGATGAAAGCGATCAAGGCGGGACTGATGGCGCTGGCCGTAGCGGGTCTGTTCGCCGTGCCGGTTCAGGAAGCAGCGGCGGTGACCAAGTGCAAGGAAACCATCGTAAACGGTCGAGTGGTCAAGCGGGTCTGCACCACCAAGCCCCGTTATCGCACCGTGTGTAACGAATACTGGCGCCATGGCGTGAAGTATCGCAGTTGCCGCAAGGTTTATTACTGATCCTCCCGGGCGCGGCCGCCACCGCGCCCACGTCCTTTGCCTGGAGAATTCCGCCCGTGCGCCTGTGTGACCGCGACATTGAACGTTATCTGGCCGAAGGCCGCATTCGCATCGAACCCCATCCCCTGCCGGGCAAGATCAATGGCGTCAGCGTGGACCTGCATTTGGGCCACCGCTTTCGGGTGTTCAATGACCACGCCGCGCCCTATATTGACCTGAGCGGGCCACGCGAGGAAGTCGATCAGGCCATCAATCGCATCATGAGCAAGGAGATTCGCATTGCCGAGGATGGCGCCTTTTTCATTCATCCTGGCGAACTGGCCCTGGCGGCCACCGCCGAGACCATCACCGTGCCTGATGATCTGGTCGGCTGGCTGGACGGGCGCTCCAGTCTGGCCCGGCTGGGCCTGATGGTGCATGTCACCGCCCATCGCATCGACCCCGGCTGGAGTGGCGCCATCGTTCTGGAGTGCTACAACAGCGGCAAGCTGCCGCTGGCGCTGCGCCCGGGCATGGCGATTTGCGCGATCAGCTTCGAGATGCTCTCCAGTCCGGCCATCCGCCCCTATAACAAGCGCCTGGATGCCAAATACCGCCGTCAGACCGGGCCAACGCCGAGCCGGATTGGCGATGATGAGCCGCTCGATTCCGGGCACTGAGCCGCGCGCGGCGTGGCGTCCATGCCGCGCAGCGCCGCAGTGTCTGCGCATCAACTAGCGCGGCGCGTTCTCCAGCCGCAGCGGTTCCATCAGCACCTGCCCGTCGAAATAGACCTGTTCACCCTCCAGCCGCAGCCGTTTCGTCGCGAACCAGTGAATCGCCTGCGGATACAGGCGATGCTCCTGTTCCAGTACCCGCGCCGCCAGCGTGTCGGCATCGTCACCCGGCAGCACCGGCACCCGCGCCTGCACGATCACCGGGCCGCCATCCAGTTCGGCGGTGACAAAGTGAATGCTCGCGCCATGCTCGGTTTCGCCGGCGGCGATCGCCCGTTCATGGGTGTGCAGACCGCGAAACTTCGGCAGCAGCGAGGGGTGGATATTCAGTAGCCGCCCCCGGTAATGCTCGGTAAAACCAGCAGTAAGCACGCGCATGAAACCGGCCAGGATCACCAGATCCGGCTGCTGACGGTCGATCAGATCGATCAGTGCCGCTTCAAACGCCGGCCGGTCGGCAAAGC
>RXIX01000163.1 GCA_003989075.1 Candidatus Competibacteraceae bacterium | reverse complement strand
GCAGCCCTGCCGATATCGCTAACGAACTGCGCTACCGCTACGCGGTCGAGCTGCGCCGACCCGATGTGGTGGTGATTCCGCGCATGTTCAGCTCGGAGATCATCTATGTCGGCGGCGAGGTGCAGCGGCCCGGCGTGCTCAAGCTGGCGCATCGCATGGGTGTGCTGCAGGGTATTCTCGAAGCGGGCGGGTTTCGTGACACCGCCGGTATCAGCAATGTGGTGCTGATTCGTCGCAACTGCCAGAACAAGCCGATGCTGCGGGTGGTGGATGTGCGTGAACTGCTCGAAGGGCGCGCCCCGGATCTGCCGCTGCATCGCTTCGACGTGGTCTTCGTGCCGCGCTCGAAGGTGGCTGAGGTCAATCTGTGGCTAGCCCAGCATATCTATAATAACCTGGCCTTTTCGAGCAATTTCAGCTACACGGCCAACCGCGATATCACGCCGAATCTGTAAGCTCTACAGGCAGTTAAAGACACTGGCCCTCGCTATGACTGCCGCGCTTGTAGCAGAACTGGCCGGGCGCGCAGTCAACGCTGAACTGGCAGCGCGTTCCGGTGCTGCGCTCGCGCAGCGGAACCTGGGCCGGGTCGGTTTCGGGGACGATCTGGATCGGTGGTTCCCAACTGGCGCAGATGCCTGTGCTGCGATCACGGGCAAACAGGCACAGGATACCCGGATTGCAGTCGCTGTCGCTGCGGCAGCCTGCGGCCAGCGCAGCATCCGCCGCCGTGAGCAGCATCAGCAACAGGCCCGGCGTGCTTTTTTTCCGCCCGCAGCGGTTCACGGCACCGGCGTCAAACCCAGCGCAGCCAGCGTGCTGGTGTCGAATTGCCGGTTTGGATTAAGCGGATCGGCGGGCACGATCACCCCATCGTGGGTCGTGGAGGTCAAGCCGGTAGCGGTGGCAATGCCGAAGAAATCGGCGTAATCCCACACGCTCCAGCCGATGCCGGCATTGGCCAGGGTGCTGCGCACATCGCGCAGCCAATTGTTACGCGATACCGGATCCAGCGATTTGCGCAGCGCGCCAAACTCGGTGCACACCAGCGCGACCCGGTTCTTTTTCGCCCAATCGCTGGCCTTGGCAATTTCCTGCGCGATCTTCGTGCTGTTCCATTTCTCGCGAACATAGCGGCGCACGGCATCGGTGGCCACCTTGACATTGGCGCCGGGCAGCAGCCGGTAGCTGCTCATGACCTGGGGCGTGACTGGGTAGAGCAATCCGGTGATCATGCCCTGCGGACCGGACAGAAACGGTTCCCACGGTGCGTTCAGATGAGTGAACAGCATCGGCTCATAGAAATGGAACACATAGCGCACCCGCGCATCCCTGACCGGGGCCATCAGCCGCAGCCCGGCGATGCTGCCGCCCTGAATGCCCGAGAGCAGCACCAGATGTGCCGGCGCCTGCTGGCGTACTGCAGCCAGCGCTTCATTCTGCAGGCGCTGCCAGGCCAGTGCGCCGCCGGTCTGGTAGTACTGCGGTTCGTTGAGCAGTTCAAAGGCCAGTTGTCCAGAGGCGCGGTCGGCATAGCGCGCCGCCAGCATGCGCCAGGCGGCTACGAAGGCGCTTTGCACTTTGGTCTCGGTTTCGATCCGGGCGCGCAGGGCGCTTTCAGGATGAAAGTCGAGGATGATGGCCAGACCAGCCGCCAGTGCGCTGTCAACGATCTGATCCAGCGTGGCCAGATTCGCCCAGGGCGCATCAGGGGCCGCATCCGGATTCCAGCCCAATCGCACCGGGTCGAAGGGCAGGCGCACATGATCAAGGCCGGCCTGGCGAATCAGGGCGAAATCGGTACTGGTGACCGGCTGGCGACCCTCGTATTGCAGCCAGTGGCTGAGATTGACTCCGCGTTGCAGGATCGGCAATTCGGCAGCGGTAGCAAAGCCGGGCAGCAGTAGCGTCAGGAGCAGCAGCAGGGGCTGGCGCAGAGCTTTGAACAGGGCGTGGAGCATGAATGGAACTCTCGGGGTAAGGGCGCGGAACCCGCGGTGTACTTGGCGTGATCAGGATGTGCCGTGGGCGGGCGCAGTCCCGGTCGGAGTCAGCAGCCGTGTGTAGAGTGCCGCGACCTGAGTAGCGGTGTGTTCGATGCTGAACTGCTGCTCGAAACGCAGCCGGGCCGCTGTGGCCAGGCGTGCGCCCAGGGCTGGGTCGTCGAGCAGGCGCAAAATGGCATCGCTCAGGGCGGCGGTATCGCCGACCGGGATCAGCAAGCCGGTAACGCCGTCCTCGATGGCGTCCTCGATGGCGCCGACCGGGGTGGTGATCACCGGCAAACCGGTCGCCATCGCCTCCAGAATCGCCACCGGCAGCCCTTCCATGTGCGAGGGCAACAGGAATACATCGCTCTCGGCCAGCAGCCGCCAGGCCTCGTTGCGTTCCACCCAGCCGGGTATTTGTACGCGATCGGTCAGTTCCATGCGCTGCAGCTCGGCGCGATAGTGCTCCACCGGGCCATTGCCGGCCAAAACCGCCGTCCACGGCCGGGCGCGCAGCCGTGGATCGGTCAGCGCGGCCAGCAGTTCCGGCGTGCCCTTGCGCGGTCCCAGTTCGCCCAGCGTCAGCAGGCGGCCACCCTCGCGCAGCGTGCGCCAGGCGATCGGCGGCTCGCTGTAGCGGGGGTCGGGAACGCCATTGTGGATGATGGTGACCCGCTGCCCGGGAATCCCCAGCGTGGCGGTGAAGTAGTCGCGCCAGTAGTTGCCAATCACCACCAGTTGCTCAGCACTCGCCATGGTGCGAATCACGGCGCGGCGCAGGCTGGCCGGGCGCAGCCGGTCCATGAACTCAACGAAATCGGCGCCATGCAGGTGCAAAATCACCGGCAGACCAAACGCGCGCGCCAGCAGCAGCAGCAGCAGCTTGCGGAACACGCTGCCATAGGCGGCCATGTGGATGTGCACCAGATCGATATGGCCACACAGCGCGTGCCAGCCCAGACGCAGCCAGGCCAGGGCAAACCAGAACGGCATCTGCCAGAACGGCCCGGGACCGTAGGTATCCACCACCCGGCATTTCACCTGTGCCGCATCACGCGTCAGGGCAGGAACCAGGTAAGCGAGAAAGCGCCCCATGCCGCCACGGCCACGCAGACCCCCCGGCCCAAAGTGCCAGGCCCGGATGATTTTGTCGTTATTGTTCAAGGTGCTCATGCTCATGTCAGGGCGCTGATCTTGGCATCCAGAGGTGGAGAATGGACAAGAGAGGTCCATGCAGGCAGTGTACGGTATTGGCCATCACGGGAACAGCAGGCCGCCATCGGGTTCCGTTGCACATCGCCGCACTGCTCAGCCGAACAGGATCAACAGCCAGACCACGGCGGCGTTGAGCAAGGCCATGAAGACCGCCGCCGAGCCGATATCCTTGGCCCGGCCGGACAGTTCATGGCGTTCCAGGCCGATACGATCGATCGCCGCCTCGATGCCGGTGTTGAGCAGTTCGACGATCACCAGCAGCAGCAGGCTGCCAATCAGCAGCACCCGCTCCACGGCGCTATTGCCCAGCCACAGGGCCAGCGGCGCCAGCACTACGCACAGCAGCCCTTCCTGACGAAACGCTTCCTCGTTGCGCCAGGCGGCCTTCAGTCCAGCCCAGGAATAGCCGGTGGCATTGATCAGCCGGCGCCAGCCGGTGTGCTGCTGGTAGGCCATCGCTCAGGGCGCTGCCGGCCGCCAGGCCAGGTCCATGTCGCGGGCGGCGCGTACTTCGTCCAGACGCCGGATCGGTCGATGGTGGGGCGCGCCCTTGACCCAGTCGGGATCATCTTCGGCCTCCTGCTGGATCTGGCGCAGCGCGGCGACGAAGGCATCGAGTTCTTCCTTGCACTCGGTTTCGGTCGGCTCGATCAGCAGGCATTCCGGCACCAGCAGCGGGAAATAGGTGGTTGGGGCGTGGAAGCCGAAATCGAGCAGGCGCTTGGCAAAATCCATTGCCGTGACCCCGAGGCTCCTGGCCTGACGGCGCAGGGTGATGATGAACTCATGACTGGCGCGCCGCTGCGGAAACGCGGCCTCGAAACCGGCCCGGCTCAGTTCCGCCAGCAGGTAGTTGGCGTTGAGCGTGGCGTATTCGGCGACCCGACCCATGCCGGCGCGCCCGAGCAGCCGGGCGTAGACATAAGCGCGCAGCAGAACCCCGGCATTGCCCATGAACGCCGACAGCCGGCCGATGCTCTGCGGCCGCTCGGCTTCGCTCAGCCAGCGATAGCGCTCACCCTCACGGGCGACGATCGGCACCGGCAGGAACGGCTCCAGCCGGGCGCTGACCGCTACCGGCCCAGCACCGGGACCGCCGCCGCCATGCGGGGTGGCGAAGGTCTTGTGCAGGTTCATGTGGATCACGTCGAAGCCCATATCGCCGGGACGGGCCTTGCCGAGGATGGCGTTGAGATTGGCGCCATCGTAGTAGAGCAGGCCGCCGGCAGCGTGAACGATCGCGGCGATCTCGCTGATGTTGCGCTCGAATACGCCCAGGGTGGAGGGATTGGTCAGCATCAGCCCAGCGGTCTGCGGCCCGACCGCCTCGCGCAGCGCGGCTAGATCAACATCGCCCTGAGCATCGGTGGGGATTTCCCGCACGGTGAAGCCACACATGATCGCCGTGGCCGGGTTGGTGCCGTGCGCCGCGTCCGGCACCAGGATCTCGCGCCGCGCCTCGTCACCCTGGGCGCGGTGATAGGCGCGGATCATCGCCACCCCGGCAAATTCACCCTGCGCCCCGGCCATCGGCGTCAGTGATACCGCCGCCATGCCGGTCACCTCGCGCAGGATCTCCTGCAGGTCATGGAGACAGGCCAGAAAACCCTGGTTGACCGCTTCCGGCGCCAGCGGGTGCCGGCCGAGAAAGCCGGGCAGCGAAGCCAGCCGGTGGCAGACCCGCGGGTTGTACTTCATGGTGCAGGAGCCGAGCGGGTAGAAGTGGGTGTCGATGGAGAAATTCTTCTGCGACAGCCGGGTGTAGTGGCGCACGGCCTGCAGTTCCGA
>RXIX01000162.1 GCA_003989075.1 Candidatus Competibacteraceae bacterium | reverse complement strand
GGCAGTGCAGCGGTCAGGTAATGCGCGCTGAGCAGCGCGCCGGTCTGGCTGGGATACGGGCCGTGATCGCGCATGACGATGCGGACTTCATCCCCCCGGCTGTCGCGCAGTACCAGCAGCACCCGCTGCAGTCCGGCGATATCGTAGACGAAGGTATGCACCGTGCCCTCGCGCGGCGCGTCAAGCAGACAACCCTGACCCCAGCGCTTGCCGCCCGGATTCTCCGGCGTCACCCAGGGCGCGAAGATGGTCGGACCGCTGCGATCGCGACCAGCGGCCAGCAGGGTATCGACCTCGTTGCGCAACTGGCTGTAGCCCTGATTGGCGGCATTCGTCACCTGTTGATCCCACACCGTCTGCCCGGTCCAGTACCAGTAGCAACTGGTCTCGGCGGTCAGCAGCAGGCGGATGGCATCATCCAGCCAGGGCTTGCCGGGATAGGCGTCCTCCAGCGCATGTACCACGTTCTGGAACGCGGTCAGCACCGCCCAGGAGTTGAGATCGGGCGAGTAGGGCTGATCGTAGCGACTGAACCACTTCATGAACTGCGGATCGCCATTGTCGGCGCCGCTCCAGGAGCCGGGTTCGATGTGTGCCGCGCGCGCCGGATCGGGCGGGAAGCGGTCGAGATAGTCATTCACCGTGGTCAGCTCGAAGCGCGGATCGCCCTGCAGCCACTGCACCAGTTGCCCGGTGTTGTGGTTGTAGTAGCTGTCGGCGCCGCCGCCGTGGTTGTCGCCATCGGAATGCAGCAGGAAGAACGGCGGATGCTGGGGATCGAAGTTGCCGGTGTCGACGATGCGGTTGTAAACCTGGCCGAGCACGTCCGGATATTGCAGCGCGCCGAACCCCCCCCGGGCATCTTCGTTGCCGATATAGCGCTCGGCGGGCACGGCGATGATCCGGTGCAACTGGCCCTCGGGGTCTTCGTACTGCACATATTCCGGGCGCAGCAGGCGCGGCGAAATCGGCGACCCGGCCCAGATGTTGCGCAGTTGCAGCCAGTCATCGACTGCTGGATTGACCTGCTCGGCGCGGTTGGGCGGCAGCATGCCTTCGTTGATGCCGGCGTAGGGATAATCCTGGCAGGCGCGGAAGCGGTGGATTGAGTCATAGATCACCGCACGCACCCCAGCGCGGTTCAGGGCTGGAATCATGCGCACATGAAAGGCGGTTTCGGGCGGAAACAGCACCCGGGATGCTTCGACGCCAAAGGCGGCGCGGATGATGCCGCGATGCCACTCGATCTGGCGGACGATATCGCGCTCGGGGATCAGCGGCATTAGCGGATGGAAAAAGCCAAAGGCGCTGAAATCAACCCGTGGGTGACCCAGCGCGGTTTTTTCCTGGGCGATGGCGCGCAGTTCCTGATTCCAGCCGGCGAAGCGGCCACCGCACAGACCTGCGGCGGCGCAGCGGTCGAGCTGTTCGATTAGCGAGCCGCTCCAGCTGGTCGACAGGCCCGCGTGCGGCAGATTGCCGCTGATGTACTGGCGTGCGGCAGTGGGGATGAAGTGGGTGTAGGGGCCGCCCCGGGCACCAAAGATGCTGTCCTTCTCACCATCCCAGTACTGGCGATCGGTGGTGTTGTAGTAGGGCTGGTGCATGTGCTTGTGGATGCCGAAGTACAGCTTGACCGGCGTCCCACCCGGACCATTTGCCAACTGGATCACCGGCTGGGCCTGGGCGCCGGGCAGGATGCGCAGCCGCTCAAAGGCCTTGATCCAGTCCTCGCCGCCGGCCTGACGGATATCGGCCTTGCGGCAGCCTTCCGCCTGCACGGTGATCTCGCCCGGCCACAGCAGCCCGGCCGGGACGCTGGCACGGTACAGGTAGTCGCTGCCGTGGATTTCAAAGCTCAGCGCGTCGCCCTTGAGCAACTGCGTGCCGCTGCTGGTGTGCAGGATCAGCTGCGGGAAGGGGATCGGTCCGTCGCTGCGGAAACCGATGCTGAAGGTGGGATTCTTGCCGGAGTCGTCGCAGCGAAGCGTGTCGGGCAGTTCAATACCGAGGATGCGGGTAAAAACGTCAGCCATTGCAAAACCTCGCGGTGGGTTCGGGTCGATGCGGGCGCTATTTTAAACCGGCTGGCGTCGATTGCCGTCTGGCGACTGGAAAATGGTCATCTGCGGTGTGAACCGTTACACTCGCGCTTGAAAAAATAAAAATAACCGTTTGATTGGTTTGGTTTTTGAGCGAATTCGGCCAGGAGTGGGAGCAAGTATGGCAAAACCGATGAAATTCACCAAGATCGTAGCGACCCTGGGACCTAATTCCCGCAGCGCTGAGATTATCGAGCGCCTGCTGCGGGAAGGCGCGGACGTGATCCGGCTCAATTTTTCTCACGGCAGCTTCGATGACCACGCGCAGTCGGTGCGGCTGGTGCGTGAGGCCGCCGAGCGCTTGAATCGGCATGTCGCCATTTTTCAGGATCTGCAGGGACCGAAGATCCGTCTTGGCCAGCTCGAAGGCGATGCCTTGGAAGTGGTGGCCGGCGAAACCCTGGTGCTGAGCACCGATGAACTGATCGGCGGGGTTCACGATGGGGTGAAGAAGGTGGCGATTGACCATCGCAGCCTGCACGAGGAGGTCAAGGCCGGTGACCGGATTCTCATCGATGATGGCCTGTTCGAGCTGACTGTGGAGCGCATTGAGGGTCACGAGATTGCGACCCGGGTGATCAACGGCGGTCGCCTCAAGCCGCGCAAGGGCGTCAATCTGCCCAATATCAAGCTGAAGATTTCCGCGATCACCGACAAGGACCGGCGCGATTTGCAGTTTGCCTATGATCACGGCCTGGATTATGTGGCGCTGTCTTTTGTGCGTGAGGCCGGCGATGTCAAGGAACTGATCGACATCATGCTGACTACGCATGGCCGCAAGATTCCGATCATCGCCAAGATTGAGAAACCCGAAGCCTTCCGCGACATCGACGCCATCATTGCCGTGGCCGATGCGATCATGGTGGCGCGCGGCGACCTGGGCGTGGAGACCTCGCCGCAGGATGTGCCGATCATGCAAAAAACCCTGATCCAGAAGTGCAATAACGCGGGTAAGCCGGTGATCACCGCCACGCAGATGCTGGAGTCGATGATCAACAACCCGCGGCCGACCCGCGCCGAGGCCAACGATGTCGCCAATGCCATTCTCGACGGCAGCGACGCGGTGATGCTGTCCGCCGAGACCGCCGCCGGCCAATATCCGATCGAGGCGGTGCGGATGATGAAGAATATCGCCCTGACCGTGGAAACCAGCGAGGTATTCCGCAACGTGGTGCGCGGCAACGTCATGAGTCAGCAGGAATTACGGGCCCATGCCTGTCTGCGCATTGAGGATGCCGTGCACTTCACCACTATGGATCTGGCCGATAAGGTGTGTGCCCGTTATCTGGTCAGTTTCACCAACAGCGGGGCGAGCGTACTGGGTCTGGCCAAGTTCCGGCCGCTGATGCCGCTGATCGCTTTCAGCCCCAAGCCATCTACCCTGCGCAAGCTGGCGCTGGTCTGGGGCGTGGAGCCGCTGCAACTGGGCGCGACCTATTCGGTGGATGACCTGCTTAGTTCGGCGACCGAGTTCCTGCTCAATAAGGGCATGGCGCGCGAGGGGGAAATCGTGGTGTTCAGTGCCGGGGTGCCGGTCGGTGTGTCCGGCGGCACCAATATGATCAAGGTGGTGAAAATGGCACGGCCGGATTGAGGGTCCGCCGGGAGCGCCTTCCGCTGCGCAGGGGCGACCGGTTGGGTTGATCGCCCTTGTGCGTTTTCTACAGCGGCCGTGAATCAGGCGGTGAGCAGCAGAAAACCGCTGGCGGCGATCGCGGCCCCGCCCAAGCGCAGCGCCAGGCTCTGCCGCAACACGCGGGCACAGCCGATGCCGGCCGCATGCAGGGCCGCAGTCGCCAGCAGCACGCCCAGGCCATAGCGCAGCAGGCTGATGTCACTAGCCATTTCCGCCCCATGGGCGTAGCCATGGCACAGGGCGAATCCCCCTACCAGCAGCAGACTCGCGGGCAGCGGCAGCCGCGCCGCCAGCGCCACCAGCAGGCCCAGCACCAGCACCGAGGCGGCGATGCCCGGCTCCATCATCGGCAGCGGCACGCCCATCCAGGCCAGCACGCCACCGACTGCCATCAGCAGGACAAAACTCAGCGGCACGCGCCACAGCGCCGCGCCGCCCTGTTGCGCCGCCCACAGCCCGACCGCGAACATGGCCAGCAGGTGATCAAGGCCGCTTAAGGGATGACCGAGACCGCTGGCGAAATCCAGATGTGCCCACTCCTGCGGATGAGCATGAGCGGCGCCGCTCAGACCGAGCAGCAGGATCAGGAACAGGGTTTGGCGGGTGGCAGGCAGCATGCGCATGGATGATCTCCCAAGGGCAATGGAAACAGAATCAGGAAGGGTCGGCTTGCCAAAAGCAAGCATCACGCCAGCCGCTGTTCAATCCAATGGCGCGGCCTGCAGCAGACCCGGCTCGACCTGCAGCGGCACGACCTTGACGCTGTCGAGACGCGCGCAGTAGTCAAGATCGGCATCACAGCCCAGTGCCGCCAGACCACGCCCGTGGTGGGCGTAGCGCAGCAGTTGCGGCAGCCGGCTTTGCCACTGCTCAAACAGCGCCATGGCGGCAATCGCCTCATCGTCGCCAGCGCAGTCGCTGTCGCGTTCGACACTCAGGGCATGGGCAATCGCCCCGGCACAAATCGTGTCCTCCAGCGAGAAGCCCCCACGCCAGCCGGCAGCAACGATCCATACCGTGTGTGGCTGTTCCTGGAGCAGGTAACGCACCACAGCGGCGCGGTTGGTCAGTGCGGCGGTGAGCAGGATCGGCACGCGCTGCACCCGTTCCAGAGCGCGGGTACCGTTGGTGGTGCTCATGAACAGGCGTTTGCCGGCAACCCGTGCCGGGGTGCATTCCGCCGGCGAGTTGCCCAGATCGAAGCCCTCGATCTGTTCACCGCCACGTTCGCCGGCCAGCAGCCGCCGTTCCGCCGGCCAGCGCGCGCTGGCGCGGAACAGGGCATCGATGTCGTCGAAGACCTGGATGCC
>RXIX01000161.1 GCA_003989075.1 Candidatus Competibacteraceae bacterium | reverse complement strand
GCGCTGGCCGTCACGCCCCGGCGCAGGCGCAGCAGCGCCAGGAACAGCAGGGGTACGATGCCGATCGAGAACACCTTGTAGGCAATCAGCAGGCTGGGAATGATCGCCTGCAGGCGCAGCGCGAACAGGGTCGCCAGCAGCGCCGCCAGCAGCATACAGCCGCGAATCAGCCACAGTTGCCCGGCCTCGCCCAGCGTCCAGCCACAACGCTGCAGACCGTAGCCGAGTACGTCGCGACCGAGCAGGGTGCCGGCGGTCAGCAGCAGGATATCGGCTCCCGACAGCGGAATCGACAGCAGCGCTACCAGGGCGAAGTCGGCCAGCGAACCGCTGAAGAACTGGGCCACCAGGGTTTGCAGGGTCAGGTCAGGGCGCTCGACACTGACCAGGCCGCGGGCCAGGATGCCGATCAGCACGATCAGCAGCGAGATGGCCACGATCAGAGCGCTGGCCAGCAGCAGACCACGCCGCGCGCTGGCGATGTCGCGGGCGACAAAGATGCGCGAGTAGATATCCGGGCCGAACAGGTAGGACAGACCCACCGGCACGAACACGCTCAGGAACAGGCTGAAGGTGAAGGTCTCGTCGAAGCCAAAATGCAGGTGCGGCGCCGCGGCGATCACGGGTGCCGCGCTCAGGCACAGCCCGAACAGCAGGATCAGCCCGGCAAGCATCACCAGCACCTGCAGCAGGCCGGTCTTGACCGTACCGGCCTGGCCAACAAGCAGGGTGTAGGCGGTGAACATCAGGGTGAACAGGGCATAGCCGGGCGCCTCACCGCCGACGAAGCGCGCCAGAATGTTGCCGCCGGCAATGATCTGTCCAGCCAGCACCATCAGCCAGGCCAGGAACAGCACGGCACTGACCAGCAGGCGGATATCGTCGCCAAACACCCGGGCGATGATGTCGCTGAGGGTGTAGCCCTGCGTGGCCCACACCGTGTCGAGAAAGGTGTAGGCGAGCACGACCAGGAACAGCGCGCCCGACAGCGTCCACCACAGCGCGTTCAGGTTGTACTGGTAGGCATAGCCGGCCAGGCCAAATACTGATGAGGCACCAAAGGCCAGCGCTACCAGCGACATGGCGACGCTGAAGCCGCCCGCCTGCCGGTCATAGACCAGGAAGCCGGTCAGGGTTGGGCGGTGTTGGCGCCAGTGGTGCACGCCGATACCCAGCAACAGGGCAATGTAGAGCAGCAGCCAGATCATGCGGAACTCCCGCGCGGTGCGGATCGGAAAAAACGCGCGGGGATTATCGGTGCCAGCGGCGGATTCGCAAAGCCTTGCACGCCGGTGGGCTACCTGTTCGCTTAGCGCAGTGCGTCCAGGTATTTGTCAGCGTCCAGCGCCGCCATGCAGCCGCTGCCGGCCGAGGTGATTGCCTGGCGATAGACAGAGTCGGCGACATCGCCGGCGGCGAACACGCCGGCGATGCTGGTTGCGGTGGCGCCGCCTTCGCTGCCGCCCCTGACCTTGAGATAACCGTTGTGCATGTCCAATTGGCCGGTGAACAGGTCGGTGTTGGGCTTGTGGCCGATGGCGATGAAGACGCCCTGTACGGCGCTGTCGGTGGTGGCGCCGCTGTGGACGTTGCGGGTGCGTATGCCGGTCACGCCGCTGTCATCGCCGAGCACTGCGTCGAGCACGCTGTCCAGCAGCAGGCGCACCTTGCCGCTGGCCACCTTCTCCATCAGCTTATCGACCAGAATTTTTTCGGCGCGGAACTGCTGGCGACGGTGGACCACGGTCACTTCGCTGGCAATATTGGCCAGATACAGCGCTTCCTCAACTGCGGTATTACCGCCGCCGATCACCGCTACCTTCTGCTGGCGGTAGAAAAAGCCGTCGCAGGTGGCGCAGCCGGACACGCCCTTGCCCATGAAGGCCTGTTCCGAGGGCAGGCCGAGGTATTGGGCGCTGGCGCCGGTGGCGATGATCAGCGCATCGCAGCTGTATTCGCCGGCATCGCCGCTGAGGCGGAATGGCCGGTTCTGCAATTGCGCGGTGTGGATGTGATCGAAGATGATCTCGGTGCCAAAGCGCTCGGCATGTTTGCGCATCCGTTCCATCAGGTCCGGCCCCATCAGTCCCTCGACATCGCCCGGCCAGTTATCCACCTCGGTGGTGGTGGTCAACTGCCCGCCCATCTGCAGGCCGGTGATCAGCACCGGTTGCAGATTGGCGCGCGCGGCATACACGGCGGCGGTGTAGCCGGCGGGGCCGGAGCCAAGAATCAACAAACGACTGTGTTTTGGGGTGCTCATCGGCACATCTCCTGCGGGTTCGGTTTCTGTGTGAATTGGGCGCTAGCGTCGATCAGGTGAACTTCAGATTAAAGATGAACGCTTAAAAAGCATGAACCTAGCGCCTTTAGCCTGTAGTCGTATTGGGTCAATCGCGACGCCTTCGGTGGTGGGTTTGATACCTGGTTAGCTTTTCTTGCGGCCTGCTGGGCTTGCAGGGTATGGCAGACAGAATAAAAGATTCGATTCCGGCGCGGAAATTGAGTCAGCCAACGGCAGTGATAGCCTTTGGCTATGCGGCGGCTCTGTCATCGGGGTGTCATCAAATTGCCTTATGAAACCGGGTCGGTGAGTAATTGTCCGGGGCTGAGTTTGGGATCATCCGCGCAAAATCAAGAGGTCTGCATGAGTACAAAGCGCATTTTAATTGTGGAAGACGAACAGCCCATCCGGGAGATGGTGGTCTTTGCCCTGGCGAATCTGGGCTATGAGGTGCGCGAGGCAGCCGATGCCCGCCAGGCGCAGGAATTGATCGCCGAGCGCCTGCCGGATCTGATTCTGCTTGACTGGATGCTGCCCGGGATCAGTGGCATCGATCTGGCGCGGCGGCTGAAGAAAGAGGAGCTGACCCGCGAGCTGCCGATCATCATGCTCACGGCGCGCGCCGAGGAGGAGGACAAGATTCAGGGACTGGAGAGCGGCGCCGATGACTATGTGACCAAGCCGTTTTCACCGCGCGAGCTGGTGGCGCGGATCCGCGCGGTGCTGCGGCGCGGCGGCCCGGCGGCGGAAAACGAGATGCTGCACGCCAATGAGCTGAGCCTTGATCTGGCCAGCCACCGGGTCAGCGTCGGCGAGGCGCTGCTCGATATGGGGCCGACCGAGTATCGGCTGCTGGAGTTCTTCATGTCCCACCCGGAGCGGGTCTACAGCCGTGGCCAGTTGCTCGACCGGATCTGGGGCAGCAACGTCTATGTCGAGGAGCGTACTGTGGATGTGCATATCCGCCGCCTGCGCAAGGTGCTGGAGCCGCATGGCCATGATGCACTGATCCAGACCGTGCGCGGTGCTGGCTACCGCTTCTCGACGCGGGTCTAGTTGGGTGTCGGTGGCTTGGTGGCGTCTACTGCGACGCCTGCTGGTGTTCCTCCTGGGCGCGCTGCTGCTGGGCGCGCTGGTTGGTCAATGGCAATTGGCGCTGGGTCTGGCCGCGAGCGCGGCGCTGGTTTGGCAGCTTTGGCAGCTTTATCAACTGGAACGCTGGCTCAACAGCGGCAGCCAGGCGATGCGGCCCTCGCGCGCCGGCGCAGTATGGAACGGTGTGTTCGATCATGTGATGCGGCTGCGGCGGCAGAGCCGCAAGCGCAAGCGCAAGCTGGGTCGGCTGCTCGAACAGTTTCAGCAGGCCACTGCGGCGCTGCCGGATGCGGCGGTGCTGCTGGACGATGACAACCGGCTGCTGTGGTGTAATGCCGCCTCGCGGCGCCTGCTCGGTCTGGACATGGGCCGTGACAGCGGTCGGCCGATCACCCATCTGCTGCGTTATCCTGGTTTTGTTGCCTTTCTTGGCCCGCGCCGCGAGCCGGACAGCATCGAGTTTCCGGCACCGGTCGATGACGGGCTGCTGCTCAGCGCCCGCATCGTGCCTTATGGCAAGAAACAGCGCCTGCTGCTGGCGACCGACGTGTCGCGGGTGCGCCGCCTGGAGCAGATGCGCCGCGAATTTGTTGCCAATGTGTCCCACGAGCTGCGTACACCGCTGACCGTGATCAGTGGTTATCTGGAAACGCTGCTGGACAGCGATGATCCGGCGCTGGAAGTCTGGCGGCAGCCATTGCGCGGCATGCAGCAGCAGGCCGGGCGGATGCTGCATATCATCGAGGATCTGCTGATGCTGGCGCGCCTGGAGTCACAGCGCGAACGCTCGCCGCGCCGACCGGTGGCGGTGCCGACGCTGCTGGCCGATATCGCTGACGACGCAGTTGCTCTGAGCGGCGAGCAGAATCACTGCATCGAGCTGCAGGCGGATCAAGGACTATGGCTGCTTGGCTGCGAGAAGGAATTGCGCAGTGCTTTTTCCAATCTGGTGTTTAACGCGGTGCGCTATACCCCGGCCGAGGGCCGCATCGAGATACGCTGGTTCGCCGACGACAGTGGCCTGCATCTGGTGGTGGCCGACACCGGCGAAGGCATCGCGCCGCACCACATCCCGCGCCTGACCGAGCGCTTTTATCGTATCAACCGGGATCGCTCGCGGATCAGCGGTGGCACCGGCCTGGGCCTGTCGATCGTCAAGCATGTGCTCAACAATCACGGTGGCCAGTTGCACATCACCAGCGAGGTCGGAGTGGGCAGCGTCTTTAGCTGTGACTTTGCTGCGGAATTGCGCGCCACGCCGCCGGTCGCACCGCTGCCGTGCAGGGTCAGTCCAACCGGGCAAGGGTGTTAGACTGTCCGGCGTGCCGTTTTTCAATCAGGAGTGTTCGTCAACTACCCCCGCCTGAAGGCGGGAGCTTGTGAAAACAGGCTTGGTTGACCAGCCTAAGCCCGCCTAACCGGGATGTTGAAAGGGGCTACGTTGCGTAGAGGTTCAAGACCTACCTTGGGATGCTTCCTCAGTCCCAAGCTCTGGAAGCCCTGGTTGCAGACACGCATAGGGTAAGCACGAAACGGATTGGGGCGTAATGCCGCTACGCAACATGGGCGAGGGGAGCGAAGCCGCAAGGCTTCCGTCACCAGGCCCTTTACGGGGCAGAGTCTCACGACCCGGCAGGTGGAAAGCCTGCACCCATTCAACTCTGATAGCTGACCTAACAGGAGAGCGAGAAGAGGGGAACGCTTCGCGTTCCGCGCT
>RXIX01000160.1 GCA_003989075.1 Candidatus Competibacteraceae bacterium | reverse complement strand
CCTGCATTCAGAAAGGCCGCCAGCGATGTTGACAGCGCCAATCCAGCATGGGCCAGCGGCCAAATGAAAATCAGCGTCATCGCTGTATTGGCACCCATGGCGATAATTCCATACTTGACCGGACTGCGCGTGTCCTTGCGGGCATAAAAGCCCGGCGCCAACACCTTGATCAGCATGAAGGCCACCAGACCCAGGGCAAAGGCCATCAGGCTGCGCGTTGACATCGCTACGTCATGGGCATCGAATTCCCCATACTGAAACAGCGCCGCCAGCATCGGCCCGGCCAGAATCACCAGCGCCACCGTAGCCGGCACGCCAATCAACAAGGCCCAGCGCAAGGCCCAATCCAGAGTCTGCGAAAAATGCGCCGTCTCAGCACTGGCGTGATGGCGCGACAACTTGGGCAGAATCACCGTGCCCAGCGCCACCCCGAAAATACCCAGTGGAAATTCCACCAGCCGATCGGAGTAATACAGCCAACTCACGCTGCCCGAGACCAGGAACGAGGCCAGCAGGGTATCGATCAGCAGGTTGACCTGTGCCACCGAGGAGCCAAACACCGCCGGCAGCATCAGCTTGAGCACCTGCTGCACACCAGCGCTGGCCCAGCCCCAGCGGGGCCGTGGCAGCAGCTTGATCTGGCGCAGGAATGGAATCTGAAAGCCCAGTTGCACCACGCCAGCAATGAACACGCCCCAGGCCAGCCCCATCACCGGCTTTTCCATATGCGGCGCCAGCCAGAGCGCGGCGGCGATCATGGTCAGGTTGAGCAGCACCGGGGTCACGGCGGGAATGGCAAACCGGCCGCAACTGTTGAGCACGCCGCCGGCCAGCGCGGTCAGCGAGATGAACAGCAGATAGGGAAAGGTGATGCGCAGCATGTCCACGGTGAGCTGATACTTGCCGGCATCGCTGCTGAAACCCGGCGCGAACAGCAGGATCAGCAGCGGCGCAGCCAGCACGCCGAGCGCGGTAATCAGCAGCAGGATTGCGCCCAGAGTGCCGGTTACCTGATCGACCAGTTCACGCAATTCCGCCTGCTGGTGCTGGGTCTGATATTCCGAGAACACCGGCACGAAAGCCTGCGAGAACGCGCCCTCGGCAAACAGGCGGCGCAGAAAATTGGGAATGCGAAAGGCAACGAAAAAGGCGTCGGTACCGGCACCGGCACCGAACAACTGCGCATACAGCATATCGCGGATGAAACCGCTGACCCGCGACAGCGAGGTCATGGCACTGACAATGCCGGTGGATTTGAGAAGGGCCTTGCTCATGTTCGGATGCGATCCTGCGCCGCGCAATGGAAGCGCGGATAATAGCGGCACCCGCACGGCCTTGACATCCTCCCCGGCCCTGCCGATGCAGGATCAATCGCTGCAGGACCGGGCGTGTCGTGCACCGGATCAAGCGCCCAGGATTCCATGCCATGGTGCCTGGCGCGGGTGCCACGCCCGCCCTGTCCACGTTCCGCCACGTGCGCGGGGATTGACAGAACGAGCATAACCCTTAATAGTACTCGTTTTTTCAGCTCCCGAATTCCTGTATCTTTTTATCCGGTTGTGTCGTTGAGGAGTAACTGACTTTGGCCAACACTGTTCAAGCGAAGAAGCGTGCCCGCCAGGCGGAAAACAATCGCCAGCACAATGCCAGCATGCGGTCCATGCTGCGCACCTACATCAAGCGGGTCATCAAGGCCATCCAGGCCGGCGACAAGGCCCAGGCCGAGAACGAATACCAGACTGCTGTGCCGGTGATCGACCGCATGGCGCGCAAAGGCTTGATTCACGTCAATAAAGCGGCACGTCACAAGAGCCGCCTGACCCATCATATCCGCGGCATGCAGGCCTAAGCGCCGATTCCCTCTCTCTCCAGGAGAGGGAACCTGTTTCAACAGTTTCAACAACCGTCACGCTCACGCAGCCAGTCGCGCAAGTGCGCCGCCGGCATTGGTCGGCCAAACAGAAAGCCCTGCGCCAGTTCGCAACCGCACGCGGCAAGAATCTGCCGCTGTTCATCACGTTCCACGCCCTCGGCCAGCACCTGCAGGTCCAGATGGCGGGCCATCTGAATCATCGCATCCAGTAAATGCCGATCGCGGTCGTGCAGCGCCGCCTGCACGACAAAGGTACGATCAATCTTGAGCAGATCGAAGGGAAACTTCTGCAAATAGACCAGCGATGAATAGCCGGTGCCAAAATCATCCAGCGCCAGACGCACACCGGCCGCCGCCAGCCCCCGCAAGCGTTCCGCCACCCACTCCGGATCGCTCATGGCGATGGATTCGGTGATTTCCAGCTCCAGCAGCGCTGCCGGCAAGCCGGTTTCCATCAATACACCCAGCACCTGTTGCTCCAGATCGGGCTGATGAAACTGCACCGCCGAAACGTTGACTGCGATCCGCAGCGGCATTGTACCCGGCCGCTCCTGCTGCAGCGCACGGGCAAAGGCGCAGGCGCTGCGCAGGATCCAATGCCCCAGGGCGATGATGAAATGACTGTCCTCGGCCAGGGCAATGAACTGGTCCGGCGGCATATGTCCGTGACGCGGATGCTGCCAGCGCACCAGGGCTTCAATGCCGATCGGCTGCCCATCGCCCAGCCTGATCTGCGGCTGGTATTCGAGGAAAAACTGGCCCTCATCCAGCGCCATCGGCATCTGCTGTTGCAATTGCAGATCGGCGCGCAGCCGGGTGCTGTGACTGGGATCGCTAAAGCCGATTTGCCCCGGACCGCGCTGCTTGGCCTGCCGCATTGCCAGATCCGCCAGGGGCACCAGCAATTCGGGCTGCCCGCCGTTCATGGGAGCGAAGGCGATGCCGATGTTCAGTTGCACCCGCAGCGGTGCCGGCTGTTGCAGCAGTGGCCGTGCGCAGGCTTTTGCCAGTGTGTTCGCCAGCGCCAGCGCGGCCGCGCGTTCAGTCCCGGGCAGCAGCAGCAGAAACTCGTCATCGCCATGCCGGCCGAGCGCGCTGCCCACCGGTTGATGTCGCTGCAGCAGACGCGCTAATTCGACAATCAAGCGATCGCCGACCGGATAACCGTAGCTGTCATTGATCTGATCAAAGCGGTCGATATTGAAAAATAGCACGGTAAAGCCGGCGCCCTCTTTGGTCAGCCGCGCGCACCAATCGGCCAGTTCGCGATGGATCGCGGTGCGATTGAGCAGCCCGCTGAGCTCATCGTGGTAGGCGAGGAATTCGACCCGCTGCGTCTGGGTTTTCAGCTCGGTGACATCGCGGGTAGCGCCGCGGATACCGAGAATACGGCCCTCGGCATCACGGATCGGAATACCGCTCACCCGAAACCAGTAGCACTGGCCATCGTCGAGCCAGCGGCGGTAATCGAGGTCGCGAAACGGGGTGCCCTCATCCAGCAGCCGCGACAGACAGGCATGCACCGTGGGCAGATCGTCCGGATGCATCCTGGTGAGCAGCGGCCGGCCCAGCCAGTGATCGACACTGCTGTGCAAGACCTGTGCGGCGCGCGGCGACAGCCAGGTGTAGCGGCAGGCAGTGTCCGCCTCCCAGACATATTCATCGAAGGCGGTGGTGACATCGCGAAAGCGCGCTTCGCTGCTTGCCAACTGACCATAGGCATCAACCACTTCCTCGTACACCGCCAGCAGTTCCGGAGAAAAGGTACCGGCAGCATCCGATAACGAGAGCAGGCGCCGCTGGCGTACCCGCTCGCGAAACTGTTGCAGGCTGTGGCGAAAACGCAGCCCGATCAGGTGCAGCCCCAGCAGCGCCAGCAGCAGCAGCAGCACGGTCAACAGCAACTGGGGCAGCAGCAGTTGCCAGACCAGCCTTAGAAACTGCTCGCGGGTGATATTGGCCCAGACGTGGCCAATGATCAGGCCATTGCGCTGCACCGGATGGATGATTGCCAGCACCGGCGCATTGCGGGTTTGCGAATAGCTCTCGTATTCGAGCGGCTCACCGGTCTGGTAAACCTGCCGCGCCGGCGAATCGGGGCGCAGATCGCGCAATCCCTCGGGACGCGGATCGGGACCATAGGCGACGATGGAGCGCAGCGCCTGACTGTAAACGCCGCCGCCCATGCCCGGAAATGCCGCCAGCAGAGCATCAATCTGGGGCTGCAAGTGCGCGTGGGCCTGCTGCAGGCGCGTGGCTGCGTGCTGGCGCTCATCGGCAAGCAGCGCGATGAGATCAGCGCCCAATTCCGCATCCAGCAGGCGGCTCAGGCTGCGCGCCTGCTGCAATTGACTGGTGCGCAGCACCTGCCAGATCTGCCAGCACTGATACAGGGCGCTGGCAATACCCGACAGCAGCACCACAGCCAGCATCAGCCAGCGCACCCGCGTCTCGAAACTCACGCCCGGCGCGGAGCGCGGCGACTGTTCATGCGCCTGTGTCGGGGCAGGCTCGGATGCGGACATGGCAGTGGAACGAGGCATGATGCGCCGCCCTGCTCAGCGCGCGCTGCGATAGCGTTCCTCGCCGGCGTAATAGGCCGGAAAACCCACTGCTGCCTGCAATTGGGTGAAATCCAGCCCCTGCGGCACCTGGCCCTGACGCAGTTGTTCCAGGGCACTGCGCATTGCCTGGATAGCGACATTGAGCAGGGTCAGCGGATAGACGGCAATCTTGTAGCCAATGGCTTCGAGTTGCGCCGGCGGCAGCAGTGGCGTTTTGCCAAATTCGATCATGTTGGCCATCTTCGGACCGGGCACCGTGGCGCAATAGCGGCGCATGTCGGCTTCGCTCTCCGGTGCTTCGAGAAAGGTGATGTCGGCGCCGAGAGCCTGAAACGCCTGGCAGCGGGCAATGGCCTCGTCGAGGCCGTCGGTGGTGCAGGCATCGGTGCGCGCCATGATCAGGATATCGGCGCCTTCGTCGCGGGCATCGACCGCCGCGCGCAGGCGCAGCAACGCTTCGTCGCGGGGCACGACTGCCTTGCCACGGGTGTGGCCGCAGCGCTTGGGCATCACCTGATCTTCGAGCATGATGCAGGCAAAGCCGGCGCGGGCGTAGCCCTGCACGGTGCGCTTGATATTGAGCGGGTTGCCAAAGCCGGTGTCGCCATCGCCGATCAGCGGGATCGAGACCGCCGCGCAAAGATTGCGGCCCTGATCGAGCAGTTCCCCATAGGAAATCAGGCCGGTATCCGGCAAACCAAGGCGGGCGGC
>RXIX01000159.1 GCA_003989075.1 Candidatus Competibacteraceae bacterium | reverse complement strand
GGATTATGCGCGCCGGTTCCGGGTTGGGCGTCCGGGCCATGCGCTGGGCACGACCGCGAACGCCGGTTCAGCCTGTTGAGCCAGCTCGGGACGGGCGGCGGACCGTGCTCGTGCCGCGCGACCGGCATCCGGCGTGCTCCGCCGTG
Source organism: Candidatus Competibacteraceae bacterium (assembly GCA_003989075.1). GTDB lineage: Bacteria > Pseudomonadota > Gammaproteobacteria > Competibacterales > Competibacteraceae > RXIX01. The sequence continues at coordinate 5,043 of RXIX01000159.1, read as the reverse complement.
GCTGTCTTGCGATGTGCCCAATAACTTCAGAATACTCGAATCGACCCGATGTGGATAGGACGGAACCTGCAGCACCGGCGGTGCTAGGCGGATTCCGGGCGATAGATCACATACTGACCGGTGAAGGTCATGGCCGGTTCGCCGCCGGCGCGGATCACCACTTCGATGCTCCAGCGGGCCTTGCCGCGCTGGCGATAGCTGTCGAGGAAGCGTGCTACGGTCCCGGCATCGGGACGGATGCACTCGGCGACGATGTCATCGCGCACCGGGCGCAGAAACTTGAGCATGCCATCGGTGATGACGATTTCGGCGCTTTCGCCGTTCTCACGCAGGGTGATACGGGTCAGCGCCCAGCCGGTCAGCGAGGTGATGGCCGCCATCGAGCCGCCGAAGGCAATGCCCTTGTCGTTAATGTTCGGCGCCAGGGGCGCGACCAGGCTCAGGCCCTGTTCATCACAGCGCTCCAGCCGGGCCTGCATGGCCTGGAACAGCGGCACATGGCGATTAAGGTAGTCGTTGATTTCCTGGACGTAGGACATGAAAGGCTCCAGAACGCGCGCAGCGCGGGATTGGATGGCAGAAAAAGACCGGGCATTTTCGCTTTTTTTACCTCGATTGTGGTCACAGTTGCGGATAACTCAACCCTGGCAGCCTGGAGAACTTGTCTCATGTTGGAGAAACCCGCATCAACCGCGGTCGCCATCGCCGATCTGCTTGCCCATCGCTGGAGTCCGCGTGCCATCGATCCTGATCGCCCGGTCACCCGTGAACAACTGACGGCGCTGCTGGAGGCGGCGCGCTGGGCGCCATCCTGCTTTGGTGATCAGCCGTGGCGCTATCTGGTCTGGGATCGCTTCCGCGATAGCGATAGCTGGCAGCAGGCTTTTGCCTGTCTGGCGGAAGGCAATCAGAGCTGGGTCAGGAACGCGCCCATCCTGCTGCTGGCGGTGGCCGCGCCGCAGTTCGGCCACAACGGCCAGACCAACCGCTGGGCGCAGTACGACACTGGCGCCGCCAGCGAGAACCTGTGCCTGCAGGCCACCGCGCTGGGGCTGGTGGCGCATCAGATGGGCGGCTTCGATCCGGCGCAGGCCCAGGCGCGCTTTGCCATTCCCGCCGATCACAGTTGCATGGCCATGATCGCGGTCGGTCATCCGGGTGCGCTGGAAACCCTGCCGGAAGCGCTGCGCGACAAGGAACAGGCGCCCCGCAGCCGCAAGCCGCTGGCGCAGTTCGTGTTCGAGGGGCGCTGGGACGCGGCATTCCCAGCCGACTGAGGCACGGCCACGGTACAGCGGCAGGTGCAATCCGTAACGCCCATGCCGCTGTCCAGCGTGACCCTGTATAGTGACGCGCTCCCGATTGGACTGTTGATGGATCACCGATGGCAGCAACTTCCCTTCCTGAACGGCGCGTGGCGCGTGGCGCTGGGCGCTACCTGTTACGTTCCCTGGTCTTTCTGGCCGCGCTGGTGGCATTGGCGGCCGTGTTTCAGCACCCGTTGACGGCTGCATTCCTGACCAATCCCTATCTGAATGGCAGCATCGCGGCGGCATTCCTGTTTGGCGTGCTCTACACCCTCAAAGCGCTGCAGGAAGCGCTGCGCGATACCCGCGCCGCCGATCAGGCCGCCGGTGTGGTGCTCAAGGCGCGCCGCCACGAGCTGTCGCTCAAGCAGGTCAACGAAGCCCTGCTCGATGGCGGTGGCCGGCCCGTGGGCGATTTCCTGCACAAGGTCTATCGCGTGATCAGTCATGGCGACGCCGCCGCGACCCTGCCCTATCTGCTCGACTCGCTGGCCACGCGCGGCGATGACCGGCGGGCGCTGGTGCGCTATCTGGTCGGGGCGCTGGTGCTGCTGGGCCTGATCGGTACCTTTTATGGTCTGCTGTTGACCATTGCCGGGGTACGCGATGTCATCGCCGGGCTTTCCACCGAGCGCGCCGCCGATACCATGGCGCTGATCGCCAGCTTCAAGGAGCGGCTAGCGGCACCACTCGGCGGCATGGGCACCTCGTTTTCGGCTTCGCTGTTTGGTCTGATGGGAGCGCTGGCACTGGGTTTCATGGAACTGCAACTGTTCCATGCCCAGAACGATCATCACGCGCAGCTGGAAGCGCTGGTGGTCAGCGATCTGGTGCCGTTGTGGCAACCGGTGGTGACGGTGACCGCGCAGACCGAGACCATTTCGCCGCGCCATCTGGCGGCCCTGTTGCAGGCGACCACCGATCGCCTGGAGCGGGTCGCGGCGACCACCGAATATCTGGCCAATCGTGGCGAGGGCATTACCCGGGTTGCCGAGCAGGTGGCCAGCCTCGGTGAGCGCATCGAGTCGCTGCGCGTGACCCTGGGCGATATCGAGCACGACCGTACCGCTGATTTGCGCCACGAACTGCGCGCCATCGCCCGCCTGCTGGCGCGGCCGGGAGACGCGGATCATGCGCCGCCGCCGTGAAGCACTGAGCGAGTTCAACATCTGGCCGGCCTTCACCGATGCGCTCGGTGGGCTGGTGATGGTGCTGATCTTCCTGATTACCGTGTTCGTGATTACCGAGGTGCTGATCGGCCGCGAGATCATGGGCAAGGACACCGCGATTGGCCAGTTGCAGCGCATCGTCGAGCATCTGGAAGGTCTGGCCGGCGATGCCGAAAAGGAAGCGGCGCGGCTGCGCGGCCGGGTGCAGGGCCTGGAAGGTGCGGTCAGTGAGCGTGAGCGCGTGCTGGCGCAGTTGCGCGCCGAACTGGCGACCACGCAGGCGGCGCGCGAGGCCCTGAGCAGTGACAAGAGCCAGGTCGAGCAGAACCTGAGCACGGCCCAGGCTCAGGCGGCCCTGCTCAGCGTGCGTGCCGAGCGCCTGGCGGCGGAACTGGAACGGCTCAATCGCGCCCTGGCGGCCAATCAGCAGGAACTGGCGCAGCGCGATGCGGTGATCGTGCAGCAGAAGGGCCGCATCGAAGCGCTCGACAGCGCGCTGAAGAAGAAGCTGCTGGAGCGGGTCGAGGAATTGGAAAAATACGCCAGCGATTTCTTCGGCCGCCTGCGCGAGGTGTTCGCCAATAATCCGGATATCAAGGTGGTCGGCGACCGTTTCGTGTTCCAGTCCGAGGTGCTGTTCGGTTCCGGCGAGGCGACGCTCTCACCGAATGGCCGCGGCGATCTGGACAAGTTCGCCATGGTCTATCAGCAACTGGCGGCGCGTCTGCCGCCGGATCTGCCGGTGATCATCGAAGTGCAGGGCCATACCGACCGGGTGCCGGTGCGCGGTGGCCGCTTTGCCTCCAACTGGGAGCTGTCCACCGCCCGCGCCCAGGAAGTGGTCAATTATCTGGTGCAGCAGGGTATGCCGCCGCAGCGGCTGGCCGCAGTCGGCATGGCTGAATATCACCCGATCGACCCGGCTGACAACCCCGAAGCCTATCGCCGCAACCGGCGCATCGAGCTGAAGATCACCAGCCGCTAAGGGCCGCTACATCCTGTGCTAGACTCCTGACAATCCCGTTTTCACTCCGCGAGACCCAGAGCTATGGACTTCAAGACGACCGATCTGTGCGATGAATTTGCTGACCGCCTGCAGGTGGCGGAGCCGATTTTTGGCGATTATGGCAACGAACTGATGTTTTCCGGCCCCATCGTCACCCTGAAGGTGTTCGAGGATAACTCGCTGGTGCGCGCGGCGCTCGAAGAGCCGGGCGAGGGCCGGGTGCTGGTGGTCGATGGCGGCGGCTCGATGCGCTGCGCGCTGCTTGGCGATCAGCTTGCCGAACTGGCCGAGGAGAATGACTGGGCCGGCGTGGTGGTGAACGGCTGCATCCGCGATTCCGCCGCCATTGCCGACATCAGCATCGGCGTCAAGGCCCTGGGCGTGCATCCGCTCAAGAGCGTCAAGCGCGGCGTCGGCGAGCGCAACATCCCGGTGCGCTTCGCCGGAGTAACCTTCGTGCCCGGTCACTATCTCTATGCCGACGAGGATGGTCTGCTGCTGGCGGAAAAGCCGCTGATTTAACTCGCCTGGCCACGCAGCGGGGGAGGGCGGTAGCGCTCTCCCCCGTCGTGTTTTCAAGATCCCCATGTTTCCTAGCCCGCGCGTTTTGCACCATGCCCGATATCATCCCCGCTCTCGCCCGTGAACTCGCCGTGTCCGAACGGCAAATCACCGCCGCCGTTGCCTTGATGGATGGCGGTGCTACCGTGCCGTTCATCGCCCGCTACCGCAAGGAAGCCACCGGCGGGCTGGATGACACGCAACTGCGCCTGCTGGAAGAGCGCCTCGGCTATCGGCGCGAGCTGGAGGAGCGGCGTAGCGTGATTCTGGCCAGCATCCGCGATCAGGGCCAGCTCAGCGCCGCGCTGGAAGCAGCGGTGCAGGCGGCCGATACCAAGACCGCGCTGGAAGATCTATATCTGCCGTACAAGCCTAAGCGCCGTACCAAGGCGCAGATCGCCCGTGAGGCGGGACTGGGGCCGCTGGCGCAGAGCCTGCGTGACGATCCTTCCCGGGTGCCGGAAACGCTGGCCGCTGGCTTCATCGATGCCGAACGCGGCGTGGCTGATGTCAAGGCCGCGCTGGATGGGGCACGGCAGATTCTGATGGAACAGTTCGCCGAGGATGCCGTCCTGCTGAGCGGCCTGCGCGACTATCTGTGGGAGAACGCGGTGCTGCGCGCCCAGCTCGTCGAGGGCAAGGCTGAGAAGGGCGCCAAATTCCGTGACTATTTCGACTACCGCGAGGCGTGCCACAGGATTCCCTCGCATCGCGCGCTGGCGCTGTTTCGCGGCCGCAATGAGGGTGTGCTGCACCTGACGCTGGAAATCGGTGCTCCGGATGCGCCCGGTCCCGATCCAGGCGAACAGCGGGTCGCTGCCCATTTTCGTATCGGCGAGCACGGTCGGCCGGGCGATGCCTGGTTGCGGGAAACCGTGCGTTGGGCCTGGAAAATCAAGCTGTTGCCGCATCTGGATACCGAAATCAAGCAGCGCCTGCGCGAGGCCGCTGAGGAAGAGGCGATCCGGGTGTTCGCGCGCAATCTGCGCGATCTGCTGCT
>RXIX01000158.1 GCA_003989075.1 Candidatus Competibacteraceae bacterium | reverse complement strand
GACGATATGTATTTCTGACTTTGCTGTATTCGATATACGGCGGATTCCCAATCACCACATCAAACCCGCCCGCGCGCATGACGCCATAGAACTCGGCGAACCAGTGAAAGGGCTGGTGGCTTTTGCGCCAAGTGACGAAATCCGCCCTCACCCCCGGCCCCTCTCCCGGAGGGAGAGGGGAGACAGCGTCGGGGTCGATGCCGTAATCACGGGAAAGATATTTGTCGAGTTCCAGGCTCAGGCCGCTCAGTTTGTCCCGTAATGCGCGTTTGTCGTCCGCCGTGACCTTGCCGCCATGCACGGTCTGCTGTTCGCGGAAGCGGTCGAAAAGATCGGCCAGATCGGCAATACGTACCTTGATCTCGTCGCGGTGGCTCTGGTCGCTGGCGAGCGTATTGGCCGCGTCGAACTGCGCTTCAGTAGCGTAACCGACCAGGGTATTGCCGGCGCGGATGTTGAAATCAATGTCGGGCAGCGGCTCCAGTTCACGCCCGACATCCACCTGCGACACCAGCTTCAGGAACAGGCGCAGCTTACAGATTTCCACCGCCTCGGCCATGATGTCCACGCCGAACAGATTGTGCAGAATGATATTCTTGAAAATGTAGTAGCGGCGCGAAGGGTGCTTGTCCACTTCGGCCAGTACATTGATGAAATCCTTTTCTCCACCCTTGCCAAGCTTCTTGGCATCTTCAATAAAACCTTCCATGCGCTCAAGGCAGGCTTCGTAAAGCGGTTCCAGCACACCCAAAGCAGCAAAGAGAAAGGCTCCCGAACCGCAAGTCGGGTCAAGGATGGTGATGCCGTGGCGGAACTTCTGCCGTGAATCACCATTCGACGGTACACGCCCAACAATGGCCTGCCAGACGGCCCGCAGCAGATCAGGAGATGTCGCGTGATCGATGACATCCTGCATAAACTGGCAAATATCCAAATTCAGGGTAATGAGCGCGTCGGCACTCTTCACCTCACCCTTGGCCAGTTGTTCGCGCACCGCCAGACAACGACTGCGGCGCTCGACATATTCGCGCCAAGTCTCGGTCGGCAAGGCACCCCGCTCACCGGCAGCGGTATAAAACACGGCTTCGCCCAAGTTGTAGCGACGCTCGAACATGCGCGCCTTGGCGTCTTTCATACCAGCCTGCACAAAATCGGGCAAAGCGGATTCAGGCACAACAGTGCCGGCGGCATCAATCACACCGATTTTCATCGCCGGGTAGATATAACGATCGGGGTCAGCCTGGAGCAGATTCCACATCGAAGATTCACCCTCGAACGCCACCTTGCAACGCTCGCGGGCCTGCTCGATCAGGTGCGGCACGACGGTGTTTTTAGCGATGTACCCGGTAATGTCTTCCTTGGTGTAATACGCCCCCATCTGCTTCTGATTGATGTACTTCTCAAAGATATAACCGAGCACATCGGGATTGATTTCTTTCCCGCTGGCCAACGGTCGATCATCAAGATGCCAGTCCCAGGCATCGAAAAACGCGAACAGGCGTTCAAAGGCTTCGTCGGGAATATCAATGCTGGGGTGGGTGGCTTCGAGATCATGCACATCAAACAAACCACCATTCAAATAAGGCACATCGCCGATCAGGCGGCTGAGTTCAGGGTTGCGCTCACCCTTGGCCTGACCCAAGCCTTCATGGAACAGACGGCGCAGAAACTGGCGATAAAAGCTGTGGAACTTGCCCTTGCCGGCCGCCGCCTGCACCTGAGCCATCCGCTTGGCAAGATAATTCTCATCGCCATCCAGAAAGCCCTTCTTCTGAATGAAATACACGAACATCAGCCGGTTGAGCATCAGCGAGGCATACCAAGCCTTGTCGCTGGCAGCAGTCAGCCCCTCGATGAAATTGGCAAACGCTTCGTGCTGGGCCTTGAATTTCTCATAGAAACTCTTGGAGATGCGGTCGCGGTCAAAGGCATTGCGCAAGCCGGTGATCACGTCAGTGAGCGTGATAGCCTCTTCCTCTTCCAGCGACCAGACGATCTGGGAGAGCTTCTGGCGCAACGATTCGCCGTTCTGCCCCTTGCGCCAGGTATGGGAGCGGGTCGTGGTCGGCTGTCCCGGCGCACGCGAAACCCACAGCCAAGTGAGCATGGTTTCACCGGCATCGGCAAAGACCAAGAGATGTTCATAGGCACGCTTAACCGCTTCTTTCTCGATCTTGAGCAACAGCGGACGTGTAGGCACTCGGCCCGCACGATCGGGCGAACAGCGAAATACCGCCACCCCACGCTTGTGGGCAACGTTGGTCAGCGTGAAAGCCTCGCCATTGACCGTGATGGCTTGCGGCTTGAGATGGGGTCGCTCCCAACCAAGCTCGTTGAACAGTTGTTCCAGCTTGAAATCATCAAGCAGTTTCTGGAAGCGGGCAGCGTCAATCGTCATGTTCTTTTCTTCCCTATAGGCTCAAGCCAGCCCCATCGAGCAGATGAGTTTAGGCTCCTTCTGCTGTTCCTGATCGTCAATGATGCAAAGGCGCCCGTCTTCGCGCAGCGAGAAAACCAGATCCAGCAACTGATGGTCGCCAATGCCGGCCTTGAGCTGGCGATTCAGGCTGTCAGTGGCCGACGGGTAGAGCGGATAACGATAGAGTTCTTCCATCATCCGGTCGATGCGGCGCACATATTCGTCAGTGATCAACAAGTCGCGTTTGTCGCCCAGATTGCCACGGAAGCGCTTGAGGCGCTCAAAGGTCTTAAAACGCGCGCCCGAGGGACGACCCAGCGCTCCGCCGAAGGATTTTTCCTCCTCGACGATATGAGCCAAACCCTGTTGCGTGAGTGCATGATGATGCTCAGTGCGCGACAGGGCCGGGGTGTCAGCCGCACAGGCAGCGGCTTTCAAAATAGTGAGCTGGGATTGAGTAACGGCCTTGCCGGCTTCATCCATCCAAGCCAGCGCGTCGTTGCCCTGCGCGGTGCGCATATAGACCAGCACACCGCTGGGCGACGCCGGATTGTGCTCGTGGGCCTTGGTGGCATACACCACGTTGGGCATGGCCTCAATCTTGGCCGCTAGCGATGGATCGGCATCGGTGGCGTTTTTCCAGATCTGGTAGGCGTAGGAGGCAAGATCGACCTCGGTGTCGCCGTCGTCATCCAGGATGCCGTTCTTCTCGGTGTACAGATCGCGGATCAATTCTGCATCCGTGTCATCATCGAAGAAGCTTTCGTCAGAGCCGACAACCTCGGCATTCTCGATCAGACGTTGCTTAACCCGGGCGCGCAGCTTGATAAGCCGCTCCACCCCATCAGCCGGAACAAAGGAATAACAGAGAATCTGATCAGACTGCTGGCCGATGCGGTCAACCCGACCCGCCCGTTGAATCAGGCGGATGATGGCCCACGGCAAGTCGTAGTTGACGATGATGTGGGCGTCCTGCAGGTTCTGGCCTTCGGAAAGCACATCAGTGGCAATCAGCACGCGCAGTTCGTCAGCTTTTTTGATTTGCTCGCGCTTGCCATTCGATTCCGGCGAAAAATGCCAGGCCAGCGCAGTCGGGTCGGCGCTCTGCCCGGTCGCCTCCTCCACTGGTTTGATACCGCGCACGATCAACTGCGTCTTGAGATAGCGAGCCGTGTCGGCAAACTGGGTGAAGACGAGCAGTTTTTGCTTCGGGTGGCGCTGCTTGATCAGTTCGATCAAGGCTGCCAGCTTGGTATCCGCAGCAGCCTGCCAGTCACCGCACAGGTGCAGGATCTGCAACAAGGACTGCGCATCCGCGAGCAGATCTTTGGCGAGTGCCTTGATGAACAGCGTTCCCGGCAACCATTTGAAGCGGTTTTGCAGTGCGTCGCGGTACAGCGCGTAAGTCTGGGCAGCGCGTGCTCGATAGTCAGCCTCACTGCGCAGGCCGCTAGTAGCGATCGGGTCGGCAACGTCATCATCACCGTTGTCATCAGCCAACAGGCCATCGGGATCTTCGTCGTAGTGGCGTGTATCGAGCAGTTCGGCTCCTTGCGTGCCCAAAGGAATATCCAGACCGTTCTCAATGGCGTGCAAGACAATGAAGTTGCGCAGGATATGGCGCTCGATGGACAGAATGAACGCCGGGCCAGCACTTTCCAGGCGCTTGAAAAGATTGGTGCGGCAAAAGCCCATCAGGCGTGTGCCCGCGCGGGAAAGTCCCTCGATAACCTTGGCCTGGTGCGGCGTGGGCGGCGTCTTGGGTTTCGGAGCAACGTAATTCCCCAAGCCATAACGCGGCAGGATCAGTTCATTGATCGCATTGACCACGGGGTCGCTGTAGAAGCGTGCGTAAGGGTCGGACGGGTTCGCATCGTCGATCTTGAAGCGCAGGTTCCGCGGCAGACGCTTCGGGAAATAGGATTTGCGGCCATCCGAGAACAATAGGTATTTGCCGCGCTCATCTTCGCGGGTGTAGTGCTGCATGATGAAGCCGCGCGTGCGGCGCACCATGTACAAACGCATGAGGTCGCGCCAGTCATCGGGAATTTCGCTCTTCTCAAACGCGGCCAGCGATCGCACGCCACACTGGTGACGACGGATGAATTCGTGCTCGCCACCTAACTCGGCCAGCAGCTTTTCCGGGCGAATGCCGATGTCGGCCTCTTCATTCAGGAATAAGGCCAATTGCGCGGAAAGATCGCGGTAGCTCTTGTTGTAGGGCGTGGCCGAGAGCAGAACGGTGAGGCTGTCGTTGCGCGCGATGTACTCGCGGATGACGTTCCAACGCTTGCCTTCCTTGTTGCGCAGATTGTGCGACTCATCGATGAGGATCAGCCGGTAACGGCGGGTTTTCTCCGGGAGCTCGCTCAGCACTTTGGACAGCGGCAGCACCTTGGCATGCAGGCGATAGCGGTGCGCGTAGTCCTCCCACATCGAAACCAGGTTTTTGGGGCAGATGATGAGCGTTTCGGTGTGGTAATCGTCCTCGAAGACTTTGGCCAGCGCGGTGGCCATCATCGACTTGCCCAAACCGACCACATCACCGATCAGCACGCCGCCACGCTTGTTCAGGTGATGGGCCGCGATCTTGACTGCCGCCACCTGGAAATCGAACAGGGCATGACCAAAGACCGGGGGAATGCGGAATTCTGCGAGTCCGGCCCGCGCTTCCTGGGCGAGGTGGTACGCCATCTTGAGATAGACGTGATAGGGCGGCACCAGACCTTCGCCCGCCCAACTCTCATCGATGATATCGGCCAGTTCCTTGGATATATCGATGCACCAGCGATCGCGCCAGCGCTCTTCAAA